>NZ_JAQGIZ010000083.1 GCF_028290885.1 Phenylobacterium sp.
AAGTCCGATCCGGTCGGATAGGCGGCGATCTCGCGGGTGACGCCGCCGCCGTTCTTCCAGGGGACAGCCTGGCGATCGGCTGCCGCCAGGACGCGCAGCGTCATCCCAGGATGCCCGGCAGGTCCAATCCCTTTTCGCGGGCGACTTGCAGGGCGATGTCGTAGCCGGCGTCGGCGTGGCGCATGACGCCGGTGGCCGGGTCGTTCCACAGGACCCTGGCGATCCTTTTGGCGGCGGCCTCGGTGCCGTCGCAGACGATCACCATGCCCGCATGCTGCGAAAAGCCCATGCCGACCCCGCCGCCGTGGTGCAGCGAGACCCAGGTGGCGCCCGAGGCAGTGTTCAGCAGCGCGTTGAGCAGCGGCCAGTCGGAGACCGCGTCGGAGCCGTCGCGCATGGCCTCGGTCTCCCGGTTGGGGGAGGCGACCGAGCCGGAGTCGAGGTGGTCGCGGCCGATGACGATGGGCGCCTTCAGCTCGCCCGAGGCCACCATCGCGTTGAAGGCCAGGCCCAGCCGGTCCCGATCGCCCAGGCCCACCCAGCAGATGCGCGCCGGCAGGCCCTGGAACTTGATCCTGCGGGCGGCCATGTCGAGCCAGTTGTGCAGGTGCGGGTCGTCGGGGATCAGCTGCTTCACCTTGGCGTCGGTGCGGGCGATGTCTTCCGGATCCCCGGACAGCGCCACCCAGCGGAACGGCCCGACCCCGCGGCAGAACAGCGGGCGGATATAGGCCGGCACGAAGCCCGGGAAGTCGAAGGCGTTGGCGACGCCGGCCTCCTTGGCCATCTGGCGGATATTGTTGCCGTAGTCGACGGTCGGGACGCCGGCCGCCTGGAAGTCCAGCATGGCCTGGACGTGCTCGGCCATCGAGGCGCGGGCGGCCTCCTCCACCTGCCTGGGATCCTGCTCGCGCATGGCCGCCCAGCGCTCCAGGGTCCAGCCCTTGGGCAGGTAGCCGTTGATCGGGTCGTGGGCGGAGGTCTGGTCGGTCAGGAGGTCGGGCCGGACGCCGCGGGCGTAGAGGTCCGGCAGCAGCTCGGCGGCGTTGCCCAACAGGCCCACCGAGACCGGGGCCTTGTCGCGGCAGGACCTGGCGACGATCTCCAGCGCCTCGTCGAGGCTCTCCGTGGCGCGGTCGAGATAGCCGGTGCGCAGGCGCATCTCGATCCGCGAGGGCTGGCACTCGATGGCCAGGCACGAGGCGCCGGCCATCACCGCCGCCAGCGGCTGGGCGCCGCCCATGCCGCCCAGGCCCGCGGTCAGCAGCCAGCGGCCGGAAAGGTCGCCGGCATAGTGCTGGCGCCCCATCTCGACGAAGGTCTCGTAGGTGCCCTGCACGATCCCCTGGGCGCCGATATAGATCCAGGAGCCGGCGGTCATCTGGCCGTACATGGCCAGGCCCTTGCGATCGAGTTCGTTGAAGTGCTCCCAGGTCGCCCAGCGGGGCACCAGGTTGGAATTGGCGATCAGCACGCGCGGCGCATCGGCGTGGGTCTTGAACACGCCCACCGGCTTGCCCGACTGCACCAGCAGGGTCTCGTCGTCCTCCAGCCGGCGCAGGGTCTCGACGATCTTATCGAAGCTCTCCCAGTCGCGGGCCGCGCGGCCGATGCCGCCATAGACGACCAGCTCCTCGGGCCGCTCGGCGACATCGGGATGCAGGTTGTTCATCAGCATGCGGAGCGGCGCTTCGGTGAGCCAGCTCTTGGCGGACAGCTGCGTGCCGGTGGCGGGGCGGACGGTGCGGGTGTTGTCGATACGGGTCATCGGGACTCAGGCTTCGGCGAAGGCGAGACAGGCCTTCAGGACACGGACGAGCGCCACGCGCATCGGCGCGGCGCGGGTGGCGGAATAGGGCGGCGGCCAGGTCTCGGGCATCGGCGGATCGCTCGGCTCGTCCATGTAGCCGCGGCAGGCCAGCTCCATCTGGATGGCGTGGACTCCCGTCTCCGGCCGACCGTAGCGGCGGGTCGTCCAACCGCCCTTGAAGCGGCCGTCCGTCACCCGGCTGAAGCCGCCGCCGCCACAGGCGGCTTCCACGCGCGCCGTCAGCCCCGGGTCGCAGCTGGCGCCGGAATTGGTTCCCACATTGAAGTTCGGCAGCTTGCCCTCGAACAGGCGCGGGATCACCGAGCGGATCGAGTGAGCCTCGTACAGCGCGACCTTGCCGCGGGCCGCCCGCAGGCGATCCAGCTCGCCCTCCAGGGCGGCGTGGTAGGGCTCGAAATAGGCCGCGCGGCGCCGCGCGATCTCGGCCTCGTCCGGCGCGGCGTCGCGATAGAGCGCCTCGCCGTCGAAGGTGGTGTCAGGGCAAAGCCCGGTGGTCGTCTGGCCGGGATAGAGCGAGGCGCCGGACGGGTCGCGGTTCACGTCGATGACGCTGCGCGAGATTCGCGTGCGCACCGTGGTGGCGCCCAGGTCGGCCGCGAAGTCGTAGAGCCGGTCGAGCCACCAGTCGGCGTCCTTGCGCGCCAGCCAGGGGGAGACGTAGGCGGCTTCCAGGTCGGCGGGCAGCTCGGCGCCGGTGTGTGGGAAACTCACCACCAGGGGGGCTTCGCCGCGATGGACCTCCAGCCATGGCGGGCTCATTCGGCGATCCCCGGCAGCGCCGCCCCGGCGACGGCCTGCGCCACCGCGCCGGACCGCACCAGCTCCAGCGCCTGGGCGATGTCGGGATGGAAGTGACGATCGTCGTCGAGGTGCGGCACCCGGCTGCGGACCAGGGCGCGCACCGCCTCCAGGGGCGCGCTGGACTTCAGCGGCGCGTGGAAGTCGCACCCTTGCGCCGCCGCCAAGAGCTCGATCCCGACCACGGCGGTGGCGTTCTCCACCATGCCCAGCAGCCGTCGCGCGCCGTGGGCGGCCATGGAGACGTGGTCCTCCTGGTTAGCCGAGGTGGGGATCGAATCGACGCTGGCCGGATAGGCCTTCTGCTTGTTCTCCGACACCAGGGCGGCGGCGGTGACCTGCGGGATCATGAAGCCCGAGTTGAGGCCGGGCTTGGGGGTCAGGAAGGCCGGCAGCCCCGACAGCGCCGGGTCCACCAGCATGGCGACCCGCCGCTCGGCCAGTGAGCCGATCTCGCAGACCGCCAGCGCGATCATGTCGGCGGCGAAGGCCACCGGCTCGGCGTGGAAGTTGCCGCCGGAGAGCGCCTCGTCGGTGTCCGGGAAGATCAGCGGATTGTCCGACACGCCGTTGGCTTCGAACGCCAGGGTCGCCGCCGCCTGGCGCAAGACATCGAGGGCGGCGCCCATCACCTGCGGCTGGCACCGCAGGCAATAGGGGTCCTGCACCCGCGCATCGTCCTTCAGGTGGGAGGCGCGGATCGCCGATCCGGCCATCAGGCCGCGGAGCGCGTCGGCGGCCTCGATCTGGCCGGGCTGGCGGCGCAGGACGTGGATGCGGTGGTCGAAGGGGGTGTCCGAACCCTTGGCCGCCTCGGTCGAGAGCGCGCCGGTGACCAGGGCCGAGCGGAACAGCACCTCGGCCTCGAACAGCGCCGCCAGCGCATGGGCGGTGGAGAACTGCGTGCCGTTCAGCAAGGCGAGCCCTTCCTTCGGGCCCAGGACGAGGGGCTGGAGACCGGCCTCCGCCAGGGCCTCGGCCGCCGGCTTGCGCACCGTCCCGACGAAGATTTCGCCGACCCCGATCATGGCCGCGGCCATGTGGGCCAGTGGGGCCAGGTCGCCGGACGCGCCCACCGAGCCCTGTCCCGGGATCACCGGGGTCAGGCCCTCGGCCAGCAAGGCTTCCAGCAGGGCCATGGTCTGCGGCTGCACGCCGGACGCGCCCTGGGCCAGGCTCGCCAGCTTCAGGGCGAGCATCAGCCGCACGATCGGAATCGGCGTCGGCTCGCCCACCCCGGCCGCATGCGACAGCACGATGTTCCGCTGCAGCGCCGCCAGGTCGCCGGCCTCGATCCGCACGCTGGCCAGCTTCCCGAAGCCGGTGTTGATGCCATAGACCGGCTCGCCCTTGGCCAGGATGCGCGCCACCGCCGCGGCGCTCTCGGCGATCGCCGGCTGGGCCGCGGGATCCAGGCGCGTCTCGGCTCCGCGATAGACCGCCCGCCAGTCCGCCAGCCCGACCTGGCCCGGCTTCAGCGTCAGCTTCGTCATCCCACCCCTCCGAACACGCGTGCATGCAGCGGGTTGAAGCCCATGCGGTAGACCAGCTCCGCTGGCCGCTCGATGTTCCAGATCGCCAGGTCGCAGCGCTTGCCGGCCTCCAGGGTCCCGACGTCCTCCACAAGGCCGAGCGCCCGGGCCGCCTCGCGCGTCACCCCGGCCACGCACTCATCCACCGTCATGCGGAACAGGGTGGCGGCCATGTTCATGACCAGCAGCAGCGAGGTGAGCGGCGCGGTCCCCGGATTGCAGTCGGTGGCCAACGCCATGGGGACCCCGGCCGCGCGCAGGGCGGCGATTGGCGGAGCTTGCGTCTCGCGGACGAAATAGTAGGCGCCGGGCAGCAGGGTGGCGACCGTTCCGGCCGCGGCCATCGCCGCGACGCCGGCCTCGTCCAGGTGCTCCAGGTGGTCGGCCGAGAGGGCGCCGAACTCGGCGGCCAGCGCCGCGCCGTGCAGGTTGGAGAGCTGCTCGGCGTGCAGCTTGACCGGGAGGCCGTGCGCGCAGGCGGCCTCGAAGACGCGCCGGGTCTGGGCCGGCGTGAAGCCGATCCCCTCGCAGAAGGCGTCGACCGCGTCGGCCAGGCCCTCGGCGGCCACCGCG
The DNA here is from genome assembly GCF_028290885.1 of Phenylobacterium sp. Taxonomy (GTDB): domain Bacteria; phylum Pseudomonadota; class Alphaproteobacteria; order Caulobacterales; family Caulobacteraceae; genus Phenylobacterium. Next base: position 4,735 of record NZ_JAQGIZ010000083.1, read on the forward strand.
GGGATCATCTCGCGGCACACGAGGTCGACATAGCCGTCGGGATCGCCCGCGAATTCCGGCGGCAAGGCGTGGGCGCCGAGGAAGGTGGTGCGGACGGCGACCGGCCGGCGCCGCGCCAGCTCCCGGGCCGCGCGCAGCGACCTGAGCTCCGGCTCCAACGCCAGGCCGTAGCCGGACTTCACCTCGATCGTCGTGGCGCCCTCGGCGATCAGGGCGTCGAGGCGGGGCAGGGCGCTCTCCACCAGCTCGGCCTGCGAGGCGGCGCGGGTGGCGGCCATGGTGGAGACGATGCCGCCGCCCGCGCGGGCGATCTCCTCATAGCTCGCGCCCGCCAGGCGCAGCTCAAACTCATGGGCGCGGTCGCCGGCGAAGATCAGGTGGGTGTGGGGATCGATCAGCCCCGGCGTGATCCAGCGCCCGTGGCAGTCGACGACCTCCGGCGCGTCCAAATCGGGGGGGCCGTCTCCGCGCGCGCCGGCGAAGACGATGCGGCCGTCACGGCTGGCCAGAACGCCGTCTTCGACCGCCCCCAGCCCTGGGCCGGGCGCGAGGGTGGCCAGACGGGCGTTTCGCCAGATGCGATCGCATTGCATGGTCAGCGCGGCTCCCCTTGCCGGGCATGGTGATGGAAGTGGCGCCCTTATTTGTCTAGTCATAAAGAGTACGCCAGCGCATTTCGACCACCCCGGGGATGGAAATGACTCGACTCTGGTTCCGCGCCGCACTGCTGCCGAACGGCTGGGCGGAGCGCGTGCGCCTGGTGATCGAAGGCGCCGATATCCTCGCGGTGCAAGCGGGTGTCGCGCCGGAAGGCGGCGACGAGATCCACGGCTTCGGCCTGCCCGGCCTGCCCAACCTGCATAGCCACGCCTTCCAGCGCGCGATGGCGGGGCGGACCGAGCGGCGCGGCGCGGCGCGCGACAACTTCTGGAGCTGGCGCACGCAGATGTACGCCCTGGCGCAGGCGATCACTCCGCCGGATCTGGAGGCCATCGCCGCGCTGGCCTATGCAGAAATGCTGGAAGGCGGTTTCGTGCGGGTGGGCGAGTTCCACTACGTGCATCACGACCGCGACGGGACGCCGTTCGGCAATCCGGCCGAGATGGCCGCCGGCCTGGCCGCGGCGGCGGCGACGACCGGCATCGGCCTGACCCTGCTGCCGGTCTATTACGCCAACGCCGGCCTTGGCGGACTTGCGCCGGGCGAGGGTCAGCGCCGGTTCATCCACGACCTGGACAGCTATGCCCGGCTGCTGGAGGCTTCGGGCCGCGCGCTGGCAGGCCTCGAGGATGGGCGGCTGGGAATCGCCCCGCACAGCCTGCGGGCCCTAACGCCCGAGGCGCTCGACGGCCTGGTGCGGCTCAAGCCGGACACTCCGATCCACATCCACATCGCCGAGCAGACCCAGGAGGTCGAGGATTGCTTGGCCTGGTCCGGCCTGCGCCCGCTGGCCTGGCTGATGCAGAACCAGCCGGTGGACGCGCGCTGGTGCCTGGTTCACGCCACCCACGCCGAGGCCGGCGAGCTAGCCCTGGTGGCCGCCAGCGGCGCGGTGGTCGGGCTCTGTCCGATCACCGAAGCCAATCTGGGCGACGGCGTCTTTCCGGCCGCCACGTTCCTCGCCCTGGACGGCCGTTTCGGGATCGGATCGGACTCGAATGTGCTGATCGACGCCGCCCAGGAGCTGAGGCTGCTGGAATACGGGCAACGCCTGCTGCGCCTCGAACGCAATGTCCTGGGCTCTTCGGCCGGCCAGGGTACGGCGGACCGGATCTATGCCGCGGCCGTCGCCGGCGGGGCGCAGGCCCTGGCCGTGCCGATGGACAGCCTGAGCCCCGGCGCCGCAGCCACCTTCATCAGCCTCGACGACCGCGATCCATCGCTGACGGGATCCACGCCCGACGAAATCCTCGGCCGCTGGGTGTTCGCCGCGCGGCGTCCGGTGGTGGACTGCGTCTGGCGCCGCGGCCGCAAGGTTGTCGCCGACGGCCGCCACCTGGCGCGCGACGCGATCGAGGCGCGATACCGCGATGCGCTCGAGCGTCTTCGGGCCTGACAACGCACGCCGCACGGTGCATTCTGCGCTGGCAGAAACAGAAAACACGGTACGGGGGATACAAGGTTGCCGTCAATTCGCACATGGCTCGCAGGGTTCGCCCTGGCGGGCCTCGCCGTCGTTACGTCCTGGAGTTCGGCTGAGGCCCAGCCGGCCGCCGCCTCGGGGCAGCAGGTCTTCGAGACCCGCTGCAAGGCCTGCCACGAGCCGGCGGTCGAGCGCGCGCCCGGCCGCGACCAGCTTGCCCAGCGCCCGTCGGGCGACATCGTCCGGGCGCTGACCAGCGGCATCATGGTCCCCATGGCCCAAGGGCTCACCCCCGACCAGATCCAGGCCGTGGCCACCTACCTGACCTCGGCGGAGCCCCCGCGGACCGTGGGGCGTGCGAACGGCGAGGAGATGCCGCAGGTCGCCATCAAGACAGGTCCGATCGGGACCGATCCGAAGTGCGCCTCAAATCCGCCGATCCGCGCCACGCCCGGCGACTGGGCCTCCACCGGCATCGACGACCGCGCCAGCCGCTTCCAGCGCAGCCCCGGCCTGACCGCGGCGGACATCCCGCGGCTGAAGGTCAAGTGGGCCTTCTCCATGACCGGCGGCGGCCAGCCCACGGTGGTCGGCGACTGGCTGTTCGTCACCAACCGCTCGGGCAAGTTCTACGCCCTGGATGCGAAGACCGGCTGCGTCCACTGGTCGGTCGACGACCTCGTCGCCCGCACCACGCCCATTGTCATCAAGTCGCCGATCTCGCCCAGCGGCTGGGCTGCCTTCGTCGGCCAGAGCGACCGCGTCGTCCGCGCCTTCGACGCCCAGACCGGCAAGGAGCTGTGGAGGAGCGAGCGGCTGGAGGCCCATCCGGTCTCGGTGCTCACCGGCTCGCCGGTGGTGGCGGACGACCGCCTGATCGTGCCGATCTCCTCGATCGAGGAGGCCGCGGCCATGAGCAAGGCCTACGCCTGCTGCACCTTCCGCGGCTCGGTGGCCGCGCTCGACCTCAAGACCGGCAAGCTGCTCTGGAAGACCTCGATGATCAGCGAGCCCTCCAGGGTGATCCGCGAGAAGGAGGGCGGCCTCAAGGTCCAGGGCCCGGCGGGCGCCGCGGTCTGGAGCGCGCCCTCCATCGACCGCAAGCGCGGCCTCGTCTACGCGGTCACCGGCGACAGCTACACCGACGTCGACACGATCGGCGCCGACGCCGTGGTGGCGCTCGACCTCAAGACCGGCGCCATCCGCTGGCGCCGCCAGGTGACCGAGAAGGACAACTTCGTCATGGGCTGCGGGCCCGCCTCGCAGTCAGGCAACTGCCCGACGCCGATGGGCCCCGACTACGACTTCGGCGCGACGCCGATCCTGATGACGCTGAAGGGCGGCAAGCAGGTGCTGGTGGCCGGCCAGAAGTCCGGCATCGCCTACGGTCTCAACCCCGACACCGGCGCGCTGCTCTGGAAGACCACCGTCGGCGCCGGCTCGGCGCTCGGCGGCGTCGAGTGGGGCATCGGCGCCGACGACGCCCGCGTCTACGTGCCGGTCTCCGACCTCGGCCGGCTGTTCTCGGAGGGCCATCCCGGCGCCCTGCCGGGCAGGCCCGGCCTCAACGCCCTCGATCCGGCCACCGGAGCCATCGCCTGGTCGACGCCGGCGCCCAACGCGCCGTGCGTCTACGCCAGCGACAAGGGCAAGCCCAGCCGCTGCGCGCGCAGCCAATCCGCCGCGCCGGCGATCATCCCGGGCTTCGTGTTCGAAGGCGCCCTCGACGGCTGGTTCCGGGCCTATGACGCGAGGACGGGCAAGATCGTCTGGGAGCACTCGACCACCGCCCAGACCTACGACACCGTCAACGGCGTCAAGGGCCAGCCCGGCGGCGGCATCGACGGCATGGGCCCGACCGTCGCGAACGGCATGGTCTACATCACCAGCGGCAACAACGGCGCCGCCCGCGTCGGCTCCAACGGCGTCAACGTGCTGCTGGCCTACTCCGTCGACGGCAAGTAGCGGGCGGCCTCAGGGCCGCCTATTTCGCCACGGCGGCCTTGTCCCTCTCTTCTGCGGGTGAGGAGAGGGCGACAGGCGCCCACGGCGTTTTCCAGCCGCCGCCGAGCGACTGGATCAGGGCCACGGCGGTGGTCTGCCGCTGGGTGGCGGCCTGGACGACGGCGAGGCGGGCCTGGTAGGCCGCGGTCTGGGCGACCACCACGGTGGTGTAGGCGACCGTGCCGGCCTTATACTGGTTGAGGAAGATCTGCTCGGCCTGGTCGGCCGAGGCCGAGGCCTGACGGAGCAGGCCGATCTGCTGGGCCAGCACCCTGGTCGTGGCCAGCTCATCCTCGACGTTCTCCAGCGCCAGCAGCACCACCTGGCGATACTGCGCCACCGTCAGGTCGTGGGTCGCCTTCGCCTCGTTCACCCGCGCCCGCCGGGCGCCGGCGTCGAACAGGGTCTCGGCGATCGAGGCCCCGTAGCTCCACAGCGAGTTGGCGCTTGAGAACAGACTGCCGAGCTCGCTGGCGGCGAAACCGTAGGAGCCGGTCAAGGTCAGGGTCGGGAAGTAGGCCGCGATCTGCACGCCGATCTGGGCGTTGGCGTTCTGCACCCGCCGCTCGGCCCCAGCGATGTCCGGCCGCCGCTGCAAGAGGGTCGAGGGCACGCCCGGCGGTACGTCCGGCACGGTCTCGATCCAGGGCGCGGGGGCCAGGGTGAAGTTCCCCGGCGCCTCGCCGGTCAGGACCGCGATGGCGTGTTCGAAGACGGCCCGCTGTTGCGCAAGGCCGGTGAGGGCGGCCTGGGCGTTGTAGAGCTGGGTCTGGGCTTGCAGCATGTCGGTCTTCGACACGGTGCCGGCGTTGTATTGGTTCTGGGTGATCTGGAGCGAGCGCTGGTAGGCCGCCACCGTCGCCTGGTCGATGGCGATCTGGGCGTCGGTCTCGCGCAGGCCGAAGTAGTCGATGGCGAGTTCGCCCTGGGCCGATAGCCGGGCGGCGGCCAGGTCGGCTTCGCTGGCCTGCGCCAGGGCCTTGGCGCCCTCGATAGTGCGCCGGATGCGGCCCCAGACGTCCGGCTCCCAGGTCGCGCCGATGCTGGCGGTGTAACGGGTGGTGCTCTTGCCGCCGCTGCCCGTGACCGTGCCGCCGACGACGGAGCCGCCGCTGCCGGAGCCGCCACCCGACCTCGTGCCGCCGCCGGTCAGGTCGACGGTGGGGAACAGCGCCGCGCGCTGCTCGCTGACCACCGCACGCGCCTCGCGGTAGGCGGCCTCGGCGGCGATGATGTTCTGGTTGGAGACCTGCACCTTGGCCTCCAGGGCGCTCAGGGTCGGGTCGCCGAACAGGCTCCACCAGTCGCCGCGGTCGAGGGTGTCGGCAGGCGCTGCCGGGGACCAGCCTGCCGCCTCCTTGAAGGTAGGCGAGATCGGCGCGGACGGCCGCACATAGTTGGGCCCGACCGCGCAGCCGGCCAGCGCGACGGCGCTCAGGAACCCTATGGACACGGAGCGGAGCGGGGCGTGCGTCATGCGGGCTGGGCCTGGCTTTCGCCGCCGTGGCGGCTGAGGTAGCGCTCGTCTCGGCGGCGGCGCAGCTTGTCGATGTAGACGTAGACGACCGGCGTGGTGAGCAGGGTCAAAAACTGGCTGGCGATCAGCCCGCCGATGATCGCCACCCCCAGCGGCTGGCGCAGCTCCGAGCCCTCGCCGAAGCCGATCGCCAGCGGCAGGGCGCCCAGGCCCGCGGCCATGGTGGTCATCAGGATCGGCCGGAAGCGCAGCAGGCAGGCCTCGCGCACCGCCTCGACGGCCGTCAGGTCGCGGCTTCGCTGGCCGTCGAGCGCGAAGTCGATGATCAGGATGGCGTTCTTCTTCACCAGGCCGATCAAGAGGAAGATGCCGATCAGGGCGATGATCGAGAATTCCATCTTGAAGATCATCAGCGCCAGCAGCGCCCCCACCCCCGCCGAGGGCAGCGTCGAGAGCACGGTGATCGGGTGCACCAGGCTCTCGTAGAGCACGCCCAACACGATGTAGATCGCGATCAGGGCGGCGGCGATCAGCACCGGCTCCTGCTTCAGGGATTCGGTGAAGCTCCGCGCCGTGCCCTGGAAGCTGCCGCGCACATTGTTGGGCATGCCGATGTCCGCCTCGGCCTGGGCGATGGCGGCCTGGGCGTGGCTCAGCGAGGCGCCCGGCGCCAGGTTGAACGAGATCGTGGTGGCGAGCTCGGCGTCCTGATGGTTCACCGCCGTCGGCGCGGCGCGGTTGTAGAACCGGGCGATGGCGGTGATCGGGATCATCCGGCGCACGGCGGTGTTCAGGGGGCTGCCGGTCGCGGGGTCGCGCGAGCCGGGGTTGGCGGTGTTCGCGACCGGGGCGCCGCTGGCGGCGGTCGCCCCGCCGGACGTCTGCGGCGCCGCAAGGGCGGAACTGGTCTGGCTGGCGGCCTCGTTGGCGGCGGCCACGGCGCGCGCGTTCTCGGTCGCGGGCTTCGGGGCTGTGGGCGTGGTGGAGATCGAATTGCTGGCCGGCACATAGACGCTGGCGAGCGCATCCGGCCCGCGGCTGTACTGCGGCGCGGTCTCCATCACCACGGTGTACTGGTTCAGGTCCTCGTAGATGTTGGCCACCTGCCGCTGGCCGAAGCTGTCGTAGAGCGCATTGTCCACGTCGAGCATATTTACGCCGAGCCGCGCGGCCGTGTCGCGGTCGACGTCGACGTAGGCCTCGATCCCGTTGTCCTGCTGGTCGGTGTTGACGTCGGTCATCACGTCGGTGTGCCCGGCCATGGCGTCGTTGAGCTTCTGGGCCCAGGTCTTCAGGTCCTGAGGGTTGTCGGATTTCAACGTGTACTGGTAGGTGGCGTTGCCCTGGCGGCCGCCCGCGCGGACGTCTTGCTGCGGGTTGAGGAACAGGGTGACGCCGGTCACCTGGGCGAGCTTGGGCCGCAGGCGCTGGATCACCGCCTGGCCGCCGACCTTGCGCTGGCTGCGCGGCTTCAGGTCGACCGAAAGGAAGCCGCCGCCGGCCCGCCCGCCGCCGGTGAAGCCCACCACCGTCGCCACCGCCGGGTCCTGCATCAGGATCGCCACCAGCTGGCGCATCTTCCGGCCCATCTCCTCCGAGGAGATCGACTGGTCGGCGCGCAGGCCGCCGTTCAGCCGGCCGGAATCCTGGGTCGGGAAAAAGCCCTTCGGGATGGCGGTGTAGAGGTAGACGTTGAGCCCGATCACCGCGGCAAGGATCAGCATCATCAGCGGCCGCGCCGAAAGCGCGAAGTCCAGGCTCTTCTCGTAGGACCGGTGCATGGCGTTGAAGCCCCGTTCGAAGAAGCGCGAAACGCGGCCCGGCGGCTTCTGCTCGGCCTTCGAGCGGAGCAGGTAGGCGCACATCATCGGCGTCGTCGTCAGCGACAGCACCAGCGAGATCATCACCGCCGCCGACAGGGTCACCGCGAATTCGCGGAACAGGCGCCCCACCTGGCCGCCCATGAACAGCAGCGGGATGAACACCGCGACCAGCGAGACGCTCATCGACAGCACCGTGAAGCCGACCTCGCGCGCGCCCAGCAGAGCGGCCTCGAAGCGGTTCATGCCGGCCTCCACGTGCCGGCTGGTGTTCTCCAGCACCACGATGGCGTCGTCGACCACGAACCCGGCGCCCACCGTCAGCGCCATCAGGCTGAGGTTGTTGAGGCTGAAGCCGAGCAGGTACATGGCCCCGAAGGTGCCCAGCAGGGACACCACCGTGGCGACCGCCGGAATGATCGTCGCTCGCCCGCTGCGCAGGAAGGCGCTCACCACCAGCACCACCAGCACGACCGAGATCAGCAGCGTCACCTCGATCTCGCGCAATGAGGCGCGGATGCTGGTGGTGGCGTCGGAGGCGACCTGCAGCTTGATGTCGGCCGGCAGCTGTGCGGCGAGCTCCGGCACGACGGCGCGGACGCTGTTGACGGTCTGGATGACGTTGGCGCCAGGCTGCTGCGTCACCAGGACGATGATCGATGGCTGGCCGTTGAACAGGCCGAGCGTGCGGGTGTCGGCGACGCTGTCGATGACGTCGGCGACGTCCGACAGGCGGATCGGCGCGCCGTTGCGGAAGGCCACCACCAGGTTGCGGTAGTCGGCGGCCGTACGTCCCCCCGTGCTGGTGTAGATCTGAAACCGCCGGCCGGCGTCCTCGACCGTGCCCTTCGGCCGGTTGGCGTTGGCCGACTGGATGGCGGCGCGGACGTCCTCCAGGCTGACGCCGTAGCGGTTCAGCGAGAAGGGGGCGATTTCCACGCGGACCGCCGGCAACGAACCGCCGCCGATCTCCACGTCGCCGACGCCATTCACCTGCGACAGGCGTTGCTGGATGATGTTGGAGACCGCGTCGTAGATCTGGCCCGGCGTCTTGGTGTCGGAGGTCAGCGCCAGGATCACCACCGGCTGATCGGCGGCGTTGCGCTTGCGATAGGTGGGGTTGCTGCGCAGCGTCGGGGGCAGGTCGACCCGCGCGGCGTTGATCGCCGCCTGCACCTCCCGCGCCGCGCCGTCGATGTTGCGGTTCAGGTCGAACTGCAGGCTGATGCGCGTCGAGCCGTTCGAACTCGACGAGGTGATCTCGTTGAGCCCGGCGATGGTGCCCAGCCGGCGCTCCAGCGGGGTGGCCACGCTGGTGGCCATGGTCTGCGGGCTCGCGCCGGGCAGGTTGGCCGACACCGCGATCGCCGGATAGTCGACCTGCGGCAGCGGTGCGACCGGCAGGACGAAGAAGCCGCCGATCCCGGCGAGCGCGATGCCCACGGTCAGCAGGACGGTGGCGATCGGCCTGCGGATGAAAGGGGCGGAGAGGTTCACGTCGCCAGCTCCGGGTCGGGCTCGCCCTGCGTGGCCCCGGTGCGGAGTTTGCGCGGGGCCAGCCGGTCGAAGGCCAGATAGACCACCGGCGTGGTGAACATGGTCAGCAGCTGGCTCACGATCAGCCCGCCGAAGATGGCGATGCCGAGAGGCCGCCGAAGCTCCGCGCCCACACCCATGCCCAACATCAGCGGAATCGCCGCGAACAGCGCCGCCAGCGTGGTCATCAGGATCGGCCGGAAGCGCAACAGGGCGGCCTGGCGGATCGCCTCCCGCGGGCTCTTGCCCTGCTCGCGCTCCGCGTCGATGGCGAAGTCGATCATCATGATCGCGTTCTTCTTCACGATCCCGATCAGCAGGATGATGCCGATGATGCCGATGACCCCGAGGTCATTGCCGGTGATCATCAGGGCCAGCAGGGCGCCGACCCCGGCCGAGGGCAGGGTGGAGAGGATTGTCAGCGGGTGGATGTAGCTCTCGTAGAGCACCCCCAGCACGATGTAGACGCAGACCACCGCCGCCAGGATCAGCCACAGCTGGTTGGTCAGCGAGCGCTGGTAGGCCCCGGCCGCGCCCAGGAAGGTCATGGATATCCCGTTCGGCTGGCCGATCTTCTGCGCCGCCGCACGGACCTCGCTCACCGCCGCACCCAGCGACACGCCCGGCTGGGTGTCGAAGCCGACGGTGGCGGCGGGGAACTGAGCCACGTGGCTCACCTGCAGGGGAGCGGTCTGTTCGCGGATCGTGGCGACCGCGCTCAGCGGGGTCGAACCGCCGGTCGCCTGCAGCTGGACCGCGCCCAGCGTCTGCGGCGTGGCGTCCTCCCGCCGCGCCTCCAGGATCACCCGGTACTGATTGGTCTCCGTGAAGATCGTCGAGACGATCCGCTGGCCGAAGGCGCTGTAAAGGGCGTCGTCGATCGTCGACGGCGTGATCGACAGCCGCGCGGCGGTGTCGCGGTCGATGTCGACATAGGCCGCGAGGCCGCGGTCGCTGGCGCCGGAGAGGACGTTGCGCACCTTGCGGCTGTTGGCGAGCTCCGCGGCCAGCTTGTCGGCCCAGGCGTTCACCTGGGCGGTGTTGGAGCCTTCGATCGAGACCCGGTACAGGGTGGGTCCCGACTCCGCGTCGACGGTCAGGTCCTGGGTGGGCTGCAGATAGAGGTCGATGCCGGGCGTCTTGGCGACGCGATCGCGCAACCGCTGTATCAGCTTCTCCTGCGAACCGTGGTGCGGCTTCAGGTTGATGAGCATGTCGCCGGTGTGCAGCATCGCGTTGTTGGCGGCGTCGACGCCCACGAAGGAGCTCACGCTGGCGACCTCGGGATCGGCCAGCACGGCGTTGACCGCCGCCTGCTGCAGCTGCGCCATCCGCGCGTAGGAGACGGTCTGCGAGGCCTGGGTGCGGCCTTGCAGCTGGCCGGTGTCCTGGACCGGAAACAGCCCCTTGGGAATCACCACGTAGAGCAGCACGGTAAAGGCGAAGGTGGCGATCGCCACCAGCAGGGTCGACGTCTGCCTGTCGAGCACCCAGTTGAGCGCGTGGTCGTAGCGGTCGATCAGCTTGTCGAAGACCGCCTTGCTGCGCGCGCCGATGGTCCCCGGCCGCGCCATTTCCTCCCGCTTCAGCCAGCGAGCCGACATCATCGGCGTGAGCGTCAGCGAGACCACGGCGGAGATCAGGATGGTGATCGCCAGGGTGATGGCGAACTCGCGGAACAGCCGGCCCACCACGTCGCCCATGAACAGCAGCGGGATCAGCACCGCGATCAGCGACACGGTCAGCGATATGATGGTGAAGCCGATCTGCCG
>NZ_JAQGIZ010000154.1 GCF_028290885.1 Phenylobacterium sp.
ACACCGCCGATCCGCTGGCGATCGGAGCGGTCGTCAGCCTGGCGGGGATCGGCGACCTGAAGGGGCAGGGCAAGGCCTTCGGCCTGCCCTGCGGCGACGACACGATCGATCGCCTGATCGACACCGCCGGCCGCAAGGCCCCCTACGCCGACACCTCACCGGCCGAGCTGCTGCCCACCGGCGCGAAGGTGGTGATGGTGCACGGGGTCTTCGACTCCGTCATGCCGCCTTACACGGGTCTCGCCTATGCCGCGAAGGTGCGGCAAGCGGGCGACAAGGCCGAGGTCGTCGCCATCCCCGATGCGGGTCACTTCGACCTTGTGATCCCCACGACGCGCGCCTGGAAGGAGATCGTGGCCATCGTCGAGCGCGAGACGAAGGCGCTGCCCCGCTAAACGAGGCGGCTTCCCACCCGGGGAGATTTCGTGCCTATCTGCGCGGTCCTTGGGGAGGATTCCATGACCGCGGTTACCGCAGACGCAGACGATCGTGCCTTCCTGGGCCACCCCAAGGGGCTGGCTTACCTCTCCATCACCGAGGCCTTCGAGCGCTTCTCCTACTACGGGATGATCGCGCTGCTGGTGCTCTATATGAATGGCCAGTTGCTGAAGCCGGGCCATGTCGAGCACGTCGTCGGGTTGAGCGTTCTGCGCCCCATCCTGGAGGCGGTGTTCGCGGGCGGGGCGCACTATTCGAACCAGCAGCTCTCATCGGCGATCTATCTGGTCTATTCGAGCACCGTCTATCTGACCCCCTTGCTCGGCGGGCTGATCGCCGACCGGGTCGGGCGGACCGGGACGATCATCGTCGGCGCGAGCATCATGGCGGTCGGCCACTTCCTGATGGCCTTCGACGGCTCGTTCCTGCTGGCGTTGGTCTGCCTGATGATCGGCGCCGGGTGCCTGAAGGGCAACATCGCCACCCAGGTCGGTGCGCTCTACGCGGCCGGCGACACCCGCCGGGCCGACGGATTCCAGATCTTCTATCTGGGCATCAACGGCGGCGTGATTTTCGGCCCGCTGATCACCGGCTACCTCGGCCAGGGGATCGCCTGGCACTATGGATTCGGCGCGGCGGGCGTCGCCATGCTGATCGCCCTGGTGATCTACCTTTCCGGCCTGAAGCGCCTGCCCCCCGATCCTCCGCGCGGCGCCAAGGCCAAGGCGGAAAAGGTTGCCCGGCCGGCGCTGACCAAGCGCGAGGTGGCTGTGCTGGCGCTACTGGCCCTCATCCTGCCGGTGCTGGCGCTGTCGATCGTCGGCAACAATCAGATCTACAACGGCTATCTGGTGTGGGCCCAAGCCAATGCCGACCTGCATTTCCTGGGCATCCAGATACTGACCAGCCAGATGCTGTCGGTGGACTCCATCGTCTCCGTCGCCACCCTGCTGGGCATGGTGATGTTCTGGCGGGCCTGGAAGACCCGGTTCCCGGAGCCGGACGAGCTCGGCAAGATCGCCATCGGCTGCTTTTTTGCAGCAGCCGGCGTGGGCTGCTTGGCGGCGGGCGCGGCGCTGACGCCGGCCGGCCAAAAGGTCAGCTTCAACTGGTTGCTGGCCTTCCACCTGTTGAACGACATCGGCTTCGCCAATGTCCTACCGGTCGGACTTGCGCTGTTTTCGCGGGCCGCGCCCAAGGCTATCGCGGGCTTGGTGATCGGCTTCTACTATCTGCACCTCTGGGCAGGGAATATCCTCGTGGGCTATCTCGGCACGCTCTACGAGAAGATGACGCCGGTGCAGTTCTGGATGATCCACGTGGCCATGGTCGGCGGCGCCGGCGTGGTCTTCGTGCTCGTGAGGTTGCTGTTCGGCCGCCTGCTGCTGGTGAGCGAAGACGCCGAGCCGGACATGAGCACCGTAGCGATCGCCGACGCCCAGCGGACGCCCTAGGCGGCGATGATTTACCGCCCGCTAGGCCGGACGGGCCTGACCGTCTCGGAGATCGGCTTCGGCGCGGCCAGCTGGTGGGGCAAGCCGCAGTTCTCGGAAGCCGTCGCCGAGCGGCTGGTGCACGCCGCCATCGACGGCGGCGTCAGCTTCTTCGACACCGGCGCGAGCTATTCCGGCGGCCATGCGGAGCCGAGGCTCGGCCGCGCGCTGAAGGGCCGCGATGCGTCCGGCCTGGTCGTCGCCAGCAAAGCCGGCACCTTCGCCGCCCGCGGGCGGGTCGGGCGGGACTTCTCACCGACGGCCGTGGTCGCCAGCGCCGAGCGCAGCCTGCGCAACCTGGGGCTGGAGGTCCTGCCGCTGCTGCAGCTGCACGGCCCGGCGATCGCCGAGCTGACTGACGATTTGCGTGGCGCGCTCCAAGATCTGAGGGCGAGGGGGCTGGTCCGGGCACTGGGGGTGAACAGCTTCGATCCCGCGGTCATCGCCTACGTCGCGCGCCTGCCGGACTTCGACGTGGTGATGGTAGATTACAACGTGCTGCGCCCGGAGCGCGAGCCGCTGATCGCCCAGGCCGCGGCGGCCGGGAAGGGGGTGCTGGCCGGCATGGCGCTGGCCATGGGCCACACCGGCTGGCAGGTCGCCAAGCTGCGCGCCCCGCGCGACCTCTGGTACGCCGCCCGGGGCCTCCTAAGGCACCGGCGCGAGGTCGGACAAGGCGCCCGCTTCGGCTTCCTGAACGGGCTGCCCGGGATGACCGGTCCACAGGCCGCGCTCGCCTATGTGCTGGCCAACCCCAACGTCGCCTCAGCGGTCATCGGCACCACCCGGCCGGCGCACCTGGCGGAGAACCTCGCCGCCTCGGGCCTGGCGCTGCCGCCCGCGGTGATGGATCGCATCCGCGCCCGTCAGGCGGAGCGGCTTTCCGGGTGACAGCCGCCGTCGAGCCGAGTCATGGTGCTGAACAACGATAACCTGGCGGGAAACGACCATGTCCGACGCCGAGCTCAACCCGGCCCTGGAGGCCGCACACCTTCCGGCGCTGCTCGCGGCCATGGTGCACATGACCGGCGACCCGGGTTGGCTGAAGCCGGAATGGACGCCCGTCTACACGCCGCTCTCCCGCGGCGACCCGGGCTTGTCGGACGAGGTCCAGGCCGACATCCGCGCCAAGGCCAAGGTCGTGATCGAGGCCTTCCTGGCCGGCGGTCCGGTGAACGCGGCGAGCCCGGACAGGCCGACGCTGCGCAGGATGATGGACTTCGTGGGCGGCGGGCCGATCCCGGACGTCTATGCGGATTTCCTGATCGATGAGCTCGCCATTTCCGGCAAGAGCAGCAAGGACCCGCAGTTCGAGCAGCCCCAGCTGAAGGAAGCCGCCCGCCAGCTGAAGGTGCTGGTGATCGGCGCGGGCATGTCGGGCGTGCTGGCCGGCGTCCGCCTGTCGCAGGCCGGCGTGCCGTTCGAGATCGTGGAGTCCAACCCCGACGTCGGCGGCACCTGGCTGGTGAACACCTATCCGGGCTGCCGGGTGGACAACTCCAACCACATGTACAGCTACTCCTTCGAGCCGAACCACGCCTGGCCGCAGTATTTCTCGCCGCAGCCGGAGCTGCTGAAATACTTCCGCGGCGTCGCGGCCAAGTACGACCTGAAGAAGCACATCCGCTTCGAGACCCGCGTCGAGAGCCTGGCCTGGGACGAGGCCCGCTCGCTCTGGCGCGTCGAGCTGCGCGGCAAGGACGGCCGGGCCGAGACCGTCGAGGCCAACGCCGTGATCACCGCCGTCGGCCAGCTGAACAAGCCGAGGACCCCGCAGATCGAGGGCGTCGGGACCTTCGAGGGGCCGGCCTTCCACTCGGCGGAATGGCGCCACGACGTGGACCTCGCCGGCAAGCGCGTGGCGGTGATCGGCACCGGCGCCTCGGCCTACCAGTTCGTGCCGGAGATCGCGCCGAAGGTGGCGAACCTGAAGGTCTTCCAACGCACCCCGCCCTGGGGCCTGCCCGTGCCGCACTACCACGAGGACGTGCCCGAGGGCATGAAATGGCTGCTCGAGCACATCCCCTATTACGACAAGTGGTACCGCTTCTGGCTGTTCTGGATGACCACCGAGGGCTTCCTGCCGATGGTCAAGGCCGACGAGGGCTGGGACGGCCCGACGACGGCGGTGGGCGAAGCCAACCTCGGCCTGCGGGAGATGGCCGCCGCCGCCCTGGCCGCCCAGGTCGCCGACCGGCCGGACCTGCTGCCCAACGTGGTCCCCACCTATCCGGTGGGCGGCAAGCGGGCGGTGCTCGACAACGGTGTCTGGCTGGGCGCGCTCAAGCGGCCGAACGTCGAGCTGATCACCCAGGCGATCACCAGGATCACCCCCAGGGGCGTGGTCACCGCCGACGGGACCGAGCACGAGGTCGACGTGCTGATCTACGGCACCGGCTTCACCGCCTCGAAGTTCCTTTCCGGCCTGAAGGTGAAGGGCCGCGGCGGGCGCGATCTGCACGAGACCTGGGCCGGCGACGCGCGCGCCTACCTCGGCATGACGGTGCCGGGTTTCCCCAACTTCTTCATGATCTACGGACCCAACACCAACATCGTGGTCAACGGCTCGATCATCTTCTTCTCGGAGTGCGCGGTCCGCTACATCGTGGGCTGCCTCAGGCTGCTGGCCGAGACCGGCTCCAAGGCCATCGAGGTGAAGCCCGACGTCCACGACGCCTTCAACATCCGGGTCGACGACGCCAACAAGGGGTGGGCCTGGGGCTCGCCCAACGTCACCAGCTGGTACAAGAACGAGTTCGGCCGGGTCAGCCAGAACTGGCCGTTCGGCCTGATCGACTACTGGCGGGCGTCGCTGGCCCCCAGTCCGGACGACTTCGTGCTGGCCAGGGAAACCGAACCGGTAGCCTGAAGGGGCGGCGCATGAAGACCGAGGACATCGAATACCATGCCGACGGCGCCCGGCTGGTCGGCTGGCTGGCGGTCGACGAGACCCTGCCCGGCAAGCGTCCCGGCGTGCTGGTCGCGCCAGAGGGCGGCGGCCTCGTGGACCTCACCAAGTCGATCGCCCGGCGGCTGGCCGAGGCGGGCTATGTCGCCTTCGCCATGGATTATTACGGCGACGGCAAGCCGCTGGCGGACCGCAACGAGGTCATGCCGCGGATCACCGCCTTTATGGCCGAGCCCAGCGGCATCCGCGCGCGGGCCGCAGCGGCCCTGGCGGTGCTGGCTGCCCAGCCGCAGACCGACACGACCCGGCTTGCGGCGATCGGCTACTGCTTCGGGGGCACCACGGTCCTGGAACTGGCTCGAAGCGGCGCGGACCTGAAGGCGGTCGTGGGCTTCCACAGCGGCCTGGCCACCTCCCGCCCGCAGGACGCCAGGAACATCCGCGCCAAGGTTCTCACCTGCATCGGCGCCCTCGACCCGATCATCCCGCCAGACCAGCGGTTGGCCTTCGAGAAGGAGATGACCGACGGCGGCGTGGACTGGCGGATGAACGTCTACGGCGGCGCTGGCCACAGCTTCACCAATCCGAACGTCGGCGCGCTCGGCATGCCCGGGTTCGAGTATCACGAGCCGACCGACCGCCGATCGTGGCGCGCCATGCTCGACCTCTTCGACGAGGCCATGGACGGCGCGCGGCCCGCAACCTAGCCGCCTTCCCAGATCGAACGGAACTCGCCGCCGCCATTGAGCCGTTGAGCTGGACTGCTCTTGTCGATATGGCCGATCAGGCCGCGGTAGACGCCGTAGCCGACCAGTTCCTGCAGGCGGGGCGGGAAGCCCTTCACCAGCCGCGGGTCGAGCCCGAGCTGCTGGTTCTCCTGCTGGCGGATGAAGCCGGCGCAATAGTTCATGGCGATGCCGGTCCGCCGCCGGTCGGTGCGGTTTGCGCCGCCGCCATGCCAGAGTGCGCCGTCCCACAGCAGCACGCTGCCCTTCGGCATCTCCGCGGCGATGGTCTCGTAGGCGCCGCCGTATTCCGGGTTCGGCTCGCGGTGGCTGCCGGGGACCAGGCGGGTCGCGCCGTTGGCCTCGGTGAAGTCGGTCAGAGCCCACATGGAATTGCAGACGATCGGCGCGTGCGGCTTCTCCAGCGGGATCACCTGGTCGTCGGCATGGATCGGCTGGGCGGTCTCGCCTGGGTCGATCGCGATGGACGAGAGGGAGGAGATCAGGCAGCCGGGGTCCAGCACGCCCTCGACGATGGGCAGCACCGACGCGTGGACGGGGACCTCGGCGAACGGCGCGCCATGGGCCAGCAGGTTGTAGATCCGCACCGTCCGGCAACCTTCGAACCCGTTGCCGGCCGGCTTCGCGCCCAGGTCGCGCTCGAGGCGCGCCAGGGCCTCGTTCAGGCCGTCCACCAGATCGGGCGCGATGGCGTCCTCGACGATGGTGTAGCCGTCGCGGCGGATGGCTTCGACGTGCTGCGCGCGGGTCGCTTCATCCATGCCTTCGCCTCGCACCGGGGATATCGTGTTCGGGGTCTCGAATCATGGTGGCCGAGAAGCCGGTCAGGGAGCAAGGCGTGGACCACAAGCTCAGGGCGCCGCCGCTCCTGTTCCTGGCGCTCATCGGGCTCGGGGGCTGCCACGGTCGGACGGCCGAGCCGAAACCGCCGGCCGCGGCTCCCGGCGGTGGCGCGGTCAACCCCGACGCCGGCGTGACGGCCTACCACTGCGCGGACGGCCAGGCGATCGTCGCCGGCTATCCGGACCCCGCCACCGCCGTCGTCACCTACAAGGACCATGCCTACACCCTGAAGCTCGGGCCGGCGGACAGCGGCGCGCGCTACACCGGCTATGGCCTGCAGTGGTGGGTGAAAGGCCGCCGCGCCGCGCTGGCGGTGCTGAAGCCTGGCGAAGAGCGCGCCAGCGATCGGGGCCTCGCCTGCGTCGCGGACGAGCCGGGGTCGGCGAATACGGTGGGACTGGCTGGGATCGGCGCAAGTGGCGCGAATGACGGGACTTGAACCCGCGACCTCCGGCGTGACAGGCCGGCGCTCTAACCAACTGAGCTACATCCGCAACTTGGACCCGCGCAAAACGCGAGGGGCGTCTGATAGGTCCGGGCCGGAATCGTGTCAACGGCAGATGCGGCCGCAGCCACCCGCGCAAGGCCGTTTTCTGTGAGCTCAGGGCCACCGGTTCGTGACCTTTTCGCGCCGCAGCAAGGCCCCGTTTGAAACCGCCGGAGGTGTGGTCTAGAAGGGCCCGCGACTCCCCGAGGACTCTATGAACGCGTTCCTGCTTCAGTACCTGCCCATCGTGATCTTCCTAGGCATCGCGGCGGCGCTCGGCATCATCTTCATCCTCTTCGCCGCAGGCGTCGCGCCCAAGGCGCCGGACCCCGAGAAGCTCTCCTCCTACGAGTGCGGCTTCAACGCCTTCGATGACGCGCGGATGAAGTTCGACGTGCGATTCTACCTGGTCTCGATCCTGTTCATCATCTTCGACCTCGAAGTGGCCTTCCTGTTCCCGTGGGCGGTGGCGCTGATGAAGCTGCCCGCCGCCATGGGCCAGTTCGCCTTCTGGTCGATGATGAGCTTCCTGGGCGTTCTGACGGTGGGCTTCATCTACGAGTGGAAGAAGGGAGCCCTGGAATGGGAGTGATCGTTCCGGCCGGCCCGGGGGGCCAAGCCCCCCTCTTGCCCGCAAATGTGGGCGCGCGCACCAGCGTCGAAGGCTACAACCCCGACGCCCATGACCCGTTCTTCGACGGCGTCTCCCAGCAGCTCGCCGACAAGGGCTTCATCACCGCCGGCGTCGATGACCTGATCACCTGGGCGCGCACCGGTTCGCTCATGTGGATGACGTTCGGCCTCGCCTGCTGCGCGGTCGAGATGATGCAGGCGTCCATGCCGCGCTACGACCTGGAGCGTTACGGCTTCGCGCCCCGCGGCAGCCCGCGCCAGTCCGACGTGATGATCGTGGCCGGCACGCTGGTGAACAAGATGGCTCCGGCCCTGCGCAAGGTCTACGACCAGATGCCCGAGCCGCGCTACGTGATCTCCATGGGCTCCTGCGCCAACGGCGGCGGCTACTACTACTTCAGCTATTCGACTGTGCGCGGCTGCGACCGGATCGTGCCGGTGGACGTCTATGTGCCCGGCTGTCCGCCGACGGCAGAGGCGCTGGTCTACGGCGTGCTGCAGCTGCAGAAGAAGATCCGCCGCACCGGGACCATCATGCGATGAGCTGGCCCCAACCCCTGCCGATCCTGGAAAAGCTCGGCCAGAAAATGGTCGCCAAGTCCAAGGGCGCGATCACCACCTACGAGGTGATGTACGGCGAGGTGAACCTCACCGGGCCGGCTCCGCGGATCGTCGAGGCGCTGACCTACCTGCGCGACAATCCGGACTTCCGGTTCACCCTGCTGATCGACGTCTGCGGCGCCGACTACCCGGAGCGGGAGCGGCGCTTCGACGTGGTCTACCACCTGCTGTCCATGACCAAGAACCTGCGCGTTCGGATCAAGGTGCAGACCGACGAGGACACCGCCGTGCCCTCGGTGACGAACGTCTTCCCCTGCGCCGACTGGTACGAGCGCGAGACCTTCGACATGTACGGAGTGTTCTTCGACGGCCACCCGGACCTGCGCCGCATCCTCACCGACTACGGCTTCCACGGCCATCCGCTGCGGAAGGACTTCCCGATGACCGGCTACGTCGAGGTCCGCTACGACGACGAGTTGAAGCGGGTGGTCTACGAGCCGGTGAAGTCGGTGGAGTGGCGCAACTGGGATTTCCTGTCGCCCTGGGAGGGCGCCGAGCCCGGCTACGCCCCGCTGATCCCCGGCGACGAGAAGGCCTTGCCGGCCGCGAAGGAGCCCAGCAAGTGACCGGCGCCAACGCCCCCGCCAAGGACAGCGACTTCTTCGCACCCGAAGTCCCGGGCGAGACCAAGATCCGTAAGTTCAACATCAACTTCGGCCCGCAGCACCCGGCCGCGCACGGCGTGCTGCGCCTGGTGCTGGAGCTCGACGGCGAGATCGTCGAGCGGGTCGATCCGCACATCGGCCTGCTGCACCGCGGCACCGA
>NZ_JAQGIZ010000168.1 GCF_028290885.1 Phenylobacterium sp.
GTGATCAAGCCGGCCGCGGACAGCCACGGCACGCCTGCGCACCAGGAGCAGCTGGCCCAAGCCCGCGCCACGGCAGTGGTCGAGCAACTGCGCGCGATGGGCGCGACCCAGGCCGTCATCCGGACGCTCGCGGCGGGCGCGGCCGATCCGGTCACCGCGCCGCATATGGTCATCGAGGCCCAAGGCCGGGGCTGGTAGCCCGCGTTCGGTCCTGTGGCGTTTGCGCCCAAATACCGGACAGTTCCGGCCTTTACGTGCGCGCGGATGAAGTTGGTTGTGGCGGCTTCCGTGCGGAAGACGGTGGGGAACGAGCCACGTCCAGGCGAAGATCAATCGGGGCGCGTTTCCAGCGTGGTTTCTGCTAGCTGCGTTGCGAGCGCTGGGGGCGTCGACGCTGCGGCTGGAATAGAAGTAGTCAGGGGATTTTGCAGCGACATCTTAGGCTTACATCACTTCTGTATTCTCGTTAGGTTGTGGGTTGGGCAGTATTCCGGGATTCCGCTGTTCACCTTTTCCAACACGCAATACTCGGTTAGCCAATGCTCCCCGCGACGCAGGTTTTTGTCACCGTATGTAATGACAGCCATCGTATATATGAACTTACCCTCTGACTTTAGTTGAGCGTAAACCGGCTCCGGCAACCGCATCGGCTGAGTCAATCTGATGGTATCTCCCGGAGATATTTCGAGATGGTTGCCCTGCGTCGCATTCTTGTCCATTTTGCTCAGTAAACTCTGGAATGCGTCGTCTAATTCCTGTTTTGTTTGCTTCCTAATTGTAATACCCAATATCCAGTCGGTGTTTGGGTTTATAGCCGAAATCTGTCCTTTATTCTTCGAGATCAAGTAGGTATTGTGAAATCCATCTGAATTTTGCTTTTCATCGGCCACGTACGATTCGGGAATTATTAGAGCCCGTTCGCCAGATGATGGAGCTGTGACGGGAGCCAGCGGCGGCACCGGCTTAGGCTCTTGTGGTCGTCCAATAGAATTGAGTGATGTTATTACCGTCTTGAAGCCGGTTTGCTGGCCGCTCTGAACGCGTTTGATTCCGCTTTGGATAGCGTCTGAAGTTCTGGCGGTGCGAATACCGCCCCACACGATAGCGACAACCCCGATAGCGCCGACTGTGACAAAGGCGGCCTCATACCAAACGCGGCGCTTTTCGGAGGGAGGCCTAGTGGTCACGACGAGACCCAGGCCTGCCTGCAGAAACATCGCCATCCCAGCGATGACTATCAGAACGTAGTCGAGCATCGCGGAGCCCCCACCTGGCCGCCGACGATAACCGCCGCCCACGCCGAGTCACGTCCGGCATTCGCCAGAGGGGTCCCGCCCCCCGTGCAGGGGCTGTGGCGTTGCGCCCTAACCGCGCATTACCGCGAATTATCTTTCTCGTAAGGCGAACCGACGACAAAAGGAGCCGAAGACGGACTCGCGCTGAGGGGCCGCGCGTCCGCTAGGAGCCTTACGCCTTGGTGATCGCCCTCCTTGCCGCCTCCTCCCTGTCCCTGTCCGCGCCGGACCTGCCGCGGCTGCCCGAACTGCGGCGCGAGCCGCAGATCACCTACGTCGACCGCTCAGGCGCGGTGATCGGGGTGCGCGGCGGCCGCTTCGCCCCGCCCGTGGACGTCGCGCGGCTGCCGGCATATGTGCCCGCGGCCTTCGTCTCCATCGAGGACCGCAGGTTCTACGAGCACGCCGGCTTCGATCCGGTGGGCATGGCGCGCGCCATCGTGGCCAACCTGAGCGCCGGCAAGAGCCAGGGCGCCTCTACGATCACCCAGCAGCTGGCGCGCAACCTCTACCTCACCGCCGACCAGACCCTCGAGCGCAAGGCGACCGAGCTGATGTACGCCGTGCAGCTCGAGCGGACCTATTCGAAGAAGCAGATCCTCGCGCTCTACCTGAGCCGGGTCTATTTCGGCGAAGGCGCTTACGGCATCGAGGCGGCGTCGCAGCGGTTCTTCAACAAGCCGGCGTCGAAGCTGACGATACGGGAGGCCGCCACGCTGGCGGGCATCCTGAAGTCGCCGACCCACTACGACCCCGTGGACCAGCCGGAGAAGTCGGCCGAGCGGACCAGGCTGGTGCTCGACGCCATGGTGGAGACCGGCGCGATCAGCGGCGCCGAGCGGGCGAAGGCGCTGGCGGCGCCGCCCAAGGTCTGGAAGTCGGCCCCGACCGCCCCCGCGCAGTACTTCGTCGACTGGCTGGATGGCCAGACGCGGACCGCCGTCGGGACGCCGAAGCAGGACCTGGTGGTCGAGACCACGCTCGATCTTCCCACCGAGATCGCCGCCAGTGAGGCGGCAAAGACCGTGACCACGCGCTTCGCCAAGCAGGGCGTGAGCCAGGCCGCGGTGGTGTCGCTGGACGGCTCGGGCCGGGTGCGGGCCATGGTCGGCGGCGTCGACTACGCCAAGGCCCCCTATAACCGCGCCGTCGACGCCCACCGGCAGGCGGGCTCGGCCTGGAAACCGTTCGTCTACCTGACGGCCATGGAGGCCGGGCAGACGCCGGACCTGATGGTGGTCGACGAACCGGTGACCATCAACGGCTGGTCGCCGAGGAACTTCGAGCCGGAGTTCATGGGCCAGGTCACGCTCGAGCAGGCGCTGGCGCACTCGATCAACACCGTGGCCGCCCGGCTCGCCGACCAGGTCGGGCGGGAGAACGTGGCGGCCGTGGCGCGCCGGCTGGGGATCGTCTCGGTCGTCAACACCGACCCGGCCATGGCGCTCGGCACCACCCTGGTCTCGCCGCTGGAGATGGCCCAGGCCTACGATGCGTTCGGCAACGGCGGCTACCGCGTGGCCGCCTATGGCATCGAGCGGATCCGCACGACCGGCGGCCAGGTGCTGTTCCAGCGGCGCGGGCCGGCCCCGGCGCAGGCGATCCTCAACCCGCCGCTCGGCGAGATGCAGCAGATGATGCGCACGGTGATGGCGTCGGGCACCGGCACGCACGCCGCGATCCCGGGCTACGACCTGGCCGGCAAGACCGGCACCACCTCGGACTACAAGGACGCCTGGTTCTGCGGCTACACCGGCGGGCTGGTCACCGTGGTCTGGACGGGCCGCGACGACGCGACGCCCATGCGCCGGATCACCGGCGCGACCGCCCCCTCCGAAATCTGGCGCAGCTTCATGGTCTCGGCGCTCAAGCGCCTGCCGAACGGCCCGATCCCGCCCGGGCCGCCGCCGCCCTTGCCGGTTACGCCCACGCCGGTCGCCAATCCGGCGACGCCGACCGACGCCGCGCCGCAACCCGCGGCGGCCGCTCCGACCTAACCCAGCGCCTCAAGTGGCCGACCGGCGGACCGCCAGGATTGGCGCCACGGCGGAAGGCTACGGCAGGCGTCCCACCGACGCCGTCGCGCGCGCCAGCCTAATCCTGCTCGCCGACCTGCATGAAGACCGCAAGCTGTTCGGCGAGCTCGCGCGGGTTGAAGGGCTTGGCGACCATCAGGGCCGCCTCGACGCTGAACTGCCCGGAATGTGGGCCCTGGCCGCTGATGTAGACGACCTTGATCGCCTTGTTCAGCAATCGCGCGCGCCGGGCGATGTCGAAGCCGGTGACGCCGGGGCCCAGGTTGATGTCCGTGACGATGGCCGCAAAGCTGCGCGGCTCGCCCTCCAGCTTCTGGAAGGCGGTGCGGTCATCGTGGGCGACCGTCACACAGAACCCCGCCTCGACGAGGGCGTCTTCGACGAGTTCCGCAATATCGGGCTCGTCCTCGACCACTAACACATTGAACATACGCGGAGCTCCGGAGCTGGGTCGCTTACCCGACACAACAGACGCCGACAATCCAAAGTCGGAGCTGAAACAAACATTTGATGAGCGAAGCGAACCCTAGTGTCCCGATTCCGAAGTTCGCAAGCGCTTGCGGCTGGCTTTGGCGAACTTCGGTATCGATGAGGACACTAGCAAGTGTACGTTTCTAGTGTGCTTTTTGGATTTGAAGTTCGCTCGGCGCATGGCCCGTGAGTGCGGCGAACTTCAAATCCAGCACACTAACCGCCCAGTCGCCAACCCACTTCCTTGGCCAGGACGCCGAAGAATTCCGGGGTGTAGGCGGCTTCCGGATCGCCGCGCACGAGCGCATCCATCTTCTGGGCGTCCTCGCCAACCAGGATGCGCCAGCGGTCGGCCTTTACCCCGTCGAGGATGATGGTCGCGGCCTCCGCGGCCGTCGTCGGCGCCTCCTCCAGGAAGCGGCGGTGCTGCTCGGCGGCGAGCGCCTGGATGGCGCCGTCGTCCATAAGGCTGATGTCGACGCCGGAGCGGGCGATGCGCGCGCGGGCGCGCGCCAGGTCCTCTTCGCTCAGCGTGTCCTCGTCGCGGCCGGTCATCACCTTGCGGGAGTTCGCGACGATGGAGGTGCCGATGTGGCCGGGCATCACCACGGAGACCTTGATGTGCGGGGCGTTGAGCGCCAGGTCGGTGATCAGGGCCTCTGAGAAGCCCTTCACGGCGAACTTCGCCGCCGCATAGGCCGTGTGCGAGACGTTGGGGCCCAGGCTGGCCCAGAAGCCGTTGACGCTGGAGGTGTTGACGATGTGCGCCTCGTCGGCCGCCTGCAGCATCGGCAGGAAGGTGCGCACGCCCAGGTAGACCCCGCCCCAGCAGACGTTGAAGGTCCGTTCCCACTCCGCCCGGCTGTCGGCGACCATCGAGCCGCCGCCGCCGATGCCGGCGTTGTTGAACAGCAGGTGCAGCCGCTCGGTGTCGTGCTGCGCCGCCGCCTCGTCGCGGAAGCGGATCAGCTGGCTCTCGTCGGACACATCGGCCAGGTGGGCGGTGACCCTGGCGCCCTGCGGAACCCCGTCGGCTTCGCACAGCGCCACGGTCTCGGCCATGTTCTTGGCCGACACATCGCACATGGCGACGCTGCAGCCCTCGGCGATCAGCTGGCGGGCGAGTTCGCGCCCCATGCCGGTCCCACCGCCGGTGACGACGGCGATCTTGCCTGCAAAGTCCTTCATGCGCGTTCCCCTGGATGCTTTCGGCCGCGGGCTCGCCGCAGCTTGGCCTCCCTGCCAACCTGCGTCCACCGTGACGCCGGGGAACAGGGCGCCGCGCCGCGGGTTTCGCCAGGAGGGCAAGACCCCGCTCCATTGCAAGGACGCTGCGCCATGAAACTCTATATCGCCCCCGGCGCCTGCAGCCTTGCCGACCACATCGCGCTGCACGAGGCCGGTTTCGACTTTGGCCGCGTGATGGTCGACCTGAAGACCAAGCGGACCGACGACGGCCGGGACTACATGCAGATCAATCCCAAGGGCTATGTGCCGGCGCTGCAGTTCGACGACGGCCAGGTGCTGACGGAGAACATAGCCATCCTGAGCTGGGTGGCCGACCAGGACGCGTCGTTGGCGCCGTCCGGGCCGATGGGCCGGTATCGTCTCCTGGAGATGCTGGCGTTCATCTCCACGGAAATCCACAAGGGGTACAAGCCGTTCTTCAGACCTGACGCCAGCGACGCCGAGAAGGCCATGGCCGGGGAAACGATCGCCAAGCGGCTCGCCTACCTGGCCGGAAACCTGAAGGACGATTACCTGTTCGGCGACCGCCCAGGCGTCGCCGACGCCTATCTGTTCGTGATGGCCATGTGGGCGCAGAAGGTCGGCCTGACCCTGCCCGATCCCCTGCCGGCCTTCGTCGCGCGGATGAAGGCGCGGCCGGCCGTGCGCCTGGCCCTGGAGCACGAGGGCCTGGCTGAGCCGGCGAACAGTTAACAGCCTTGTTCAGCCGCCATTCAGTCGCCAATTCATAGCCTTGTAGGCCTGAACACTTCGGCCGTCGGGCCGTTAGGTACTCAAGGAGGCCATGATGAGAAAGCTTCTCACGGCCGCGATGGCGGCAATTACCCTGGGCGGCGCGGTGTGCGCCACGGCGGCTCCCGCCGAGGCCCGTCCCCACGGCGGCGGCTATTACGGCGGCGGCTATGGCGGCGGCTACTACGGCGGCCGCCATCACAACGACGCCGGCGTCGCGGTGGCGGCCGGCGTGGTGGGCCTGGCGCTCGGCGCCGCCCTCGCCAGCAACCACGGCGGCTATGACCGCGGCTACTACGACCGCGGCTACTATGGCGGCGGTGGCTACTATGACGGCGGTTACTACGGCGGCGGCTACTATCCGGGCTACTATGGCTATTCGGGCTACCGGGTCTGCGAAGGCCGGCGCTGGGTCTGGGACCCCTACATCGGACGCCGCGTGCTGGTGCGCAGCCGCTACGAGTGCTGACGCGGGCATAAGCGCGCCGGCTTGGTCCAGCGACCAGCCGGGGCGCCGCCCTTCAGGCCTCTACCGCAAACGTCACGCCGGCGTTCGCCCCTAGCCGGTCGACCAGCTGCATCCCCATGGCCGCGCCGGGCGTCCAGACGCCGCCGGCCACATCGGGCCTATCCCTGATCAGGCAGATCGCGGCCTCGGCCAGCATCTTCGAGGTCGAGCCGTAGCCGGGGTCCCGGTCGCCCTTCACCGAAACCCGCACCTTTCGGCCGTCCGGGGCGAGGCCGATGAAGGCGATGTCGTAGAAGCCCGCCTCGCGCTCCGCCTTCGAAGGCCCCTCGCCGGGCTTTGGCATGCCCTCGCCCATGCCGGTGAACTCGGTGGGCGCGCCGGGGACCACCACCGACATCTCGTCATAGGCGAAGTCCTTGCCCCAGGGATGGCCCATCAGGGCGTTCGAGCGGTGCACGTTCTTGGTGTTGATCGCCGCCATCATGAACGGGCCGACGTCGACCCCGAGGTCCGGGTCGTGCTCGACCGCATTGCCCGGCGGCTGGTCGGGACCCTGGAAGCCGGGGGTGAGCGCGAAAGGGTTCATCATCAGCGCGATCAGGCTGGGATCCTTCTGGATCGCCGCCATGGTCGCCGCCCCGCTGGCCGCCGTGCCGCCGGAGAGCCCGCCCCGCATGGCGCGGATGCGGCCCTTCACCCGCGGGACCGGCCCGCCGAGCTTCGCCTTGGCCGTCTCCTCGGCGAAATAGACGCCGAGCTCGAAGGGGATGGAATCGAAGCCGCAGGAGTGAAGGATGCGCGCGCCGGACGCCTTGGCCGCCGCGTCGTGAGTCGCGATGACGTGAGCCATCCAGTTCGGCTCGCCGCAGAGGTCGAGGTAGTCGGTCCCGGCGGCGGCGCAGGCCGCGACCAGCTTGTCGCCATAGAGTTGATAGGGCCCGACCGTGGTGACGATCGCCTTGGCGCGGCGGACCATGACGTCGAGCTCGGCCGCGTCCTCGGCGTCGGCGACCACCAGCGGCGTCTCCGCGGGCGCCCCCATCTCGTCGCGCACCTGCGCCAGCTTTGCGGCGCTCCGCCCGCCCATCGCCCATTTCACCTCGCCGCCGATCCCGTAGCGCTGCGCCAGGTACTCCGCGACCAGGCGCCCGGTGTAGCCGGTGGCGCCATAGACGATGAGGTCGAACTCGGCGTTGGGGTTCATGTGCGGTCTCCTTGGTGAAGCGGCGGCGGCACCTTGACTATAATTTACGTCGTAAGTAAATCGCGCCCTGCGCGTGAAACGTAACGGGAACATGTTATAGGGCGAAAATGGCCGACGCCGCGGTCCCCGCCGCCGATCTCCTGCCGCCGAGGTTCGCCGACTGGTTCGCCAAGCGGGGCTGGAGCCCGCGCGCCCATCAGCTGGCGATGATCGAGCGGGCGCAAGCGGGGCGCGACGCCCTGCTGATCGCGCCCACTGGCGGCGGGAAGACGCTGGCGGGTTTCCTGCCCAGCCTCATCACACTCGCCGAGCGGCCGCCGGCTAACGCCCCGCGGGGCCTGCACACCCTCTACATCTCGCCGCTGAAGGCGCTCGCCGTGGACGTCGAGCGCAACCTCAACCAGCCGATCCTGCAGATGGGCCTGCCGATCACCGCCGAGAGCCGCACCGGCGACACCGGCCTCTCGCGCCGCCAACGGCAGCGGGTAAAGCCGCCGGAGATCCTGCTGACGACGCCCGAGCAGCTCGCCCTGCTCTGCGCCTGGGAGGGCGCACGGCTCTATTTCGAGAGCCTGGAGTGCGTGATCCTCGACGAGATCCACACCCTGCATGCCTCCAAGCGCGGCGACTTGCTGGCGCTCGACCTCGCCCGCGTGGCCCAGTTCGCGCCGAACCTGCGCCGCGTCGGCCTCTCGGCCACGGTCGACGATCCCGAGGTGATCAAGGCCTGGATGGCCAACCATGGCGCCGCAGGCAACAGCTCCATCGACCTGGTGCGTGGGCCCGCGGGCGCGGAGCCGATCGTCGAGGTGCTGCTGTCGGAAGGCCGCGTGCCGTGGGCGGGGCACACCGCTCAGCATGCCATGCAGGAGGTCTACGACGTCATCAAGCGCTCGCGGACGGCGCTGGTGTTCGTCAACACCCGCTTCCAGGCGGAGTTCGCCTTCCAGGAACTCTGGCGGCTGAACGAGGACAGCCTGCCGATCGCCCTGCACCACGGCTCGCTGGCCGCCGAGCAACGGCGCAAGGTCGAGGCGGCGATGGCGCGGGGCGAGTTGCGCGCCGTGGTCTGCACCTCGACGCTGGACCTCGGCATCGACTGGGGCGACGTGGACCTGGTGATCCAGCTCGCCTCGACGAAGGGCGCCTCGCGGATGGTGCAGCGGATCGGCCGCGCCAACCACCGCCTGGACGAGCCCTCCCGGGCGATCTTCGTGCCGGCCAATCGTTTCGAGATGCTGGAGTGCCAGGCCGCCCGCGAGGCCATCGCGGAGAACAAGCTGGACGGCGATCCGCCGCGTGTCGGCGCGCTGGACGTGCTGGCGCAGCACGTCATGGGCTGCGCCTGCTCCGAGCCCTTCGACCTGTTGAAGCTCTACGACGAGGTGACGACCGCCGGCCCCTACCGCGACCTGACCTGGGAGGACTTCGAGCAGGTGGTCGATTTCGTCTCCACAGGCGGCTACGCGCTGAAGACCTACGACCGCTTCCGCCGGATCGTGAAGGGGATCGACGGCCTCTGGCGCGTCCGCAACCTGGAAACCGCGCAGCGCCATCGGCTGAACGTGGGCGCCATCGTCTCGCCGGCCATGCTGGCGGTGCGGATCGCCATGCGCGGCGGGCGCGGCGGCCGCAAAGTGGGCGAAATCGAAGAGGGCATGGTCGAGATGCTGGAGCCCGGCGAGACCTTCGTCTTCGCAGGCCAGGTCTGGCGGCTGGTGGCCGTGACCAACCTCGACGTCCTGGTGCAGCCCGCGCCTTCCGCGGATCCCAAGATGCCATCCTGGGGCGGGTCCAAGTTCGCGCTCTCCACCTTCCTGGCCAAGCGGGTGCGCCAGCTGATGACCGACCAGGAGCACTGGCAGGTGCTGCCCATGGACGTGCGCGAATGGCTGGAGG
>NZ_JAQGIZ010000230.1 GCF_028290885.1 Phenylobacterium sp.
CCTCGGCCGGGAGCGCGGCCTCGACGGCGGCCGGCGGCGGCCCCATCGCCGGGCGCGCCGGCTGCACCAGTGTGCCGAAGGCGACGGCGCCCACGACCGCCAGGACGGTCAGCAGCAGGCGTGGCTCCAGCCAGCGGCCGGCGACGGCGCCCGGCGCCATGCGCGAGAACACCGGCGTATCGCGTTCGAACAGCTGGTGCTTCAGCGCGCCGGCCACGTGCAGGACGAAGAGCGCGTAGAAGCCGAAGGCCAACAGCTCGTGGCCGTTCACGCCGATGGAATGCCAGACCTTCTTGGCGGCGGGGGCCAGGCTGTCGATCCCCGGGATGTTCGGCCAGAGCACCGCGCCATAGAGCAGGGTCGGGATCTGGATGCGGCTCGCCGAGACCATCAGCCAGCCGGTGAGCGGCATGCCGATCATGATCGCGTAGAAGCCCCAGTGCACGGTCTGCGACAGCACGATCTCCCAGCGCGCCAGGCCCGGCGGCTCAGGCGGCGGCGGGTTGGTCAGGCGCCAGCCGAGCCGGACGATGCTGAGCACCAGGATGGTGATCCCGATCGACTTGTGCAGTTGGAGGAGCGCGAAGTTCTCCGGCGTGGGCTGCCCGCCCATCCGCCAGGCGATGGCGACCTGGGCCGCAATGGCCAGCGCGATCAGCCAGTGAAGGATGATCGCCACCGTGGCGTAGCGGCTGCGGCCGGCGCTGAGGCCGTTGCGGACTGCGGTCATGAGGAGAGCTTCCTGCTGCGCCTGGACGGCGTGCTACTTCTTCTCGAATTCTACTTCGAAGATCACATCGACGTCGTCGTCGGTGAACTGGTTCAGGACGAAATTGCTGAGCCCGAAGTCCGAGCGCTTGATCCGCGTCGATCCCGAAAAGCCCAGCCGGGTGCCGATCGGGGTGACCCCGTGGCCTGCGCCGGCGAAGGTGACATCGAGCGTCACGGGCTTGGTCACCCCGTGGAAGGTCAGGTCGCCGGTGATGGTCCCCTTGCCGTCCTGCCCCTGCACGTCGGTCGAGACGAAGGTGATGGCGGGGTATTTGTCCGGCTCGAAATAGCCGGCGATCTGCTTGTTGAACGACAGGTCGTTGGTGTCGGCGGACTTCGGGTCGACGGTGAAGGTGACCTTGGTCGCCTGCCAGTTGGCCGGGTCGTAGGTGAAGCCGCCGTCCAGGCCGTTGAAGCGCATCGTGTAGTGCGAGAAGCCCATGTGGACGGTCTTCACGGTCAGGCTCGCGTGCCGCTTGTCGAGCGCATAGGTCCCGGCCGGAACCTTCAGCGGATCCTGCGTCGAGGGGTTGGCGAACGCCGCGCCGCCCAAGGCTGCCGACATCGCCAGCGCCGCCACAACCGTCCGCATCATCGGCCATCCTTTCCGCTCCGTCCCCTGCAGATGGTTCGTGGGAAGCTTGACCGAAAGACGGCGCGGGCGAGGAATTTATTCCCGGCTGACGTCCGCCGCCGGAATCGAAATGGCCGCCCCCGGGCGGGAGCGGCCAAATCTACAGCCTGCCTTGCCGGGAGCTCGGCTGGCCGTCAGGAGCTAACGGCGATCCTGCCAGCCGCGCCGTGCGGCCTCGGCGTGGCCGCGCGAGTCGCCGAACCAGCCGCCCTGGCCGCCGCCGCGGCCGCTGCGGCGATCGTCGTCATCGTCGCGCGAGCGCCGGCCGTCATCGCGCTCCTCCCAGCCGCGGCGGGCGGCTTCCGCATGGCCGCGTGAGTCGCCGAACCAGCCGCCTTGGCCGCGGCGATCATCGTCGTCATCCCGGAAGCGGCGCCCGTCGTCACGCTCGTCCCCGCCGCGGCGCGCCGCCTCGGCATGGCCCCGGGAATCCCCGTACCAGCCGCGGCCCTCGCCGGATCGGCGGTCGTCCTCCGCAAAGCGACCCCTCTCGTCGCGGTCGCGCTCGGCGCTCCGTGAGCTGTAGCGGCGGTCGTCATCGTCGGCGAAACGGCCCCGCTCGTCCCGTTCGCGGCCATAGCGGCGATCGTCATCGTCGTCGCGGCCGCCGAAGCTGCGGCTTTCGCCGCGGCTCCGCTCCTCCCAGCCCCGGCGGGAGGCTTCGGAGTGGCCCTGCGGGTCGCCGTACCAGCCGCGGCGGCCGTCTTCGTCGTCGCGGTCGCGGCCGCCGCGCGCGCCATAGCGGCCGCGGTCGTCGTCATCGGTGAAGCGGCCCCGCTCGTCGCGGTCGCGCTCGCTTCGATAGCTGGCCATGTCGTTCTCCTTTTTTCGGCCGGTCTGGAATTGGGAAAGTTCGAATGAGACGGGACGAGACGGCGTCAGGTCGTCCGGCTCGGCCATCAGCTGCTGCTTGCGGGCCTGCAGCTGCTTGGCGAGGTCTGGGGTGTTGACCCCTGCGGCCTGCGCCTTGGCGAAGATGCCTCTGGAAGGCGCTTCTTCCTCGCCGACGTGATGCTTGATCTGCTCGGCCAGCACGCTGACCTTGGCGTCGCGGAAACGGTCCCGCCCGGAGCTGTTCGAGAGGTCGGCGATCAGCACCTTGGCGCTGTCGTGCTCGACCTGGGCCTCGTCCAGCGGCTCCTCGTCCGAAGCCGCGCGCCGGCAGGCGGGATAGAAGATTTCCTCCTCGAGGGTCGTGTGGACGGTCAGTTCCATGCAGATCTGCCGCACGATCTCGCCCTTGCCCGAGGTCGCCGTCTGGTACTTGGCGAACAGGCCCTCCACCTTGCGGTGGTCGGCCTTCAGGAGCGCGATGGCGTCAGTGGCCTGGACCGAGCCGGCCGCGGCGGCCGGAGCCTGCCCGGCCGATGAGCCTTGGGCGCCGGCGCCGTCGCCAGGGTCGCCGGCGGCTTGCCCCGTCGGATTGTCAGACTTGCCATTCGCCTCGCCGCCCGAAGCGTTGTCCTGCTTGGCCATCTCTCGCCTCCTGCCCTTGTGCTTTCGCCACCCCGACACCCGGTCCCCTACGAGGATTTGCGCGGTGGCTATGCAGGCGAGAACCGACCAGGCGGACCCCCGGTTTCAGCGTGGCCGCTAAAATCAAGCCACGGATTTTTATGTCTTATTCCCGACACTCCGGCATCCGGCGGAGACTAGCCATCTGGCTTCAGACGGCGTCGGCTTTCCGACGGATCACGCTGATCCTGCCGTTGTTCTCCAGGGTCCCGAGGCGGACCTCATCCGGCCTTTCGACCTGCTCGAGGCGAAGGCCCTGCAGCAGGTCATCCTCGCCGATACCATGGAGAAACATCACCCGGCGGTCCTCCTCGCCGTCGCGGACCAGGACCACGGGTTCCGCCTTGAGCAGCTTGGCCAGCCAGGTCCAGCGCAGCGTCAGTATGGCCAGCACCCGGTGCAGGACCACCAGCAGCAAGGTCGCCGCCAGGGCCGGCCAGAACGGCGCCTTGCCGGTCATCGCCCGACTGAGGTTCGACCCCACGATTAGGGCCACGACGATGTCCAGCGGCGTGGCGTGGGCGAAGGTCCGCCGTCCGGCGATGCGGATATAGGCGATCCCGATGAAGAACAGGATCAGGGCCCGGGCGCAGAGCTGGGCGGCGTTCGCATCGCCGTTGTCCGGACCGATCAGCGTGCGGAGCACCTCCATGCGGACCGTAACGCCGCCGGTTCCAGCGCGTTGCCCTATTGCGGTTCGACGCAGGCGTGCGGGCCTCCGCGGCTTTGCCGCGCCGGGACCATGGCCTAAGACGTGGCGCGAAGCTGATCCGGAGCCCATCATGACCTTCCGCGCGCCTGTCCGGGACCTTGCCTTCGCGCTTTCGGCCGTCGGCCACGACGCCCTGATCGCGCGGGCCTATCCGGACCTCGACGCCGACACCGTGGCCGCGGTGCTGGAGGCGGCCGGCGCGTTCGCGACTGATGTCCTCGCGCCGCTGAACCGCATCGGCGACATCGAAGGCGCCCGCTATGCGAACGGCGCCGTCACCGCCGCCCCAGGCTTCGCCGCCGCCTACCGCGCCTTCGTCGCCGACGGCTGGAACTCGCTGTCCGCGGCCCCGGAATACGGCGGCCAGGGCCTGTCGAAGGCGATGGAGCTGGCCGTCTTCGAGATGGTCCACGCCGCCAACATGGCCTTTGGACTGTGTCCGATGCTCACCCAGGGCGCCATCGAGGCCTTGGCCCTGCATGGGACGGAACGCCAGAAGCGGCTGGTCCTGCCGAAGCTGGTGTCCGGCGAATGGCCCGGCGCCATGGTCCTGACCGAGCCGCAGGCCGGAAGCGACCTTGCCCAGCTCACCACCCGCGCCGATCCGGACGGAAACGGCGGCTACAGGCTCTCCGGCCAGAAGATCTTCATCACCTGGGGCGACCACGACGCCGCCGACAACATCTGCCACCTGGTGCTGGCCCGCACTCCCGACGCGCCGCCCGGCGTGAAGGGCATCAGCCTCTTCCTGACCACCAAATATGCAGTGAAGGACGACGGGACCCTGGGTCCGCGCAACGACTTCCGCGCCGGCTCCATCGAGCACAAGCTGGGCATCCATGGCTCCCCCACCTGCGTCATGCTCTACGAGGGCGCGCAGGCCGAGCTGGTCGGCGAGCTGGGCCAGGGCCTGCCGCACATGTTCGTCATGATGAACGCTGCGCGCCTGCAGGTCGGCGTGCAGGGCGTGGCCATCGCCGAGCGGGCCTTCCAGCAGGCGCTGGCCTTCTCCCAGGAGCGCCGCCAGGGCCGGGCGGTGTGGTCGGGGGACTATCCGGCGGAGATCTACGGCCACCCGGACGTGCGCCGCATGCTGATGCTGATGAAGGCCAAGACCGAAGCCGCCCGCGCCATCTGCCTGACCACCGGCGTACTGGCCGACATCGCCCGTCTGGCCGACACCGAGGAGGAGCGCGCCTCGGCCCAGGCGCGGGCGGAGCTGCTCACGCCCATCGCCAAGGCCTGGTCCACCGACGTCGGCGTCGAGGTGGCGTCCCTGGGCGTCCAGGTGCACGGCGGCATGGGCTTCATCGAGGAGACCGGCGCGGCGCAGCACTACCGCGACGCCCGCATCGCCCCGATCTACGAGGGCACCAACGGCATCCAGGCCATCGACCTCGTGGGCCGCAAGGTGGCCATGGCCGACGGCGCGGTGATGCGCGGCCTCTGCGCCGAGCTGGCGCTGACCGCTGAGACCCTGACGGAGGTCCCCGAGCTCGCCTCGGTCGGCCGCCGGCTGGCCGCGGGCGTTGCGGCGCTGGAGCGGGCCACCGACTGGCTACTGGCCAACCGCGGCGCACCCAGTCTTGCCGCCGCCACGCCTTACCTGAAGCTCGCCGGCGACGTGATCGGCGGGGCCCTGCTGGGCCGCCAGGCGTTGGCCGCGGCGGGCGACCCCTTGTCTTCTGGCGACCCCTGGCTCCAGGGCAAGTCCGCCCTCGCCCGTGTCTTCGCCGGCCAGGTGCTGGCCCAGGCTTCGGGCCTCGCCGAGGGCCTGATGGACGGCGCCGACGACCTCGAGGCGACTCCCGCTACGGCCCTCGTTTCCTAGGGCCGATTCTTCGAAGCTTTACTATTTGCGGCGACCCTTCCGGCTTGGGCAGGGCGCGTGTGAAATTCATGAGAGTCGAGCTCGCGGCTGCCGCGCAAGCGAATCGCTCATCGTTGAGCACCTACCAGCTCACGCTCAACGGCCTGTCGCAACCGTTCCTTTTCCATGCCGCCTTCAACGGGCTGGCGGCCCTCTGCCTGGTGCT
>NZ_JAQGIZ010000276.1 GCF_028290885.1 Phenylobacterium sp.
GGCCTTCGGTCCGTCCGCGCCGCCGGTCAGGCTCTCCACGAACCAGGGATGCTCGTCGGAGGTATGGCTCAGCACCTCGTCGAGGACGACCCGCAGCCCCTTGGCGTGGGCGGCGTCGAGCAGGTGCTGGAAATCGTCCGCCGCGCCGTAGTCGGGCTGCACGCCCTCGAAATCGGCGACGTCATAGCCCCAGTCGCGGTTGGGCGAGGGATGGATCGGCGAGAGCCAGATCCCGTCGACGCCGAGGCTCTTGATGTAGTCCAGCTTGGCCTCGACGCCGGGCAGGTCGCCATGCCCGTCGCCGTCGCTGTCGAAGAAGCTGCGGACATAGACGTGGTAGAGGATCGCGCCCTGCCACCACGGCCTGTCCACGTAGCTAGACCTCCGAGGTGTCGTTGATGATCCGCGCGACGAGGCCGTAGTCGACCGCCTCCTCGGCGCTCATCCAGAAGTTCCGCTGGGTGTCCTTGACGATCCGCTCGACGGTCTGGCCGGTCTCCTTGGCGATCATCCGATTCACGCGGTCGCGCATCTTGATGATCTGCTCGGCCTCGATCTGGATGTCCGAGGCTTGGCCGCGCATGCCGCCGGCCGGCTGGTGTAGCAGGAAGCGGGTGTTGGGCAGGCAAAGCCGGTTTTCCTTCTTGGCGCCCAGGAAGATGTGCGCGCCGGCGCTGGCCACCCAGCCGGTGCCGATCGCCTTCACCTCGACGCCGCAGAAGCGGATCATGTCGTGGACGGTGTCGCCGCTCTCCACGTGGCCGCCGGGCGAGTTGATGATCACGCGGATCGGCTTGTCGCTTTCGGAGGCGAAGGCGGTGATCTGGGCGGTGACCCGCTCGGCCAACCGCATGTCGATCTCGCCGAACACCAGCACCGTGCGCGACTTGAAGAGCGCGTTCTGCACCGGCCCCGAGGTCATCGGCATGTCGGGCTGGCGGCCCTTGTCCTCGTCTTCGCCGTCTTCGTCGTCGAGGTAGTTCCGGTAGATCTCGCGCATAGAGTCCTCTTGAAATAGCGAGCCCGGAACGTGCGTCGCCGGGACGGCGACCGCAAGGGGTCTCCCGCCGATTCGACATTGCCGAGCGCGGCGACCCACGCCAGCGTGGCCACAACGGCGGGCAGCGTCCGCCGCCGCTTTGTCCCGCCGGAGACCTGATGGCCCGTCCGAAATTCGACCTGGGGTTCGCCGAGCCGGGGGAAGCCTTCGCCGTCGCCGAGGTGCTGCAGGAGGCCGCCCGCTGGATCACCACCTGGCGGTCGCAGCTCTGGGACCCGGCGCTGGTCGGCGAGTCCTTCGTCACGCCGATTATCGCGCGCGGCCAGATGCTGACCGCCAGGACGGCCGGAGGGATCGCGGGCGTGATGATCCTGCTGCCCGAAGATCCGCACTTCTGGCCGGATCGGCCGCCGGGCGAGGCGGTCTACCTGCACAAGCTCGCCGTCCGCCGCGCCCATGCCGGAACCGGCGTGCCCGCGGCGCTCATCGACCATGCGGCGGCCCTGGCCCGGGCGCAGGACCGCCGCCTCCTGCGGCTCGACTGCGATCCTCCCCTCGCGCCCTTCTATGAGGGCCTCGGCTTTCGCCGGGTCGACGAGATCGACGTGCGCCATCCCGAGGCCGGGCCGATGCGCGTGGCCCGGATGGAGCGGCGGATCGCCGGCTAAGCGCGCTTGACCTCGCCCCACCTTGACGGACTTGGGGGCCGCGCCGCAAATGGCCGAAAATCAAACGAATGTTTTAGAGGAGCCCGCGCCCATGACCAACGCTAGTGACGTGATGGACAAGCCGGCGACCCTGGCCGGCAAGCTGTTCGACCTGACCGGCAAGGTGGCGGTGATCACCGGCTCCTCGCGCGGCATCGGCAAGGCCATCGCCGAGCAGATGGCCGCCCACGGCGCCAAGGTGGTGATCTCCTCGCGCAAGGCCGGCCCTTGCGAGGAGGTGGCCGCCGAGATCAACGCGCGGGCCGCCGGCCACGCCATCGCCATCCCGGCCAACATCTCCTCGAAGGACGACCTTCAGCGGCTGATGGACGACACCAGGAAGGCGTTCGGCAAGATCGACATCCTGGTCTGCAACGCCGCCTCGAACCCGTTCTATGGCAGCCAGCTCGACATCTCCGACGACGCGTTCGGCAAGATCCTCACCAACAACATCGTGGCCAACAACTGGATGATCGGCATGGTCGCGCCGGAAATGAAGGAACGGAAGGACGGGGCGATCATCATCGTCTCGTCGATCGGCGGCCTGCGCGGCTCCGAGGTGATCGGCGCCTACTGCATCTCCAAGGCGGCCGACATGCAGCTCGCCCGCAACCTCGCCCGCGAGCTCGGCCCCGACAACGTCCGGGTCAACTGCATCGCACCGGGCCTGGTGAAGACCGACTTCGCCAAGGCGCTGTGGGACACGCCGGAAGGCGAAAAGCGCGCCAGCTCCGGCACGCCGCTGCGTAGGCTGGGCGAACCCGACGACCTGGCGGGCGCGGCGGTCTACCTCGCGTCGCGCGCGGGGGCGTGGACGACGGGTCAGACGATCGTGGTGGACGGCGGGTCGACCTGCTGAGGCCTACTCCGCCATCGTCGCGCCGGAACCGCCGAACTCCGCCGGGAAGTCCTTCATTTTCGGCAGGCCGTCGCGCATGGGCAGCACCGTCTCAGCGTAGTTGATGTGCACGCCGGGCACGAAAACCAGCGTCGGGATGGTCGCGGAGAACACGTCCACCAGACCGAGGGGCGGATGGTTGGTCATCAGGTGGCCGCCGCACTCGGCGCAATACTGCCGCTGGCTGACCTCGGTCTTCTGATACATGGCGATCCGGTCCGCGCCCTTGGTGACCGTCACGTTCTCGGGCTTCCAGAGGCTGAAGGCGTTCACCGGCCCGCCGGACCAGGACCGGCAGGAGCTGCAGTGGCAATAGCCCATGCCTTCCGGCTCACCGCTGACCTCCAGCTCGACCGTTCCGCAGAAGCAGCTTCCGACATAGCTCATGGCATACCCCTTCGTGTTCATCACAACGTTCGGCGAACATATCTCGGGCGATTTGCAAAGGCGAGGCGGAGCGCCTTGCGGTCACCATTGGTCCCTCTCGTACTGCATGGCCCCGGCGATGTTGCCCTCGGTGTCCTGGAAGAAGATCAGCTCGCCGACGCCGTCGATGCGGAAGGGCTGCATGATCACCTGCCCGCCGTGGTCCTCGATGGCCGCGATGGTCGACTTGTTGTCCTCGACGCCGAAGCTGATCTCCGTGCCGGGCATGGTCTTGCCGCCGATGTCGCGGCGGCCCTGCAGGGCGCCCACGAAGCCGTGGCCGGCGCTGCGGGTCTGGTAGAAGCCGGGCGGCCCCCAGGGGGTGAAGGTCCAGCCGAACACCTGCTCGTAGAAGCTCTTGGCGCGCGGGACGTCGTGGGCGTTGATGGCGAAGTGGCGCAGCGTGGCGGGCATTGAGGCTTCCTCCCAGCTATCCTTCGCCCACCATCCTATCCTGAACGGAGAGTTCCCGCGCCCTGGCCAGCCGCGCGATCCCGGCGTCGAGGGTCTCGTCCCGCTTCGAGAAGCACAGGCGCACGATCGCGGTCACCGCGTCTTCCTCGTAGAGCGCGGAGACGGGAATGGCGGCGACGCCCGCCTCCTTGACCGCCCGCAGGCAAAAGTCGCGGTCGGGCTCGGTGACGCCGGAGGCGGCCAGGTCGACATTGAGGAAGTAGGTGCCGGCGGACGCCAGCACCGCAAAGCCCTCGCGTTTCAGCCCCTCCGCCAACCGGTCGCGGGACCGCTCCAGGTCGCGCGGCATCTGGCGGAACCAGTCGTCGGAGTTCTGCAGCCCCCAGGCCACGGCGGTTTGCAAATTTGGCGGGGTGGTGAAGGTCAGGAACTGGTGGGCGCGGGCGAGGCTGTGGGTCAGTTCCGGCGCCGCGCAGAGGAAGCCCACCTTCCAGCCGGTCAGGCCGAACATCTTGCCGGCCGAGCCGATCTTCACGCACCGCTCGCGCATGCCGGGGAAGGCGATCAGCGGGCGGTGGCGGGCGCTTCCGAACACCACCTGCTCCCAGACCTCGTCGCAGATCGCGGTGACGTCGCGGGCCACGCAGAGCTCGGCCAGCAAGGCGAGATCCTCGTCCGGCAGGACGGTCCCGGCCGGGTTGTTCGGGTTGTTGAGCACGACGAACCGCGTGCGCTCCGTGAAGGCCGCCTCCAGCATGGCGCGGTCGAAACGCCAGCGCGGCGGCTGCAGGCTGACCAGCTTGGGCACGCCGCCGGCGCGGCGGATCAGCGGCAGGTAGGCGTCGTAGACCGGCTGGAAGACCACCACCTCGTCGCCGGGCTCGATCAGCGCCAGGAAGGCCGCGGCCAGGGCCTCGGTGGCGCCGGAGGTGATCGTCACCTCGCTCGCCCAGTCGAGGTCGAGGCCCTGGGTGCGTGCATAGTGGGCGGCCACGGCCTGACGCAGCTCCGGCAGCCCGGCCATGGGCGGATACTGGTTGTAGCCGTTGAGCACCGCGTCCGCCGCTCTGGCGCGGATCGCCTCCGGCCCGGGATCGTCGGGAAAGCCCTGGCCGAGGTTCACCGCGCCGAGCGTCCGGGCCAGTCCGGACATCTCCTCGAAGATCGTGGTCGGCAGGTTTGAGAAGATCGGATTGGGCATTAGATCATCGGGATGGGGGCGGGCGTCGCCTTCATGACCAGCCGGAGGGCGTCCGTCCATGGAGATCGTCGAGTTCGCGCCTGAGCACGCCCATGCCTTCCGCACGCTCAACGAGGCCTGGATCGCCAAATACTTCACCATCGAGGCCAAGGACCGCGAGGTGCTGGGCGACCCGCAGGGCAAGATCATCGCCCAGGGCGGACGCATCTTCATGGCGCTGAAGGACGGCGAAGCGGTGGGCTGCGTGGCCCTGCTGAAGATGGCCGACGGCGGCTATGAGGTGGCCAAAATGACGGTCGCGGAGACCGTACGTGGGTCCGGCCTCGGGCGCTTGCTGATGGAGAAATGCATCGAGGCCGGCGCGGAAGACGGCGCGCCCCGGCTCTACCTGGAGACCAATTCGTCGCTGGCGCCGGCGCTGGCGCTCTACCGCGCCACCGGCTTCAAGGACCTGGCGCCGGCCAAGACGGAGTACGTCCGCGCCGACGTCTTCATGGAAAGACGATATTAGAACCGGCGGCTAGCGGGTGGCCAGGACCACCCCCACCAGCACCGCGGCCCAGTGCGCCGCCGCGGCCGCCACCACGTGGCCGTGCCAGATGGCGCGGGAGAACTTCAGGCGCTTGTTCACGTAGAAGATCACCCCGGTGGAATAGAGCACGCCGCCGGCCACCAGCAACAGCAGCGCCGCCCAGGTGACGTTGTCGATCATCGGCTTCAGCGCCACCAGGACCAGCCACCCCAGCGCGAGGTAGACGGCGACGCCGAGCTTGCGGTCGACCTGCGGAAGGAACAGCTTGCTCAGCGCCCCGACGCCCGCGATCGACCAGACCGCCGCCGTCATCCCCCAGGCCCAGGCGCCGCGAAGGTTGTGGATGGTGAAGGGCGTGTAGGAGCCGGCGATCATCAGGAAGATGCCGGCATGGTCGAGCCGGCGCAGCAGCGGCCGATAGCGGGCCTTGGCGAAATTGTAGGCGGTGGAGAAAGCCAGCATGGCGAGCACGCCGGCGGCATAGATCGAGACGCCGACCACCCGGGTGATCGAGCCCGCCCGCACCGCCAGCGCCAGCAGCACGATCCCGCCCACCAGGGCCAGCGTCAGGCCGACGATATGCACCACCAGGTCGGCGCACTTGGCGGCCGCAGTCGGATAGTGGCGGGGAGGTTTGACGGGGCCGACGAGGGTCATGGGCAATCTCCGTCCTTCAGACGTCTCACACCCCCCGGTTGGCCGTCTAGTCTTCCTTGACGCGCTTCTTGCGGAAAGAGGGGTTGAGCACCTTTTTGCGCAGGCGGATGGACTTCGGCGTCACCTCCACCAATTCGTCCTCCTCGATGTAGGCGATGGCCTGTTCGAGGGTCGGGCGGCGCGGCGGGGTCAGGCGCACGGCCTCGTCCTTGCCGGAGGCGCGGACGTTGGTGAGCTGCTTGGCCTTCATCGGGTTGACGTCGAGGTCGTCCTGGCGGGAGTTCTCGCCGATGATCATGCCCTGGTAGGTCTTCTCGCCGCCGCCCACGAACATGGTGCCGCGCTCTTCCAGGTTCCACAGGGCGTAGGCCGCGGTCTCGCCCTCGGAGTTGGAGACCAGCACGCCTTTGCGGCCGGCGTCGATGGCCCCCTTGTAGGGCTCGTAGTGGCTGAACACGCGGTTCAGCACGCCGGAGCCGCGGGTGTCGGTCAGGAATTCGCCCTGGTAGCCGATCAGCGACCGCGACGGAGACATCAGCGACAACCGCGTCTTGCCGGCCCCGGACGGGCCCATGTCCTTGAGCTCGGCGCGGCGGGCCGACAGCTTCTCTATGACGATGCCGGTGAACTCCTCGTCCACGTCGATCATCACGTCCTCGATGGGCTCCAGGCGCTCGCCGGTCTCGGGATCGGTCTGGAACACCACGCGGGGGCGGCTGATGGAAACCTCGAAGCCCTCGCGGCGCATGCTTTCGATCAGCACGCCGAGCTGCAGCTCGCCGCGGCCGGCGACCTCATAGGCGTCCTTGTCGGGGGTCTCGCTGACCCGGATGGCGACGTTGGACTGGGCTTCCTTGAGCAGGCGGTCGCGGATCACCCGGCTCTGCACCTTGTCGCCTTCGCGGCCGGCCAGCGGGCTGTCGTTGACGCTGACGGTCATGGAGATGGTCGGCGGGTCGATCGGCTGGGCCGGCAGGGCCTCGGCGACGTCCATGGCGCAGAGGGTGTCGGCGACCGTGGCCTTGGAGAGGCCCGCGATGGCGACGATGTCGCCCGCCTCGGCGTCCTCGATCGGCTGC
The DNA here is from genome assembly GCF_028290885.1 of Phenylobacterium sp. GTDB lineage: Bacteria > Pseudomonadota > Alphaproteobacteria > Caulobacterales > Caulobacteraceae > Phenylobacterium. The sequence goes on from NZ_JAQGIZ010000276.1 coordinate 6,915, forward strand.
CGCTTCAGGCCGCGGAAAGCCAGCACCTTGGTGATCCGGCCGCGCTCGACCTCCTTGCCGTCAATGCCCAGCGCGTGGATGGCGAGGCCCGGCGTCGCCTTGCCGCTCTCGATGCGGCCGGTGAGCAGGCGCCCCAGGAACGGGTCGTTCTCGATCAGCACTGAGAGGATCTGGAAGGGGCCGTCCTTGCGCGCGATGGCGGCGGGCTCGGGCACATGCTTGACGATCAGGTCGAACAATGGCGCCAGCGTGTCGTTGGGCTTGGCCATGTCCAGGGTCGCCCAACCCTGCTTGCCCGACGCATAGATGTGCGGGAAGTCGAGCTGGTCGTCGGTGGCGCCCATGGCGGCGAACAGGTCGAAGGCGTCGTTCAGCACCCGGTCGGGGTCGGCGTGGGGGCGGTCGACCTTGTTCAGGCAGACGATGGGGCGCAGGCCCATCTTGAGCGCCTTGCCGAGCACGAACTTGGTCTGCGGCATGACGCCTTCCTCGGCGTCGACCAGCAGGACGCAGCCGTCCACCATGCCCAGGATCCGCTCCACCTCGCCGCCGAAGTCGGCGTGGCCGGGGGTGTCGATGATGTTGATCCGGGTGTCGCCGGCCTCGCCGTGCCACAGCACGCTGGTGCACTTGGCCAGGATGGTGATCCCGCGCTCGCGCTCCTGGTCGTTGGAATCCATGGCGCGCTCGGCGTGCGCCTCGTTGGCGCGGAACACGCCCGACTGGGCGAGCAGCTGGTCCACCAGCGTGGTCTTGCCGTGGTCGACGTGGGCGATGATGGCGATGTTGCGAAGCGACATGAGGTTCGGGGGAGTGTCTCGGAGGCGAGGAAGGCGCGCTTGTAGGGGAGACGAGGCGCAACCGCCAGCTTGGAGTTGCCGGCCGCGAGCGCCCGGAAGCGCCCACAGGCTCCGGTTGTTGTGCGGTGCAACCTAAATAGGCTAAAAGAGCGTTCGCGCAAGGCCCGGAAAATCTTCGCCTTTTGGCTCTCACCATCATGAAGATGCAGGTTTTTCGCCGTAACGGCTTGCGCTGTTGTGCAGCGCACCGTACATTGGATTTGTGAGGCGTCCTTGACGCCTCTGCCCTTCCTGGGCGTTTCCTCCCTATGAACTGCCGCGCCTCCGGGCGCGGCTTTTTTTTTGGCCTGTAGTCTTTCGCCTGGTCTCAGGCCGCCTTCAGGCCGCTCCAGTCGGCGGCGGCCAGGGCCCGGGTCAGCCGTTCCAGGTTGGCCTTCAGCCGTTCGAAACCCGCCGTGGGGGTCAGCGTCGCCTCGTCGAGATAGAGGCCGCGGTTGATCTCGATCTGCAGGGCGTGGGTGCGCCGCGCCGGGCGGCCGTAGTGCTCGGTGGTGTAGCCGCCGGCGTAGGGGGTGTTGCGCGCCACCCGGTAGCCCATCGCCTCGAGCTCGCGCTCGACGCGGGCAGTGAGCAGGCCGGCGCACGCTGCGCCGAAGCGGTCGCCGAGCACGATGTCGCAGGGCCGGTCGCGCCCGCCCGCCCTGGCCGCCGCCGCCGGCATGGAGTGCCAGTCGATGAGGATCGCAAAGCCGTGCGTGCGGTGCGCCTCGGCGATCAGCCGCTCCAGCGCCGCGTGATAGGGCCGGTGCGCCCCCTCGATCCGGTCGCGGGCCTCGGCGAACATCAGCTTGCGGGCGTAGATTTCCTGGCCTTCGGACACCACACGGGCGATGGCGCCCAGCCCGGCAGCCACCCTGGCCGTCCGGGCGCGCGCGAACTCCGGCAGCTCGTCGGCGAACATGCCGGGGTCGAGTTCGAAGGCCTCACGGTTGAGGTCGATGTAGGCGCGGGCGTAGCGGGCGGTGATCACGGCGGCGCCCAGCTCCGGGGCCAAGACGATCAGGTCATCGACGAAGGCGTCCTCCGAGCGGCGGATCGTCTGGGCGTCGAGGGCGGCGGCCGACATCATGTCGTCGGGATAGTCCCGGCCGGAGTGGGGCGAGGCGAACACCAGGGGCGTCGGCGGGGCTACGCCCTCTGCGACAGCTCGCCACAGGCCGAACGCGCCCCGCGCAGGTGCGTCCTCGGCGGCGACAGGCTCCCAGGCGTTCATCCGCCGCATTGAACGCTCAGCGTCGGCATGGGTCAAAGGGTTCATCGCGCCTTTACGCTTGTGGCGGTATTGTGGGGCTTCGCATCCGCTGCCGCGCCCGCCCGCCGGAAGAGACCTCATGCCCCGAATCCTCCTGGCCGAAGACGACGACAGCCTCCGCGGCTTCCTGGCCCGCGCGCTGGAGCGGGCCGGCTATGAGGTGACGGCCTGCGCCGACGGCGAAGAAGCGGCCGCGGTGCTCGACCAGGATTGGAACCTGCTGCTCACCGACATCGTCATGCCCGGCATGGACGGGATCGAGCTCGCCCGTCAGGCGGCGGTCTTGCATCCCGGCCTGCGGATCATGTTCATCACCGGCTTCGCCGCCGTGGCGCTCGCCGCCAGCGACCAGGCGCCGCCCGGCGCCAAGGTGCTCTCCAAGCCCATCCACCTGCGCGAGATCGTCTCCGAGGTGGAACGGATGATCGCCGCCTGAGCCGGTCCCGGCCTGGCTTGCGCGGCCCAGCTTGCGCGGTTGGCGCCTCGTCGGTATATCCCCGCCTTCCCGACGACGGTTCAGGACGCGTAGCTCAGCGGGAGAGCACCTCGTTGACATCGAGGGGGTCACAGGTTCGATCCCTGTCGCGTCCACCATCCTTTCCCGACTGCTGGACTGGGTCCGGCCCGCGAGGGGCGACCCGACAATGCCTGGCCGAATCACCGGTCCAGGGCCGCCAGCGGTTTGACCTCGCCATCTGTGGGCGCCGGCGCCCACATATTTTCTTTCCGCGACATTTGTGCCACTTTCGAAACAGTTGGAACAATTCGAATTGTGAGTACGGCAGGACCCGCTGACACCCGCGTAAGTTGACGGTCCCGTCATTCACGCGCCGGCCCGGCAGGCGAGAGAGCGCGGGGCTGCCCGACGGACCTCCCTGTTCGGCGTGGCCACACAAGGCTAGCGAATCGGTGGGCGCCGGTGCTTAGAAACCTGAGTATGGGCGCGAAAAACGCCCGGCGCGGCCGCGGGCCGGCGGCGCGAACCTTCCTGCATGCCGGCCTTATATGTCGGGTTGGAAAAAGAGTGGCCGCCGCCTGAAACGCATCGGATGGTCTTCCTGCATTCGGGCCGAAATCCTCGCACCAGACGGGGATGGCGCCCAACGGGGGAGGAACCCATCATGTTGAAGAGCAGATATTTCTGCGGCGGATCAATCTTGGCCGTCGCTCTGGCATTTGGATCGACCCAAGGCGCGGCCGCTCAGGCCGCCAAGACCGCCACCGCCGCCGGCCCCGAGGTCAGCGAAGTCGTCGTCACCGGCTCCTACATCGCCGGAACGTCAACGACGGCGGCCTTGCCGGTGAATGTGATCGGCGCGGCTGACCTGCAGAAGCAGGGCTCGCCCACAACGGTGAACCTCGTCAAGACGATCACCGCGGCGCAGGGCTCGATCGGCGAATCCAACCGATTCCTTGGCACAGCCGCGGGCGCGGCCACGGTGAACCTGCGCGGCTTCGGCTCGGCGCGCACGCTTGTGCTCTTCAACGGCCAGCGGATGGCCACTTCGCCCGCCGCCGTGGCGCTGGAGTCGGTGGACATCAACTTCATCCCCAACGCCGCGATCGGACGCATCGAGATCCTGCGCGACGGCGCGGCGGCGACCTACGGCTCCGACGCAGTCGGCGGCGTGGTGAACTTCATCACCCGCCGGGATCTGGACGGTTGGGAGTTCACCGCCGACTATTCGCAAATCCGGAAGTCGGCCGGCGACTACGACGTCAGCATTGCGAGAGGCTGGCGCTTCGACCGCGGCGACGCCTTGCTGACCGCGTCATATCGCAGGCGCAGCGAGTTGCGCACGACGGACCGCGCCTGGGCGCTACAGCCCTTCGCGAACAACAATTTCGGCGGCTGGTCGACCGCGTCCAATCCCGGGGTGTTCACGACCGGCACGGCCGCCCAGGTGGCGGCCGGAACATTCAGCCAATCCTTCGTGGACAATGGCTGCGCCCAGCTCGGCGGCGTCCTGGTTAGCGCCGCGTCGCCGGCTTCGGGTTGCCGTTTCCAGTTCACCCAATTCGACAACCTGGTGAACGACGAGTTCCACTATTCGGTCTACGGCCAGCTGAACTTCAGGGTGACCGACGACATCGACTTCCACGGTGAAATGCTGTGGGCCCGGCACGACGTTCCGAATGAACGCGTGTCACCCGCGCAGTCCACGACCCAGTTCCCGACGCCGATCGTCGCCTCGGGCGGTTCCCCCGGCGGTGGCACCTCGCCCTATCCGGCCGTGGGCCTCAACCAGCAGTCGCGGTTCTACATACCCAACACCAACCCCGGACTGATCGCCTTCCTCGCCAATCCCGTGAACTGTCCGGCGCTCGGCACGATCTGCACCAACGCCGCAGCCAACGGGGTCATTGCGTCGCAGACCCTTTGGCGGCCCGAGGGCTTCGGCGGCAACCCGCTGTTCAGCGACGGCGCCGATCACCAGGCTCGCCGGGCTACCGCTTTCCGCATCGGCGGCTCGCTCACCGGGCATATGTGGGACGATATCGGCTGGCGCGCCTCGGCCACCTACCAGGTCAACCACGGCGAGGCCGGCGCCGGCCCGGACATCTCCGTCACGAGGCTTGAATTGGCGCTGCGCGGCTTGGGCGGCCCCGGGTGCAACCCGGTCAGCGGCGCCCCCGGCGTCGGCGGCTGCCAGTACTTCAATCCCTTCGCCAACGCCTATTCGGGCAGCAAGGGCGTCGGCGGCGCGAACCCGTTCTTTGCGCCCGGAGCGACCAACAACAAGCCGGACCTGCTGAACTGGCTGCACATCCAGCTCAGCGGCGACACCTATACCGAACTGGCGGTCGGCGAGACCGTGTTCAACGGGGCGCTGCCCATCACCCTGGGCGGCGGCAAAATCGGCTGGGCGCTGGGGGCCCAGGTGCGCTACGACCGCACCCAGATCAGTGTTCCCGACTTCTACGACATCAACGCCACGCCGTGTGTCGACAGCATTCCATATGGCGATGGCCTTCCCGGATGCGGCGTCTCGGGCACCGGCGCCTACACCTTCTATTCCGCGGTGCAGGAGGTCGACGTCGACCGGACGGTTTCCTCGGTGTTCGGCGAGGTCAGGCTGCCGATCACCGACAGCCTGGAAGTCACCGCCGCCGCACGATACGAATACTACGGCGGCAACTTCGGCTCGACGACCAACCCGAAGGTGTCCGTGCGCTGGCAGGCCCTGGACTGGCTGGCGTTCCGGGGTTCGGCCGGCTCCACGTTCCGTGCGCCGCAGCAGACGTCCCTCACCCCGGGCAATGTCCGCGGCCTGGCCCAATTCAATCTGCCTGGCGTGGGCTCGCTGTATCGTCCGGTGGACACCGCCAACAACCCGCACCTGCGTCCGGAAACGGCCGACACCTACAACGTCGGCGTGATCGTCAGTACACGGAACTTCCGCGCGACGCTCGACTATTACAAGTTCAAATTCAAGGACGAGCTGACGAACGAAACCGCGGCCGCCCTCGTCTCGACGATGTTTCCAAGCGCGACGCCCTCCACCTGGCAGTGCGGGGTGGCGGCCTTCCGCAGCCGCTTCACCTTCGCTGACGACGGCAATCCGGCCACCAACGACTGCTCCCCCGCAAACCTGCTGGGCGTGAAGGCCAACCTGATCAACGGCCCCAGCGTTGACACCTCCGGCCTCGACTTCCAGGGAAGCTATTTCTGGCCTGACGCGCTGTTCGGCGGCGACCTGACCCTTAGCGGCGACGCCACCTACACAATAGAATACAAGCGCGGCGCCCTGGTGACGCTCGACGGGTTCACCATCGCGCCGGCCCTTGACCGGGCGGGCAAGACGGAACTGCTCAGCGCCTTCTACTCCTACCCCAAGTTGCGAGCGAACGCCTACCTGGAGTGGACATCCGGCCTCCACAATCTGCGCTGGACGACCCACTTCAAGCAGGGAACCGACAATCTGGTCGGCGCATCGATCCTGAAGACGGACGACGAGATCACCCACGACCTCGTCTATACGGGGCAGTTGCCGTGGGACACGACCGTGACGGCGGGGATCATCAACATCCTGGACTCCGATCCGCCCTTCACCCGCAGCCAGTACAACTACGACTATACCAACGCCTTCTTCCTCGGCCGTGTCATCCAGCTGGGGGTCCGCAAGAAATTCTAGCTGAACACGCCTGACCGCCAGAGCGGCGGGCGCCGGGCGGACGGTCCGGTCGCGACACGATCTTCCCCAGGGCGCCGACTTCGTGTCGGCGCCCTTCTTTTCCTTGAAACCCTAAGGCTTGGCGCGAGGGGGCAGGGCGGCGATCTCTTGCGGCGTCAGCTTGCGTATGCTGCGCACCGGACAGCGCTGCGGGCCGATCTGCGTGTGGGTGACCACCTCGGCGTCCATGCCGGAGCAGATGCTGGAGCCGCTCCGCGAGACCAGCGCGAGGCGCTGGTTCCAGTCGATGTCCGGGCAGGGGCCCAGCAGGTCGAACTGGTAGACGTCGCGCACGCCCACCCGCACGTACAAGGTGTGGTCGTCAGGGGCGGCGAAGCCGTCGACCATGCGGGTCCAGAAGCACTGGTTGTGCTCCGGCTGCGGCGACTTGGCGGCCGCGGGCATGGCGCTCAGCATGAGAAGGGCCGCCGCGCCGGCGGCTAAGGCGACATGGGTGCTCATCACTAAAGGTCCTCGCGATGGGTCGTCCCCACACTCAAACCTACATCGGCGAATCTTGGTTGCCTAGGAACCGCGCCGAGCGGCCCGGCGGGCGAAACGCGCCGCATCGACGGTGTCGGCCAGCGGCGCGGGCAGGGGGGAGGGGGCCTGCATGGCGAGCGCGGCGACGTGCTCGGCCAGCAGGGGCGCGAGCGTGAACCCGCGCGCTCCGAAGCCACTCAGCACGAAGACGCCGGCCGGCCCATCCGGCGCTGCGCCGGCGACCGGCAGCCGGTCCGGCGTGGCGACGCGGGTCGAGGCGCGGCCTTCGAGCGGCTCGTCCGCCAGCCGTTCGGCGAGCCGCGGCAGGCCTGCAGCCAGCGCCTCGAGGTTGCGGCGGTGGTCCTCGGGCCGGACGTCGCGGGCGGTATCGCCGCGGTCGTGCGTGGCGCCGAACAGCACCCCGCCGCGGGTCGGGATGGCGTAGCCGCCGAAGGCTGCGGCGGGCGGCGGATCGGCCAAAGCCGTCCAGCTCGCCTGGCCGCGCACCGCGCTGAGCGGCAGCCCCTGGACGAGGTCGGCGGTGGCCAGGCCCGCGGCCACGATCACGGCGTCGGCGGCGGCCAGGACCTCTCCGGCGCCATCGAGAAGCCGCCAGCCCTCCCCATCGGCTTCGATCCGGCAGACCGCGGCGGCGCCGACCTGCGGCGCCCAGGCTTCCAGCACGGCCTGCGGCTCGATCACCAGGCCGCCCAGGAGTTCCAGCGCTTCGGGGGCCGCCTCGCCGAGGCGGGCGGCGGCCTCG
>NZ_JAQGIZ010000283.1 GCF_028290885.1 Phenylobacterium sp.
CGGCCAGCAGGTTCTGGTTGAAGGTGGTGAACAGCCCGGCCAGCTCCTTGTTGATCTCCGCCACGCGGGCCTTGGCCCCGGGCGAGAGCTTGGCGCCGGCGCGCACGAAGCCGTTCCAGCGCAGCCAGGCCAGCCGCTTCTGTTCGGGCGTCAGGCCGGCGGTGTCGCGCGCCTCATAGACCGCCTCGATGCGCCGGAAGAGCTTTTCGTTCTGCAGGATCCGGTCGCGGTGCGTGGCCAGCTTCGGCTCCATCTCCTTCTCCACCGCCCGCACCTCGGGATTGGAGAGGGTGTCGCTCCAGATGCCGTAGATCGTGTCGATCCGGTTGCTGGCGTGGCCGGTGCGCTCCATGGCCGCGATGGTGTTGTCGAAGGTCGGCGGCGCGGGATTGTTGGCGATCGCCTCGATCTCGGCCAGCTCCTCGGCCATGGCGGCCTCCAGCCCGGGCTGGAAGTCGGCGACCTTCACCTGGCCGAAGGGCGGCAGGCCGCCGTAGGGCCCGGTCCACGGCCGGGTCAGCGGATTGGCGGCGGTCTGAGAGCGGGCGGTGCTGGATATCATCGAGGTCGCGGCCATGGCGGTAGAAGCCGCGAGAAACGTACGCCGTTGCATTGAAACTCCGGGAGGAAATATCGCGTGGACGCGACCTTAGGTAATAGCTTGCCTGCCGTCACGCCGCGGAACGGGCTGCGTCACGTCATCCGCCCGTAGAGTTCGGCCAGGACGTTCACCCCGCGCTCGGCCTCGGCGCGGTCGATCACCTCACGGTCGTCGCCATAGCCGAACATGTCGCCGCCCCACAGCGCCTGGACGACGATGCCGTCGCGCCGGGACAGCATGCTGACGCCCTTGTAGTACACGCCGTAGTTCACCTCGGGCTGCGGGATCAGCCAGGCGATCTGGCCGCGCACGGGGGTGACCGTCTCGTCCTTGCACAGCGTGCGGGCGCCGTAGCCCGGGCAGTTGATGACCACTTTCTGCCTGAGCCCGGCGAGGTCGCCCAGGCTGTGGAACTCGCGCCGCTCGATGCGGCCGCCGGCGGCGAGGAAATCGGCCATCAGGGTGTGGCCAAGGTCGGCGATGTTGAACTGCATCAACGAGGTGCGGCGCACCTGGGCGGTCGGGAAGGGCGTCGCGCCGGCCGGCAGCACTTCCGCGCTCGGACTGATGTCGCGGATGCGATGGACATACTCGGCGAAATCGAGCGGTTCGGCCGCCGGCGGCTCGTGCGGCGCCGGATCGGGCGCGGGGTCGGAGAGGTAGTAGCGCTCGGTCCATTCGACGGGATCGCCTGGCAGGCCGAGGTAGCGGCGGTAGCGCTTGAACGAGGTGCGCGCCATCTCCTCCCACAGGTCGCCGAACTGAGGGCCGGCGGCGCCGGCAAGCGCAATGCGGCTGTCCGGCGTCCAGCTGCCGGTGGCGCGGGCCGAACGGGCGTCGGCCATGAGCTCCCTGGCGTAGATGGTCACCTTGGCGCCGGCCTCCTGGGCCAGGATGGCGGAGGTGAGGCCCAGCGCGCCGCAGCCGACCACGGCGATCTCGGCCGGACTGGCGGCCATCGCCTTGCGGACCGCGATCGTCCCGGATCCCCAAGACAGGGACCAGCCCGAGCCGCCGTGGCCGTAGTTGTGCACCACCAGGGTGTCGCCGACCTGCTCGGTATCCAGCCTCGGCCCCTGGGCGCGGAACGGACGCAGGCAGACGGTGATGTCGAACAGCCGGTCCATCCGCGCATGCACCGGCATGATCGGCGGCCGGCGCTCGGCATAGGGTACGGGGTTTGGGGGCACGGGGCTCGGGGCCACGGGGTTCGGGGCAGGGGCCAGGGCGGTTGCGCATCCGCCGAGGCCCAGCAGCCCAACGCCGGCTGAACCGAGCAGCAGGCCGCGGCGATTCAGCGTGTCCCACCCCGTCATGAAACCCCTCCCAGCGGTCTGCGCCCGTCACGCTTAGCGGGCGGGACGGGCGGGTGGAAGGCGTGACAGCCGCCCGGCCGCCCGCTAACACCGGCCCATGGCCATCGGCGTGTTCGATTCCGGGGTGGGCGGGCTGTCGGTGCACCACAGGCTGGTGGAGCGCTTCCCGGCGGCCGACTTCATCTACCTGGCCGACCAGGCCAACACCCCCTACGGCGGACGACCCGGCGAGGAGATCGTCGACCTGACCCGCACCGGCTGCGAGCGGCTGTTCGCCGAGGGCTGCGACCTGGTGGTCCTGGCCTGCAACACCGCCTCGGGCATTGCGCTGCGCCGCCTGCAGCAGACCTGGCTGCCCGGCTATCGGCGCGGGCTCGGCCGGCCGGTGAACGTGCTGGGCATCATCGTGCCGACCATCGAGGCGGCCACCGGCCTGCCCTGGGAGCACGAGGCCGAGCGGCGCGGCGACAAGGTGGAGAAGCTCGACATCCTGGCGGTGTTCTCGACGCCGGCCACGGCGGCGTCCCGCGTCTACGAGATCGAGATCGACAAGCGCCGCCAGGACGTGGCGGTGTTCTCGCAGCCCTGCCCGGAGCTCGCCGGCCTGATCGAGGCGGGCGCGCCGCGCGACGAACTGGCCGCCGCCATCGCCGGCCACGTGAAGGCGATCGCCACCCGGATCGGCCGCGCGCCCGACCGGGCGATCCTCGGCTGCACCCACTATGAGATCACCGCCGACCTCTTCCGCGAGGCCCTGCCGCCCGGCACGCCGCTGATCCACCAGCCGCAGGCCACAGCCGACGCCTTGGCGCGCTATTTCGAGCGGCACCCGGAGTTCACGACCGGATCGGACGCCGTTCGTCGCTTTTTGACCACCGGCCGTCCCGGCGCCCAGTCGAGCCTGGTTGCAGCCTTCTGGGGGGCGCCGCTAAGCTTCGAGCGGGCTTAGGGAGCGATCCATGAAGACGCTGATGGGACTGGCGCTGGCCGCGGCCATGCTGGGCGGTGCGGCGCATGCGGAGGTGACCGACAAGTCGGCCGCCGGGTTCGAGGTCACCGAAAAGGCCACCATCGCTGCGCCGGCGGCCAAGGTCTGGGACGCCCTGATGCGGCCGGACAGGTGGTGGTCAAGCCAACACAGCTGGTCGGGCGACGCCAAGAACCTCTATTTCGACCCCTCGGGCTGCTTTTGCGAGCGGCTGAAGCGCGGCGCGGTCCGGCACATGACCATCGTCTACAACGACGGCGCGACGACGCTGCGGCTGAATGGCGGCCTTGGGCCGATGCAGCTCACCGGCGCCTCCGGCAACCTGGGGATCACCCTGAAACCCGCCAACCAGAATACCGAGCTGACGATGACCTATGACGTCGGCGGCTACGCCAAGGGCGGCCTCGCCGAGACGCTGGCGGGGCCAGTCGACATGGTGCTGGGCGAACAGGTCGCGCGGCTGAAGAAATACCTCGAG
>NZ_JAQGIZ010000287.1 GCF_028290885.1 Phenylobacterium sp.
CCAGAAGAACGACAGGCGGGGCGCGAAGCTGTCCACCGGCAGGCCGGCGGCCACGCCCGCGCGGACGTATTCGATGCCGTCGGCCAGGGTGTAGGCGAGCTCCAGGTAGAGCGTCGCCCCGGCTTCCTGCATGTGGTAGCCGCTGATCGAGATCGAGTTGAAGCGGGGCATCTCCTTCGAGGTGTAGGCGAAGATGTCCGAGACGATCCGCATCGAGGGCGACGGCGGATAGATGTAGGTGTTCCGGGTCAGGAACTCCTTGAGGATGTCGTTCTGGATCGTGCCGCTGAGCTTGGCGTGCGGCACGCCCTGCTCCTCGCCGGCCACGATGTAGAGCGCCAGGATCGGCAGCACCGCCCCGTTCATGGTCATCGAGACGCTCATCTTGTCGAGCGGGATGCCGTCGAACAGCGTGCGCATGTCGAGGATGGAATCGATGGCGACGCCCGCCATGCCGACGTCGCCCCTCACCCGCGGGTGGTCGCTGTCGTAGCCGCGGTGGGTGGCGAGGTCGAAGGCGATGGACAGCCCCATCTGCCCGGCCGCCAGGTTGCGGCGGTAGAAGGCGTTGGAATCCTCCGCCGTGGAGAAGCCCGCGTACTGGCGGATGGTCCACGGGTTGGTCAGGTACATGGTGGGGTAGGGCCCGCGCAGGAACGGGGCGAGGCCGGGGTAGCCGGCCAGGGTGTCCAGGCCCGCGGTGTCGACGGGGCCGTAGGCGGGGCGGACGGCGATGCCCTCGGGGGTTTGCCAAGGGTCGCCTGTTTGCAGCGGCAGGGTGGGCAGGCCCGCGTCGAAGGCCAGGGCGGCGAAGTCGGGGAATTTGGTCATGCGCCGACCTGCCTTCCCCCGGTACAGGGGAAATGTCGCCAATGGCGAAGCCGGGCGACAATGGGGGAAGTATTTCTTGTTGTTCGACTTCCCCCATCGACCCGCGACGCAAGAGCGTCTTGGGCCACTTCCCCCGTACCGGGGGAAGACCGGCTTGCCAGGGCTTCCCTCATTTCGCGGCCTCATAAGCTTCCGCGATCCGCATAGGCTTCAGCGGCGGGCACGAACTATCCGGGCCCGGCAACCGCGTTGTCGGCGCCGCCACGGACCGGGCCGCGGCGACCTCCACCTCCACCGGCGTGTCCTTGGCGGGTGGGAAGGCGTTGACGCCGATGATCCTGGGGGTGGGGCGCGCGGCGATGGCGGTTTCGACCTGGCGGGCGAGGTGGCCGGAGTTGAGCGCAGCGATGGCGCCGCCGGCGGCTTCGATCGCCTGGAACCCGGTCCAGGCGGCGCGGGCGATCTCGTCGGTCAGGGCCTCGACGTAGCCGGCGCCGGCGGCGGGGTCGGCGACGCGGCCGATGTGGGCCTCCTCCATCAGGACCAGCTGGGCATTGCGGCTCTGGCGGCGCGCGAACTCGGTGGGCAGGCCGAGCGCGTCGGTGAAATGGCCGAGGATCACCGTGTCGGCGCCCCCGACCGCGGCGCCGAAGCCCGCGGCGGTGAGTCGGATCATATTGGTCCAGGCGTCCTTGGCGGTCAGCATGCGGCGCGAGGAGCGGACCTCGATGCGGGCGGTGGTGTCCGCGCCGCAGGCTTGCGCGATCCGGGCCCATACCGCGCGGGCGGCGCGCAGCTTGGCGATGGTCGCGAAGTAGTCGGCGTCGGCGGACAGGCTGAGCGTGATCCGGGCGAAGGCCTCGGCCATCGGCAGGCCGGCGCGGCCCAGGGCCTTGGCGTAGGCGACCGCCGCCGAGGCTGCGAAGGCGACCTCCAGGGCCTCGCCGCCGCCGGCTTCGTGGACAACCCGGCCGGAGGCCAGGAACAGCTGGGCTTGCGGATAGGTCTCGGCGAGGCGGGCGGCGACATTGGCCGCGGAGATCAGGTGGGCCTCGATGGGGCCGGGGCTGGCGCCGCCCCCGGCGTAGGCGCCGAGCGGGTCGAGGTGGAAGCGTAGCAGGGCGTTCGGCGAGGCCTTGGCGGCGGCGGCCAGCCAGTCGGCCGCCTGCGGACCCAGGAAGCCGGCGTCGAGGCCCACCGGCGCCAGCTCCAGGATCACGCCGTCGAGGACGCGGGCGAGCTGGTCGGCGGAGCCCACGGCGACGCCGGCTTCGCCGGTCGGATCGATGCGGACGACGGCGGCGGCCGCGCCGCCCCGCAGGTCGGCCAAGATCTCGGCGTTGGCGCGGGCGGGGTCGGGGTGGGCGGTAGAGGTGGCGACCTCCCAGGCGCGGTCGGCGGAGACCGTACGGGCCGGGGCGGCAGGTCTGGCCGCCGGCGCATAGAGCGGCGCGATCGGCAGGCCCTCGACGGTGGTCTTCTCGAGGCTCGCGAACGGCGCCTCGCCCAGCGTCTTGTCGACGAGGGCGCGCCAGTCGGCTTCGGTGGCGGGCGGGAAATCGCCGGCAAGGGTTGGGACGAGGGCAGGGGCGTCGGCCATGCCGCGTGATGGTCCCGCAAAGCCCTCGGCGTCAAGTTCACGCTAGGGGAGCGCGCGCCCGCTCAGTCCTCCGGCACGCCCGCCACCACAACGCGATAGCGTTTGCGCAGGTTCTGCAGGAAGGCGGCGTTGGCGTCGGCCCGGCGCTCGGCCAGGTAGGCCTCGCGCACCTGGTCGCGCACCGCCTCGAAGGACATCGCCGCGGCTTGGCGGCGCGCGCTGACCTTCACGAGGTGCCAGCCGTACGGCGAGAGCACCGGGCCCTGCCAGCTCCCGATCGGCGCGGTCTCCAGCGCCTTGACGAAGGCGGGTCCATAGTCCCGCAGGAGGTCGCCGACGCTTACGTCGTCATAGGCCAGCGGAAACAGGAACGGATCGCCGGAGGGGTCGCGATTGTCCTCCTGGGCGCGCTCCAGGGCATGCAACGCGGCCCTCTGGGCCCCGCCCGCCGCCCGGTCGCCGGAGAAGAACACCTGCTGGAAGGCCACGCGCGCCGGCGCGGCGTAGCGGTCGGCCGTGCTGGCGTAGTAGGCGCGCAGGGCCGCTTCGGTGGGCTCGGTCACGGCGGCCGTATCGTCGGTGGCGAAGGCCATCTTCTGCGCCAGCCGGCGGCGGACGATCATGTCGCCCTTGTCGAGCCCCAGCCGCAGCGCCTCGCGGGCCAAGAGTTCCTCGTCGATGCGGTCGCGGATGATCGAGCTGAGCTCGGCCTTGTTCGGCCGCCGCTGCATCTGGATTTCCCAGTAGGAGGCCAGCTGGTTGAGGTCCTGGGCGTCGATGCGCACGACGGGCCGCTGCAGCGACTTCGCCACCGTCAGCCCGCCGAACAGCAGGGCGCCGATCAGCAGGAAGTGGGTCAGGGGCTCGCGGCCGATGCGGCGGAAGAGCCGCGCCGCGCCGGCCCGGGACGCCTCTTGGGACGCTTTACTCGGCACGGGCCTTGCGCCCGCGCCGTCAGGCCTTGGGCTCATACCAGATCGGCGAGGACCAGGCCCGCTCCATGATGGTCTTGGCGAGCGTCGGGTTGGGCGGCGTGCCGTTGCGCAGGGCGTCCCAGGTCGACCAGCGGCAGGACGGGTTCTCCAGGACGCGCACATAGTAGAAGGCGCGCTGGCCGGGCTTGAAGGTGGGGTCGGTCCACAGGGTCCTGAGCTCCACGTCGCCCTTGAGCCGGTCGGGCTCGCAGGTGGCCAGGTTGACGCCCGCGCCGTTGTCCGGGCAGCGCCAGGTGGTCTTGTTGAGCGGCAGCTTGTCGGAACAGGCGACGTCGAACACCTGCTCCTTGGCGACGCCGTTCTCCACCCAGCCCTTCACGATCTGCGCGCGCTGCAGGTAGCCGGAGTTGGGGTCGCGCACGCCCCAGACCAGGAACCTCGGCGGCTTGCCCTTCGACGGCGCAAGGTCGGAGCCCATGGGCACGCCCTTGGCGTAGGCTTCGCGCACCAGGTCGCCGCGGTGCGTGAGGTCGTCGGGGAAGTCGTAGCCGGCGAAGAAGCGGATGCGGATCCGCGGGCCGGAGGTGGCGAAGGTCTCCTTGCGCCGGAGCGCCGCGAAGATCGCCTCGCGGCTGTTCTCCTCGGCCCAGACGCCGGCCAGGCCCGAGGCGCCCCAGGCCTGGTAGGGGGCCAAGGCGTGGGCGGAATCCGGGGTGTCGGCCGGCCAGGTCTTGGCGTCGCCGGGTGGCACGGAGCCGCGCTGCGCGGGCAGGCCGTCGGCGCGGCCGACCTTGGAGAAGTAGTTGCGCTCCTCCACCGACCCCGGGGCCGCGTTGTGGGTGTCGCTGGAGCCGATGAAGCCGAACTTGAACGGGTTGAAGCCCTTGGTCTCGCGCATCAGGATGCCGTCCTTCAGCGCCTCGCGCACATAGCCGCCGTGGAACTTGGTCACCGGCTTGTTGCTGCCGATGTAGCGCTCCATGATCTCGAAATTCGCCCATTCGTCGTTCGGCGCCAGCGAGGGGTGCACCTCCGAGGTCCCCTTGATCTGGGTGATCTCGGCCAGCGGCTCGTTGCGCATCCGAAGCTCGGCATAGGCCTTGTCCATCGGCGTGCCGTCGCGCTTGGTGGTCTCGAACATCAGCCCGTCGCTGCCGTTGGAATTGTGCGGGATGGCCAGCACGTCGACGCCCTTGGCGCGCCAGGCGTCCATGGTCTTCCAGAGGTTCTCCGGGTTGTTCGATACCACGGCGGTGTAGGGCAGCTCCGGGACCTTGGCGGTGCGGAAGATCACGTTGCGGTGCAGGTTCCGGCCGTCGGGGGCGGACGTGTACTCGTAGGCCACGAAGGTAGTGAACCGGCCGGGGTCGTTGTGTCGCGCGGCGGCCTGCTGGATCTCGGTCCAGGCGCGCCCGGCGATGGCGGGGTCGCTGAACTCCTTGGGCATCTTCCCGCTCTCGAAGCCGGCGACCATCCTGCCGAAGGCGGCCGTGATCTGCTTGGGGTCGGGGCTGAACAGGCCTTGGACGAAGGGTAGCTTGTGCAGCGGGCTGGCGGGATCGTTCGCCTCGCGCATGGCACCGATGTATTCGGAGTGGTCGGTGACCGCGGTGAAGTCCAGCGGACCGCCTGCCAGCCGGATGTCGAACCCGGCGGCATGACCGATCGGATCGCCCTTGGCGAAGCGGTAGGCGTCGTCCGGCATGGCGCGCACGTTGAAGATGTAGGCGTCGAACGACAGGCCGGTATGGACGTGCAGGTCGCCGAAATAGGCGTTGCGGTCGGTGTTGTAGCCGGGGAGGCGGGCGGCGGATTTCGCCGCGGCCGGGGCCTTGGCCGGCGCAGGCCTCGCGGAGGGTTTAGCACCGGGTTTCTGCGCCTGTCCGGGCGCTGCGCCTGCTCCGCCGAGGGCGGCCATGAGGGCGGCCGCGGCGAGAAGCCGAGCCGCAATGCGGCGCCGTTGCGGTTTCATCTTGTTTCCCCGTCTCTCGCCGGTCGGCGGCCCGCGCGGATCGTTCTCGCTGGCCCAATGGCAGCCCGGCGATCCGTCACGATGGATGATTGTCCTCTTGGCCGGTCACTGTCAAAAACTGACCTTGGGTAACGGCGCGGGGGGCGGGATTTGCAGCGACGGAGGTTCGCGGGGCGGCTCGTCGCTCTCTTCGCCCTGCTGGTCGCCGTCGTCGCGCCAGGGCTGGCGCCGGCGCACGAGGTGCGCCCGGCGCTGATCCAGATCACCGAGACCGCGCCCGGCCGCTACGACGTGGTCTGGAAGCAGCCGATGGTCGGCGACATGACCATCCACATGGTCCCGCACCTCTCGTCAGGGGTCATCGACCGCGCGCCGTCGAGCGAGTTCGGCTCGCCGGGCTTTCTGATCCGCACCTGGCATATCTCGGGCGGCCCGCCGCTGGACGGCCAGACGGTGGGCATCGAGGGGCTGCAGCAGACGGTCACCGACGTCCTGCTGCGGGTGACCACGGCGGACGGCAGAACCGTCAATGACGTCATCCGGCCGGCCGAGCCCAGCCGCAAGCTGGCGCTGGCCGCGCCCAAGGGCCTGCGGATTCCGGCCTACCTGCGGCTGGGGATCGAGCACATCCTGACGGGCGCGGACCACCTGATGTTCGTGCTGGGGCTGCTCTTGCTGGTCGGTCCGAACTGGCGGCTGGTGAAGGCCGTCTCGGCGTTCACCGTGGCGCACAGCATCACCCTGGCGCTTGCGGCCCTTGGTTTCGTGCATTTCCCATCGGCGATCATCGAGGCGCTGGTGGCGCTGAGCATCGTCTTCGTGGCCTGCGAACTGGTTCCGGTCCCTGGACGCCCGGAGACCCTGACCCATCGCCATCCCTGGCTGATCGCCTTCACCTTCGGCCTGCTGCACGGCCTGGCGTTCGCCGGAGCGCTGGCCCAGGTCGGCCTGCCGGCGGGGGCCGAGCCCGAGGCGCTGTTGCTGTTCAACGTAGGCGTGGAGATCGGCCAGCTGATCTTCATCGGCGTCGCGCTGGCGGCGATCGCGGCCCTGCGCGCCGTGCGTCGCCGCCTGCCGGTCGACAGCGCGGTGTTCGCCCGGATCGCGCCGGCCTATCTCATCGGCGGGTTCGCCGCCTTCTGGCTGATCGAGCGGATCTTCGCGGTTTGATCCGGCCGGCCGGAAGGGCAGACTTGCGAAATTCGAGATTTGTTGCGTACAACGTAAATATAACGCCAGCTTGAGGACCCCGCCCCATGGCCCTGCCGCCCGTCCTGCGTGACCGCCTTCGACTGCCGGTGATCGGCAGCCCGCTGTTCATCATCTCCAACCCGGACCTGGTGATCGCCCAGTGCAAGGCCGGCATCGTGGGCTCGTTCCCGGCGCTGAACGCGCGGCCGGCCTCGATGCTGGACGAATGGCTGCACCGGATCACCGAGGAGCTGGCCGACTGGGACCGCGCCCATCCGGAAGCGCCGTCCGCGCCCTTCGCGGTGAACCACATCGTCCACAAATCCAGCGACCGGCTGGAGCACGACGTGGAGGCGACCACCAAGTGGAAGGCGCCCATCGTCATCACCTCGCTGGGCGCGCGCGAGGACGTCAACGCCGCGGTGCACTCCTACGGCGGGACCGTGCTGCACGACGTGATCAACGACCGCTTCGCGCGCAAGGCCATCGAGAAGGGGGCCGACGGCCTGATCCCGGTGGCGGCGGGCGCGGGGGGCCACGCCGGGCACCTATCGCCGTTCGCCCTGATCCAGGGGCTGCGCGAATGGTTCGACGGGCCGATCGCACTCTCCGGGGCCATCGCCCACGGCCGCGCGGTGCTGGGCGCCCAGGCGATGGGGGCGGACCTCGCCTACGTGGGCTCGGCGTTCATCGCCACGCGGGAGGCCAACGCCGACCCCGGCTACCAGGCGATGATCGTGGCCTCGACCGGCGAGGACATCACCTACACCAACCTGTTCACCGGCGTGCACGGCAACTACCTGACGCCATCGATCATCGCAGCGGGCCTCGACCCGGCGAACCTGCCGATCTCGGACGCCTCGGCGATGAATTTCGGCTCCGGCGGCAACCAGAAGGCCAAGGCCTGGCGGGATATCTGGGGCTGTGGCCAGGGGATCGGGGCGGTGAAGGAGATACCGACCGCCGCCGAGCTCGTGGCCCGCCTGTCGGCCGAGTACGAGGAGGCCAAGGCCGAGCTCGCCGCCAAGACGGCGTTCACCGCCGGCCGCGTGCTGTTGGCGGCGGAGTAGCCGTCGCGGCCTAACGGCGTTAGAATTTCTGTGGACTGCCGCAGCTTAATCCCAGTCGTTAAGTAGGAATAAGCGGCCTAGCTTTGCCTCGCTCAACGTGAGGGGACCGAGCATGATTGCGCCTGCGCCATTCCGCCGAACGATCCACGCCGCCGTCCTGGCGGGTTTGCTTTGCAGCGCAGCGCCAGCGGCGCTGGCGCAAGCCGTGGCCACAGCGCCTACGGCAGGCAGCGGCATCAGCCAGGAACAGGCGCTTGCCCTGGTCGCGCGGCTGGACGCGCTGGAGCGGCAGAACGCTGAACTCGCTGCACAGATCCAGGACCTGAAGGCCCAGACCTCCGCCCAGACCCAGGCGGTGCGCGACGAGGTCCACAGCGCCGCGACCGTCTCGGTGGCCGGCGGAAGGCCCACCTTCACCAGCGCCGACGGCAAGTTCAGCGCGACCCTGCACGGCGTCATGCAGTTCGACGCCGCGGCCTACGATCAGGGCTCTCCCGGCCCCATCGCCACCGATCTGCGCCGTTCCGGCCCGGCGCTGGGCGCCTCGACGAGCAACGTCGATCTGACGCATGCCCGCGACCTGAAGAACGGCGACCTGTTCCGCCGCTCGCGGATCGGCATCGACGGCACGGCCTTCGGGGACTGGGACTACCGCATCCTGTTCGACTTCGGCGGCGCAGGCGTGGAGAATACCGGCCAGCTCTACGAGACCTGGGTGCAGTACAACGGCTTCAGGCCGCTCCACGTCCGCGTGGGCGCCTTCGCGCCCTCGCTGGGCCTGGACGACCAGGGCTCGACCAACGCCATGCCCTTCCTGGAGCGCTCGACGGCGGCCAGCCTGGCTCGCAACCTGGCCGGCGGCGACACCCGCACGGCCGCCCAGCTGTTCGGCTACGGCGACCACTGGTTCGCGGCGGGCGCAGTCACCGGCCGGGTGGTCGGGGTGATCAACACGGGCACGGCCGCGGCTGTGCCGCAGACCTTCGGCGACCAGCTGGGGCTGACCGGACGCCTGGCCGGCACGCCGTTCTACGGCCAGGACTGGCTGATCCACCTTGGCGTCAATGGCAGCTATGTGGCGCGTCCGGCGAACGCCAGCGGCCCGGGCACGAACGGCGCCACGCCCGTAACCGGCCAGTCCGTGTCGTTCAGCGATACGCCCGAGATCCGCGTCGACGGCACGAGGCTGATCAACACCGGCAATATCCCTGCCAAACATGCCGACACGATCGGCGCCGAGTTCGCCGCGCAGCGGAAGAACCTGCTGCTGCTCGCGGAATATGAGCATATCGGCGTTCAGCGGTCGGACGGCTTCGCCGACCCGCACTTCGACGGCTACTACGTGGCGGGGACATGGCTCCTGACCGGCGAGGCGCGGAAGTACAACACCCAGACGGCGGCCTTCGACGCGCCGGCGGTGGCCCACCCGTTCAACTGGGGTCACGGCGGCTGGGGCGCGTGGGAACTCGCCGCCCGCTATTCCAACTCCAACCTCAACTACGACCCGGGGTCGCTGGGAACCTTGCAGAGCGGGAGCAGTATACGTGGCGGCGAAGAGAAGATCTTCACGGCCGGGGTGAACTGGTATTGGAATTCGGTGGCCCGGGTGATGCTCGACTATCAGAACGTCCGCATCGAACGCCTGTCTCCCGCAAATTCGACGACGGCGGCCAGCACGATCTGGTTCACGCCGGCCGGCGCCAACATCGGCCAGAGCTTCAACGTCTGGTCCGTCCGCACGCAGTTTGCGTTCTGAGCCTCATCCAAGGGATTCCCGAATGACCCACTCAGACCTTTCGCGCCGTGGCCTGATGGCCGGCGCCGCCGGCCTCGCCGCCACGCCGCTGGTGGCCGGGCCCGCCTGGGCCCAGGCCAAGCCGATCACCCTGCTCAACGTCAGCTACGACCCGACGCGCGAGCTCTACAAGGACATCAACGCCGCCTTCGCCACCTACTGGAAGGGCAAGACCGGCGAGGTGCTGGACATCAAGCAGAGTCACGGGGGATCGGGCAAACAGGCCCGCGCGGTGATCGACGGGTTGCAGGCGGACGTGGTCACGCTGGCGCTGGCCGGCGACATCGACGAGATCGCCGCGCGCGCCAAGCTGCTCCCGGCCAACTGGCAGTCGCGCCTGCCGAACAATTCGACGCCCTACACCTCGACGATCCTGTTCCTGGTCCGCAAGGGCAACCCCTGGAAGATCCGCGACTGGCCCGACCTGGTGAAGCCAGGGGTGGGCGTCATCGTCTCCAACCCGAAAACCTCCGGCGGCGCCCGCTGGGCCTATCTGGCGGCCTACGCCTATGGCCAGAAGCAGGGCGGGGAAGCCGCGGCGAAGGACTACATCACCAAGCTCTACAAGAACGTGCCGGTGCTCGGGGCGGGGGCCCGCGACGCCACCACCACCTTCGCCCAGCGCCGCATCGGCGACGTGCTGCTGTCCTGGGAGAACGAGGCGTTCCTGACCCTCGACGAGTTCGGGCCGAACTACGACATCGTCTACCCGTCGAGCTCGATCCTGGCCGAGCCGCCGGTGGCGCTGCTCGACAAGAACGTCGACCGGCACAAGACCCGCACCATCGCCCAGGGCTACCTGAATTTCCTCTATAGCCCGCTCGCCCAGGACATCATCGGCAAGCACCACTACCGGCCGCGCGACCCGGCGACGGCGGCCAGGTACGCGGCGTCCTTCAAGCAGATCCCGATGGTCACCATCGACCAGGCGTTCGGCGGCTGGAAGAAGGCGCAGGCCACCCACTTCGCCGACGGTGGCCTGTTCGACCAGATCTACAAGCCCGCATGACCGACCAGGCGATCCTCCCTCCTTCATCGCTGGGCCGGGTCCCGGACGGCGCGGCCGCGGCGAAGCGGCCGCGCCGTTCGCCGTGGGTGGAGCACTCGATCCTCCCCGGGTTCGGGGTCTCGTTGGGGATCACGCTCGCCTACCTGGGGGCGATCGTCGTCCTGCCGCTGGTCGCGCTCGCGATCCGGCCCTGGGAGCTGGGGCCTGTGGGCGTATGGCATGCCTTGGCCGCCCCGCGGGTGGCGGCGGCGCTGAAGCTCTCCTTCGGGCTCTCGGCGCTGGCGGCGCTCCTGAACGCGCCGCTCGGCATCCTGCTGGCCTGGACGCTGACCCGGTACGAGTTCCCCGGACGGCGCATCCTCGACGCCCTGGTGGACCTGCCGTTCGCCCTGCCGACGGCGGTGGCCGGCATCGCGTTGACCGCGCTCTATGCGCCGACCGGCCCGCTGGGCGCGCTAGCCGCCAAGGTCGGGATCAAGACCGCCTATTCGCCGCTGGGGATCTTCATCGCCCTGGTGTTCATCGGCCTGCCCTTCGTCGTGCGCTCGCTGCAGCCCGTGCTGCAGGAGCTCGACCGCGAGGTGGAGGAGGCGGCGACTACGCTGGGCGCCGGCAGCATCCAGCGGGCGGTGCTGGTGATCCTGCCGACGCTGGCCCCGTCGCTGATCTCCGGCGTCAGCCTGGCGTTCGCGCGCGCGGTCGGCGAGTACGGCTCGGTGGTGTTCATCGCCGGCAACCTGCCCGGCAAGACCGAGATCGCCCCGCTGCTCATCGTCATCAAGCTGGAGCAGTACGACTACGCCGGCGCCGCGGCGATCGGCCTGGCGATGGTGGCCATCTCCTTCGGCAGCCTGATCCTGATCAACCTCCTGCAGCTGTTCCTGGCCAGGCGTGGGCGGACATGACCGTCGCGGCGCGCCCGATCTCCAGCGTCCGCCTGCCGGGCCTGGCCGTCCTCTTGGTGCTGGCCTCGGCGGTGGTGATGGCCGTGCTGGTGCTGATGCCGCTGTTCGTGGTGTTCGGCGACGCCTTCTCCAAGGGGTTCGGCAAGTACCTCGCCTCCATCCGCGATCCGGACGCGGTGTCGGCGATGAAGCTGACCCTGCTGGTGGCCGGGATCGCCGTGCCGCTGAACGCGGTGTTCGGGATCGCGGCGGCCTGGTGCATCGCCAAGTTCGAGTTCCGCGGCAAAAGCGCTCTTTTGACGCTCATCGACCTGCCGTTCTCCATGTCGCCGGTCGTCTCGGGCCTGGTCTGGGTGCTGCTGTTCGGCGCCCAGGGCTGGTTCGGGACGTGGCTGATCGACCACGACATCAAGATCATCTTCGCCACCACCGGCCTAGTGCTGGCAACCATCCTGGTGACCTTTCCGTTCGTCGCGCGAGAGCTGATCCCGCTGATGCAGGACCAGGGCGCCGACGAGGAGGCCGCCGCGCTCACCCTGGGCGCCGGCGGCTTCACGACCTTCTGGAAGATCACCCTTCCGAACATCCGCTGGGCGCTGCTCTACGGCGTCCTTTTGTGCAACGCCCGGGCCATGGGCGAATTCGGCGCCGTCTCGGTCGTCTCAGGACACATCCGGGGCCTGACGACCACGCTCCCGCTTCACGTCGAGGTGCTTTACAATGACTATGACTTCGTCGGCGCCTTTGCGGCGGCCTCGCTCCTGGCCTCCCTCGGGCTCGTCACCCTGGTCCTTAAGACCTCCCTTGAATGGCGCCATGCCGGTGAACTTTCAGCCAACCGCCGACACTGATGCGACGTCTCCCCTGTCGCTGGAGATCAGCGGCATCTCGAAGTCCTTCGGCCGGTTCCCCGCGCTGAACGACGTGTCGCTGCAGGCGAGGGACAAGGAGTTCCTGGCGCTGCTGGGGCCGTCGGGCTCCGGGAAGACTACGCTGCTGCGCGTGCTGGCCGGGCTGGAGCGGCCGGACGCGGGCGAGGTGCGCTTCGCCGGCGAGGACTTCCTGGCGCTGCCTGTGCGCCGCCGGCGCGTCGGCATGGTCTTCCAGCACTACGCCCTCTTCCGCCACATGACCGTGGCGCAGAACATCGCCTTTGGGCTGAAGGTGCGGCCCAGGTCCGAGCGGCCCTCGAAGTCGGAGATCGACGACCGCGTGGCGGATCTGCTGTCGCTGGTCCAGCTCGAGGACCTCGGCAAGCGGTTCCCCGCGCAGCTCTCGGGCGGCCAGCGGCAGCGGGTGGCGCTGGCCAGGGCGCTGGCCATCGAACCCAGGATGCTGCTACTCGACGAGCCGTTCGGGGCGCTGGACGCCCAGGTGCGGCGCGAGCTTCGCCGCTGGCTGCGCGAGCTGCACGACCGGGCTGGCGTCACGACGGTGTTCGTCACCCACGACCAGGAAGAGGCGCTCGACCTCGCCGACCGGGTGGCGATCCTGAAAGGCGGCAAGCTGATCCAGCTCGGCACGCCGAACGAGGTCTACGAGAACCCCGCCGATCCCTTCGTCTACGACTTCCTGGGCGCCGCCTGCCGCCTGCCGGGGACCGTCGAGGGCGGACGGCTGACCGTCGCCGACTGGGAGACCAAGGCCCCCAAGGACGCGCCGCAGGGGCCGGTGGAGGTGTTCTTCCGCCCCGACGAGGTGACTTTTGCACCGCCGGACGGCGCGGGCCTGGCAGGCGAGGTCAAGGCGGTGGCGGCCCGCGGTCCCGACGTGCGGATCGAGTGCCTGATCGAAGGCCGGGTCTTCGAGCTGGAGGCCCGTGGCCCGAACGTGCCGGCCGGCGTCGCGCCCGGCCTGTCGCTGCGGATCAAGCCGCTGCGGCCGAGGGTCTATGCGAGGCCGGCGGCAGGCTAGGGGATATTTTGGGGGGAGCTGTCGGCTTTACTGGAATCCTTTCCGCGGTCGGGGCGTTGGACGGAGCAACGAGGAGCCCTGGAAAATGCCCGCCGTCAGCGCAGCCCGGTTGCAACGCCGATTCTCGGTGCATGGCGCCGAGGAAAACCCGTCCCGGGCGCACCTCGTGGAGGGCGTGAGCTTCGAGGACGCGGCTCTTCATTTCCTGGAGGACCGTCACGTCGAGGCGGCGGCCGACGAGGTCTCGCTGCTCGTCGAGGACTGCGAGACCGGCGAGCGCCAGTGCTTCCGCGTCGACCTGTCGACCGGCGAGACCGCGCCTTGCGACTAACCGGGGTGCGCCGCCAGCCAGGCGTCGACCTCGGGCAGGCGTTTTGAGATCACCTCCAGGCGATAGCTGATCGAGGCCAAGGCCTTGGCGACCTCGCCGCGGGCCGAGGGCGGGACGGTGGCGGCGAACGCCGTCAGCTTGGCGGCCGTGCCGGGGTCGCGTGCGGCCCCGCCCAGGTTGGCGAAGAAGCTGGTGCGGCTGGTGGGCTCGACCATGGCGTCGACCGCCGCGCGGTGGGCGACGGCGAAGTCGAAGGCCTTGTCCGGGAAATTCTCCGCGACCCCGGTGATCAGCTCCGGCGCGTCGGTCGGCGGCGGCTCCTTGGTCAGCGCCAGGGCCAGCGCCCGGTCGGCCAGGGCCGGATCGTGGCTGATCCCCAGGTAGCGGTAGAACCGGGTCTTGTCCGTCGGGTCGGTGGCCTGCTCGGCGAGCGCGTGGAGCTGGTCCCAGGTCGCGGCGTCGGCGTGGCTGGCGGCGATCGAAAGCACGATCTGGCGCGTCGTGCCGGTCAGGCTGTCGGGTGCGGCGAGCCAGGCGGTGAAGCGGCGCTTCGCCTCGGCGACGACGGCGGGATCGTCGAACTCGCCCAGCGTCGTCAACACGGTGCGGCGCAGCAGGGCGTCATTGTCGGGCTCGCCGGGCTTGGCGTCCCAGCCGACGCGGGCCAGGGCCGGCGCCAGGCGTGCGCGGGCGAAGGCGCGGAAAGCCTTCTGACCCGGCTGGCCGTTGTAGAGGTCGTCGAGGCCGGCAAGCTGGCTGGCGAGGGTCCGGAGGACCACGCTGTCGGCGGCGTCCTGGGCATGCCGCGACAGGGCCAGGAAGTCGGTGAGGGGCGCATAGCCCGCCTCGCCGAGCGCGCGGCTGTCGTAGATTAGGCCGAGCTGGTCTTCCGGGTTGAACTTGGGGAACAACGGGACGATGCGGTCCCAGAGGCCGGGCCCGTAGGCGCTGCGGAAATAGCCGGTCTGGCCGGCGTTGAGCAGCGGGCCGTTGCGGGTGACCGCGTCTGCGGCCACGGCGGGCTCGTTTGCGCTCACTACGACGCGCCAGGGCTCGCCGATGTTCCCGACGGTCACCGGCGTACGCCAGGTCCTGGGGGCCTTTGAGGCCGCATCGGCGCCGAACCGTGACTGCGTCAGCCGAACCCCCTGGCCCGGAGAGGCGATGGTGATCAGCGGCACGCCGGCCTGCAGGGTAAAGTCGTGGGCGATGCCGGTGATCTTCTTCGGTGACACCGCGTCGATCTCGCGCCAGAGGTCGTTGGTGACCGTGTTCCCATAGGCGTGGTGGGCGATGTAATTGCGCACGCCGGCCCGGAAGACGTCCTCGCCGACATAGGTCTCCAGCATGTGGATGACCGCGTGGCCCTTCTGGTAGGTGATGTTGTCGAAGGCGTTGGCCGCCGCGAAGACGTCGTGGATCGGAGTGATCACCGGGTGGGCGCCGGAACGCGCGTCGGTGCGCATGGCGGACTGCTCGCCGGCCTTGGTCTGCAGCCAGATCTTCCACTCCGGATGGAAGTGGTCGGTGGCCTTGTTCTCCATCCAGGAGGCGAAGCCCTCGTTGAGCCACAGGTCGTCCCACCAGGCCATGGTCACCAGGTCGCCGAACCACTGGTGCGCCATCTCGTGGGCGATATCGACGTAGATGTCCTGCTTGTCAGCCTCGGTGGTCAGCTTCGGATCCACCAGCAGCGCGTAGTCGAAGTAGTAAATCGCCCCCCAGTTCTCCATGGCCGCGAAGAACTGGCTGCGGCCGGGCCCGGCGATGAAGTCAAGCTTGGGCAGCGGGTAGGGCGTGCCGAAATAGTCGTTGTAGTAGGGCAGCAGCTCCGTCGCCGCATCGAGGGCGAACTGGGCCTTGGCCGTGTCGCCGCGGCGCACCACCACGCCGACGTCGGTCTTGCCGACCTGGCGGCGGATCCGCTCGAAGTCGCCCAGCGCCAGGAACAGCAGGTAGGAGCTCATCTTGGGGGTGTCGGCGAAGCGGGTCGTTTTCCAAGTCACGCGTCCAACCGGGGTCGGATGATCGGACGAGACAATCTCTTCAGCGACCGGCATGTTGGAGACCGCCATCTGGTCGGCGGGCGCCTCAATGGTCAGAGCGAACACGGCCTTGACCCCTGGCTCGTCCCACATGGGCGCGAAGCGGCGGGCGTCTGAATTCTCGAACTGGGTGAAGAGGGCGCGCTGCTTGCCGCCCCCGCCCGCGTAGTCGAGGGCGAAGAAGCCGGAGGCCTGTTGGTAGATCACCCCGGTGTAGTCGATGGCCAGCGTGTAGCGGCCGGGCGCGATCGGCTTGGCGAAGGTGAAGGTCGCGGTCTGCAGGGTCTTGTCGAGCGCGATCCGGGGCGCTTCGGGGCTGCAGGACAGCCGCACCTTCTGGAAGGCGATGTCGGCGGCGTTGAGCACGATCCGCGCCGTCGGGCGCTTGACGGTGATGGTGATCGCCTCGTGCCCGGCGAAGGTCAGGTCCTTGGCGCTGGGGGCGATGGCGATGTCGTAGCGTTCGGGCGTGACGTCGGTGGGCAGGGCCACGTGGGCTGGAATGGGGGCCGCGATGGGGGCGGGCTCCGCGGGCTTGGTGGCCTTGGCCGGCGCCGCCCAGGCAGGGGTGCTTACCGCCAGCAGGGCGGCGGCGAGAGCGACGGCGAACTTCATGGGGGAGGGGAACTCGAACAGGATGGAAATTGGCCGGCAACTTAGGCAGGGGACGGAATTTTCGCCAGAGCGCTACGGCGTCGCGCGAACCCCTGCCTCGACCGCGTCGATTTCCGGTTCGAGATTGCCCCGCCCTGACCGTGCGCCCATGTAGGGCCGAAGCATCACGGGAGACCTTCAGATGAGCCACGTCACCTACAAGATCGTCCAACACGAGGACGGCTGGGCCTACACGGTGGACGGCTCCTATTCCGAGACCTTCCGGAGCCACGACCAGGCGCTGGCGGCGGCCCGGCGCGCGGCGGGCGAGCAACGGGTCTCCGGCGACACCCATGGCATCGTCTACGAGGACGCCGCCGGCGTGGTCCACGAGGAACTGTCCGAAGGCGCCGACCGGCCCGAGACCGATGTGAGAGGCTAGCTAGTGTGCTGGATTTGAAGTTCGCCGCATTCACGGGCCATGCGCCGAGCGAACTTCAAATCCAAAAAGCACACTAGAAACGGACACTAGCGCGACCGGTTGTTCATCTCGTCGCCGGCGTCGGCGGGGAGGCGCAGGAACCAGAACAGCGAGAGCAGGGTCGCCGCCCCGATGATCGCGAAGGCCGGCGCGACCGCGGCGGCGGTCAGGTGGGTCTCGCCACGCGCGACCATCAGGAAGTGCAGTAGGGTGGCGGCCAGGCCGATGCTCACCGACTGCATGAACTGCTGGGCGATGGAGGCCGTGGTCGTGCCGCGGCTCATCTGCGCCTGCTCCAGGTCGGCGTAGGCCATGCCGTTCAGGCTGGTGAACTGCAGCGAGCGGAAGAAGCCGCCCACCGCCAGCGCCACCATGATCAGCCAGTGCGGGGTGTCCAGCTTGAAGAGGGCGTAGACCATGAAGGTCGCGCTGCAGATCACCCCGTTGACGATCAGCACGGTGCGGAAGCCGAACCGGCGCAGGATCGGCGGGGCCGTCGTCTTCATGACCAGGGCGCCGACCGCGGAGATGAAGGTCATCAGGCCGGCGGCGAACGCGGTCATCCCGAAGCCCACCTGCAGCAGCATGGCCAGCAGGAACGGCGTCGCGCCCGGCACCAGGCGGAAGAAGGCGCCGCCCAGCACCGAGGCCTGGAAGGTGGGGATGCGGAAGATGGAAAGGTCGATGATCGCGTGCGGATTGTTGCGCGCGTGCGACCAGTACAGGCCGAGACAGGCCAGGCCGCCGGCGAACAGGCCCGCGACGGCGACGGGCGGCATCGCCTCGCGGCCGAGGTTCTCGAAACCGAAGATCAGGCCGGCGAGGCCGAAGCCGGTGAGCAGGATCCCCCGCCAGTCGATCGGCGAGACCGCCTGCTCCTTCACGTTCGGCACGAAGGCCCGGACCAGGGCGACGCCGGCGATGGCGATCGGGAGGTTGAGGAAGAAGATCCAGCGCCAGCTCACGAAGGTGACGATGGCGCCGCCCAGCACCGGGCCGACCACCGGGCCGAGCAGGGCCGGCATGGTCACCACCGACATGGCGCCGACGAGCTCGTTCTTGGGCGTGGTGCGCAGGAGGACCAGGCGGCCCACTGGCCCCATCATCGCCCCGGCGCAGCCTTGCGCGAGGCGGAAGGCGACCAGCTGCGGCAGGCTGTTGGCGAAGCCACAGGCCGCTGACGCGGTCGCATAGAGCACCATGGCGATCATCAGGATGCGCTTGGCGCCGAAGCGGTCGGCCAGCCAGCCGGAGATCGGCAGGAACACCGCCGAGGCCAGCAGGTACATGGTGATGGCGAGGTTGAGCCTGAGCGGCTCGACGTGCAGCGCGCGGGCCATGGCCGGCAGGGCGTTGTTGATCGAGGTGGCGTTCAGCGTCTGCATCAGCAGGGCAGAGCCGATGATCGCCGGGACCACCCAGCCGCGCAGGGCGGCGTCCTTGCCCTCGTTCAGGATCGCGGCGGCGTCGGCGCCCGGCTCGTCCAGGATGTCGCCCGCCAGGACCTCTTCGGCGCGGGTGCTCATGCCTCGAGGCTCACCAGCTTCAGGAGCGGGGCGGCGGCCTCGGCGAGGCGGGCGCGCTCTTCCGGGGTCAGGCGCACCAGGCGCGCGGCCAGCCAGTCGTTGCGGTGGCGGCGGAGGGCTTCGAGCTTGCGCGCACCGGCCGGGGTCGCGGTCAGGCCCTGGCGGCGGCCGTCCTCGACGTCGTCCGCGCGGCTTAGCCAGCCGGCGGCTTCGAGGCGCTTGACGTGGCTCGACATGGTCGGCCGCGAGATCTGGTCGACGTCGGCGAGCTCGCTCACCCCCACGCCGGGGTGCTTCTTGATGTGGCCGAGGATCAGGGCGTCCTGAGCGGAGAGCCCGACCTTCTGCGCCTCCTGGCGCAGCTTGCGCGAGACACGCAGCAGGGGCCCGCGCAGGGCCTCGGCGAGGGCGGAAACGTCGAGGGATTCTGCCGGTCGGGCGGACATTCGAGCTTGCCGTAAATAGTTAGGTTGTCGAACTATCTATAGCGGACGACGCCCGGATGATCAAGGTCTGGGGGAGCCGGTTCGGATCAGCGGCCGCTCGAACCATCGTCGGCGGATTCGCCACGGTCCAGCGGTCTGGCGTCCCAGACAGAGGGCGTATCGGGGGCGACGGCGACGTCCTCGACCGGCGGCCCGGTCTCGGCGCGCTTGCCGGCCTCGACCCGGGCGGTGGCCATCTCCGCCGGCAGCGGATCCGCCGGCTTGGCCAGGAATCGGGCGCGAACCAACTGGTCGGGGTCCGGCTCGTAGTGGGCTTCGTCGCGGCGGTTGCCGGTTGCGACGGGTTCGTCAGCAGTCATGGCTCGCCTCCGCCCGGAAGAAGTCACGGGCGGAGGCGAGGTTCCTTGAAGGGGCTAGAGAACGCCCAGCATCTCCGCGACCAGGGGGTGGCGGACGATGTCGCGGTCGGCGAGGCGGACGACGGCGATGTTGGCGATGGCTTCCAGCTTGTCGGCGACCGGCCTGAGGCCCGAGAGCTCAGGGATCAGGTCCGACTGGTTGGGGTCGCCGGTGACCACCATGGTGGAGTGCCAGCCCAGGCGGGTCAGCAGCATCTTCAACTGCACGTAGGTGCAGTTCTGCGCCTCGTCGATCACCACGAAGGCGTTGTTCAGCGTACGGCCGCGCATGAAGCCCACCGGGGCGATCTCGATGGCGCCCTCGGCCATCAGCGCCCGGACCCGCTTCATCGAGAGCCGGTCGGAGAGCGCGTCGTAGAGCGGGCGCAGGTAGGGGGCGAGCTTGTCCTCCGCGTCGCCCGGCAGGTAGCCGATGCTCTCGCCGGCCTCGACGGCGGGACGGGAGAGCACGATGCGCCCGACGCTGCCGCTCTCCAGCGCTTCGACGGCCTTGGCGATGGCGAGATAGTTCTTGCCGGTGCCCGCCGGGCCCAGCGCCATGACCAGGTTCTTGGCGTCGATGGCCTTGATCAGCTCCTCCTGGCCCGGGGATTTCGCCTTGATGGTCTTGAGGTAGCCCTGCTCACGCTCGTCGTTGGAATTGTGATGCGCCAGCGGCGACCAGCCCCGGTCCCGGTCGAGCGGCAGCCGGCGGATCTTATCGTCACCGGCAAACTGGCCGGCGTCGAACGCGCCTTCGCGCAGCTGTCGCTTCTGGGCTCGCTTGGTCATCAACAGCCTCCGTGGGGGCAAGAAAAAAGGGCGTCTCCGCAATGGAGCGCCCTTGGATGGTCGGGAGTGAATCGAAGCAGGCGGCGTGCGCGGCCCGGGGGCTCTTCCCGGGAAGCCGGTCCGGATCCGAAGGTCCGGGAGGACAACACACTCAGCGCCATCAACTCCGTCCAGCGCGAGACACGGACCGAATGCTCGGCCCGCAGCGGATTTCGGGAAGGGTATCGCCCTCTCGAATCGCCCGACTAGAATGATCCTAACTTGGTTTCGTAAGTGTTAAATGGACCGATTGTCGCAAGAAACGGGGTGTTCGGATGAGTGTCTACAACTTGGGCAGTGTGACACCTGAATTACCAAACGATGACGAATACTGGATTGCGCCCAGCGCTTCGGTTATGGGCCGAGTGATTCTCAAGAAGAACGCCTCCATCTGGTGGGGCGCGACCCTGCGCGGCGACAACGATCCGATCATCGTCGGCGAGAATTCCAACGTCCAGGACGGCTCGGTCCTGCACACCGACACCGGCTCGCCGCTGACCATCGGGGCCAATGTGACGGTCGGGCACATGGTGATGCTGCACGGGTGTTCGATCGGCGACAACTCGCTGGTGGGCATCGGCTCGATCGTCCTGAACGGGGCGCGGATCGGGAAGAACTGCCTGATCGGGGCGGGCTGCCTGATCACCGAGGGCAAGCAAATTCCGGACAACTCCCTGGTGATGGGCGCGCCGGGCAAGGTGGTGCGCGAGATATCTCCCGAGCAGGCGATGATGCTGGCCGGCGGGGCGATGCACTACGTAGAGAACTGGAAGCGGTACCGGCGGGAGTTGCGGGAAGCTTGACGGACGTGGGGGCGCCTGCCCAGCCTCTCGGCAAACGGGAGGACGCCATGGCCTATGAGTTCATCAAGGTGGAGCGCGAGGGGCCGGTCACGACGGTGATCCTCAACCGGCCGGAGGTGATGAATGCGCTGCACTCGCCGGCGCATTTCGAACTGGCCGAGGCCTTCGACGCCTTCGCCGCCGATCCCGAGCAGTGGGTGGCCATCGTCACCGGGGCGGGGGAGCGGGCGTTCTCCGCCGGCAACGACCTCAAACACCAGGCGGGCGGCGGCAAGATGGGGAGCCCGCCATCGGGGTTCGCGGGGCTGACCTCGCGGTTCGACCTCACCAAGCCCTTGATCGCGGCGGTGAACGGCGTGGCGATGGGCGGCGGCTTCGAGATCGCGCTCGCCTGCGACATCATCGTGGCCTCGGAGGCCGCGGTCTTCGCCCTGCCGGAACCCAGGGTGGGGCTGGCGGCCCTGGCCGGCGGGCTGCATCGGCTGCCGCGGGCCATCGGGACTAGGCGGGCCATGGGCATGATCCTGACCGGCCGGCGGGTTTCGGCGGCGGAGGGGCTGGAACTGGGCTTCGTGAACGAGGTCGCGGCGCCGGGCGAGCTGATGGCGGCGGCCAAGCGCTGGGCGGCGCAGATCGTGGAGCTCTCGCCCATGTCGATCCGGGCCTCAAAGGAGGCTGTCTACCAGGGGCTCGATGAGCCGACCCTGGAGGCCGCGATCAAGGGGCAGAACCACTACCCCGCGGTGGCGGCGCTCTTCGGGTCCGAGGACTTCGTGGAGGGGCCGCTGGCGTTCTCGCAGAAGCGACCGCCGCAGTGGAAGGGGCGGTGAGCGGCCCTTGACGACGAGAACAAAAGGAGATCATCTGTTCCCCCAACAGTGAAGCTTGGGGGAAGAGATGGGTGGGGTTCTGAAGTATCTTTCATTCCGGGGGCGGGCCAACCGGAAGCGGTATTGGCTGACGAGCTTGGCGCTCTTTGGCATCTTCCTTCTCAGTATGGCCGTGACGTCCGGGGTCAGCGGCCTTCTTCCCTTCGGCGGGGTACTCCTCCTGCCGTTGGTCGTCGGGTACTTTGTGGCGGCTTTTGCCACTGCGGCCCGTCGGCTCCATGACAGAAACAAGTCCGCATGGTGGCTACTCTTGCTGCTTCTGCTGCCTGTGGTTCTATCGATTCCGGCCGAACTCGCGAGCTACAGCGACGATGCGGGATTCAAGGCCGTGGCCGCTCTCCTGGCCTTGATAGGTCTGCCATTCAGCATTTGGGCCTTCGTCGAGTTGGGGTGCCTGAAGGGGACTGCCGGGCCCAACAAGTACGGCGACGATCCGCTCGAGCCGCAGGTGCAAGAGGTCTTCGCCTAGGCGCTTGCCAGAACCTGACGCTGGCGTCAGGTTTGGGGCATGGAACATTACGACTACATCATCATCGGCGCCGGTTCGGCGGGGTGCGTGCTGGCCAATCGGCTGAGCGAGGACGCGGACAAGCGGGTGCTGTTGCTGGAGGCGGGCGGCAAGGACAGCTCGCTGATGATCAAGATGCCGGCCGGCGTCGGCGGACTGATCGGCAAGGCGGGGCCGCAGAACTGGGGGTTCTGGACCGAGCCGGAGCCGAACCTGGAGGGCCGCAAGCTGTGGTGGCCCAGGGGCAAGGGCTGGGGCGGATCGTCCTCGATCAACGGCATGGTCTACATCCGCGGGCATGCGCGCGACTACGACCAGTGGCGGCAGATGGGGCTGCCCGGCTGGGCCTACGCGGACGTGCTGCCCTATTTCAAGCGCTCGGAGAGCTTCGAGGGCGGGCAGGATCCGTGGCACGGCGGCGACGGGCCGCTGAAGGTCTCACGGGCCGCCACGCCGAACCCGATCTATTCGGCGACGATCGAGGCGGGGGCGCAGGCCGGCTATCCGCTGACCAATGACTTCAACAGCTTCCAGCAGGAGGGCTTCGGGCCCTACCAGCTGACCATCCACGACGGGCAGCGGTGGAGCGCCGCGCGGGGTTATCTGCATCCGGCGCTGAAGCGGCCGAACCTGACCTGCCTGACGGGGGCCAGGACGACGCGGATCATCGTCGAGAACGGCCGGGCGGTCGGCGTCGAGATCCATGACGAGAAGACCAAGGCCAGGCGGATTATCCATGCGGACGCCGAGGTGCTGCTGTGCGCCGGCGCGGTGCAGTCGCCGCACATCCTGCAGCTTTCGGGCATTGGCGATCCGGAGGAGCTGACGGCGCACGGCGTGCCGGTGGTCCATGCGCTGAAGGGTGTGGGGGCGAACCTGCAGGACCACCTGGACGTGACGCTATCCTGGGTCTGCCCGCAGCCGATCACCGCCTATTCCATGCGCAAGGGCCTGATCAAGACGCTGGGCGTCGGCTTGAACTACATGCTGTTCGGCAAGGGGGCGGGGCGGCAGAACTTCCTGGAATCGGGCGCCTTCCTGCGCTCGCGGCCCGATCTCGACCGGCCGGACCTGCAGATCCACACGGTGCTGGCGATCATGCAGGACCACGGCAAGGTCTCGGTGCCAAAGGACGGCTTCACCTTCCACGTCTGTCAGCTAAGACCCGAGAGTCGGGGCAGGGTGGGGCTGAAGTCGGCCGACCCGCTGGCCGACCCGGCGATCTTCGCGAACTATCTCTCCGCGGAGGAGGACCGCCGGGCGATCCGCGAGGGCGTCAAGATGCTGCGCAAGGTCGCCGCCCAGGCCGCGCTCGATCCGTACCGCTCGGAAGAGTACTCGCCCGGCGAGGCGGTGCAGACCGACGCCGAGATCGACGCCTGGATCCGGAAGACCGGCGAGACGATCTACCACCCGGTGGGCAGCTGCCGGATGGGCGCCGCGGGCGACCCGATGGCGGTGGTCGACGCCGAATGCCGGGTGCAGGGACTTAGCGGCCTGCGGGTTGTCGACGCCTCGGTGATGCCGACGCTGGTCGGCGGCAACACGAATGCGCCGACCATCATGATCGCCGAGAAGATCTCCGACGCCATCCGCTGCCGGCCCGCCTTGGCGCCGGAGGACGCGGCGATCCACGAGGACGAGCTGGCGGCGGCCTGAGCCCCGCCATCGCGCACGTTCGACGTGTCCCGCGAGGTTGGCTAACGCCCGGCGTAAGACACGCCCCCGGGGGTATTCCGCTTGTTTCAAAACGCGCACTTTGATCGGGTCCGTCAAATGTTCGTCGACCAGTTCGAGCCGGACGGGACCAGCTATGTCTATCGGAAGAGTTCGAAGGGGGCCGCGATCCGGGTGAGCGCGGAGGAACGCGACGCGTTCATCGCTGATTTCAACCGCAACCTCGGCCGGTTGTACTGGGGTCTGTTGGTTGGGACTGTCGTCTTCGTCCTTCCGCTTACGATATGGGTGGCGATGCAGGACGGTGAGCTGAGCCAATGGTCAATATATGCGGGCCTGGGCGTTGTCCTGGCGCTCTACATGCTGGGCTGGCAACAGGCGTGGAACGCGCCGGCCCGGAAGCTCGCGACGCGCTCCACAGTCGCTCCAGAGCGGTCTAGGGATGAATTCGCCGCGTGATACTGCAGCGATTGACCTGGGGATATCTCGGCGGATCGGCCGCTAGCCTCTCCGTTGGCATGGTGGCCCTGAGCAGGCGGGTTAATTTGCTGGCGGGTTGGAACAGGATTTGGTTGGTCGTGGGGGCCCTCGTCTTGCTGGGCCTCGCCCGTCAGGCGTTCCGAAAATGGCGATTCGAACGGTCGGCTCGGCCTAACTAGCCGCGACACTTGGATCCGCAAGATCGGCGAGGCGATCCATCACCCGATGGTACTGTCCCATGGCGGTGGTTGACGCCGAGGGCAGGGTTCAGGGCTGCGGGGCGTCGACGCCTCGTGCGGACCCTGGTGGGTGGCAGCACCAGCGCGCCGACCGTCGCGCGGAAAGGGCAGCGCGACCCCTCATCCGTCAGCCTGCGGCTGCCACCTTCTCCCACAAGGGGAGAAGCGACAGGTTCTTCCCTACTTCTCCGGCTTCACCTCGAGCTTGAAGGCCTTGTTGTCCTTCAGGACCAGCTCGGCGGCGTGTTTGACGTCGGCCGCGGTGACCTGCTCGGTGCCCGGGATGATGTGGCGGATGAAGTCGAGCTTACGCGGCTCGGCCTGGGCCCCGGAGAGCTCGGACAGCCAGTACTGGTTGGTGACGCGGGAGCGCTCCAGGCGGTCGATGCGGGGCTTCTTGGCGCGCGCCAGTTCGTCCGGCGTGACATCCTTGGTGCGCAGGTCGGCCGCGATCTTGGCGACGTCGTTGTAGAAGCCGCCGAGCTTGGCGGGCGGCACCTCGACGCTGGCGGCCAGATAGCCCCAGCCGGTCCAGGTCAGGCTATGGGCGTAGCTCACCGAGGGCGAATAGGTGACGCCCTGGGCCTCGCGCAGTTCATCGATCAGCCGCAGGCCCAAGACCTCGCCCAGGATGTCGGTTTCCAGCGCCTGCTGCGGATTGGCCCAGAGGTCGTTGGTGGGCCAGGCGACGTAGCCGATGGCTTGGTCGGTCCGGCCCTTGTGGGTCAGGTCCACCGGCTGGGCGGTGGCGGCCGGGAAGGGGACGAGGCGCTGGCCGGCGGGGACCGGCGCCGGCGTCTGGCGGGCGGGCAGCGAGCCGAAGGTGCGGGCGACCGCGTCGACCGCCTTGTCGACGGTGATGTCGCCCACGATCACCACCTCGAGTGGATCTTTCGCAAGGTGCGGGGCGACCTGGGCCTCCAGATCCGCCGGCTGGGCCTTGGCGATGTCGTCGCGGCTGGGGAAGGTGAAGCGCCGGTCGCCGCCGTGCAGCAGGCCGGAGAGCTCGCGGCTCATCACCCCGCCGTCGGTGCCCTCCATCTGCTCGTGGACGGTCTTGCCGGCGGTCTGCTGCCGTTTGAAGGCTTCCGTGCGCCAGCCCGGATCGGCCACGTAGGCCGTGAGCACCTGCATCTCCGTCGGCAGGTCGCCGGTGCGGGTGGAGCCGGAGAGCACGAAGGCGTCCTCGCCGACCGCGAAGCGCGCGCCGTAGACCTTGTCGGCCAACACCCGCTCGGTGTCCTCGTTGTCGATCTGCTTGAGGCCGCCCTCCGTAAAGGCGTTGCCGAACCAGGCGAGGCTCTGGCGATCCTTGGGCAGGTCCTGCAGGCCGTTTCCGATGTTGACCCGGACCAGCACCTCGTCGTCGCGGAACTTGGTGGGCTTCACGGTCAGGCGCACGCCGTTCTCGAAGCGCACGAAAACAGTGTCGAGGTCGGCGACCTCCTTGGTCTCGACGACCTTGCCGGGCGTGCCGAAGCTCGCATAGGGCCAGACGACCTCGTGTGGCGCGGCCGGCGCGGCGACGGCGACCTTCTGGGTGGAGGCGTATTCGGACAGGATCGCCTGTTCGCCGCCCGGCACCGGTTTGGGCGAGGACATGAACACCAACGGCCCTTCGCCGGCGAAGCTCGCCTTGAGCGCCGAGGAGACCGCGTCGGCCTTCAGCCCCTTCACGGTAGCCTCGAAGAAGGCGAGGTCCTCGGCGGGATTGGTGACCACTTCCTGGTCGCCGACGGAGCCCACGATCTCGTCGGCGATCTGGGCGGGGCGGCGGGTGGCGGCGCCGGCGACGGCGGCCTGGGCCGAGGCGCGCACCTCGGCGATCTCGCGATCGAGCTCGTCCTGGCGCACGCCGTACTGCACGGCGCGGCGCTCTTCCTGATCGACGGAGGCCAGGGCCTCACGCCAGCCGTCGGGCTGAGCGATCAGGTTCAGCATGGTGACCTCGGCCGAATGACCCTGGTCGGTCTTGAAGGCGCCGGCGGCGATGAACGGCGGGTGGGGCGAGCGGCTAAGCGCCGAGAGCCGGCGGTTGAGGACCGCGAAGCCGAGCCCTTCGACGACATCGCTCCGGCGCTTGGCGAGGCGGTCGGGCCGCAGGTCCGGCGGCCGCACCCAGGTGACCTGCAGGCCGAGCGGCGCGCCCGGCTCGACGAGCAGCCTGGCGTCGGTCTTGCGCGGTTTGATCTTGCCGAGGTCGGGCTCGGGGCCGGCCGGGCCGTTGGCCTTCCAGTCGCCGAAGCGGGCGCGGATCTTGGCCTCCATGGCGGCGGGGTCGAAGTCGCCCACCGCGACGATCGTCGCGCGCTCGGGGCGGTAGTAGTGGCGATAGAAGTCGGCGATCAGGTCGGCCGGCGCCTTCTGAATGATGTCGACCTTGCCGATCGGCTCGCGGTCCGGCATTCGCTGGCCGGCCAGCAGGTATTCCAGGCGCGACTTGTAGACCCGGTAAGCTGGGCTGTCGCTGGCGCGCTCCTCCGACAGAATCACCCCGCGCTCGCGGTCGACAGCGGCCTGCGCGATGGTCAGTTCGGAGGCCGCCTCGCGCAGCAGCTTCAGCGAGGTGTCGACCGTGTCCTCGTCGGTCTTCGGCAGGTCGAGCTTGTAGACCGTCTGGTCGAAACCGGTCTGGGCGTTGGTGTCGGCGCCGAAGGCCAGGCCCAGGCGCTCGAGGATCTTGACCATCTCGCCCTCTGGCACGGCCTTGGAACCGTTGAAGGCCATGTGCTCGAGGAAGTGGGCGAGGCCCTGCTGGGCGTCGGTCTCCATCAGCGAGCCGGCGTCGAAACGCAGGCGCAGCGCCGCTTCGCCAGCGGGGATCGTCTGGCGCCGGATGGCGAAGCGCATGCCATTGGGCAGCGAACCGAAGCGGATGTCCGGATCGGCGGGCACGTCGGAGTGCGCCTGCGGCCATTCGCCGGGCGCGAGCTTCTGCGGTGCGGCCTGCGCCTCGGCGCCGAATTTCGGCAGGTGCGGCAGGCCGACCGCAAGGGCGAAACTGGAGGTGGTCAGCGAGAGCGCGACGGCAAGCGCCAGGCTCGCGCGCAGGGTACGGATCATAGAAAAGTCCTGATGGCGTCCGACAAGGGCCCGCACCATCGCCAAGCCAAGTGGCGGCGGCAAGGCAAGACGGCGCCGCAGTCGCGCATCTGCGTCAAAGCGCCTAAATGAGGCCGATGACCGAATCGCCATTCGAAGAGACCCCGCCGCAGCAGAAACCCGATGGTCGGCCTGTGCGCGAGCCGGTGTTCAACGCGCCCTGGCAGGCCGTGGCGGTCACCATCCTGATCGTCGGCGGCTATGCGATCCAGAGACAATTTCCGGTGGACGCCATCGAGAACGCCTACGCCTTCGCGCCGGCGAACCTGGTTCCCGGGCGCTGGGAGACGGTGATCACCGCCATCTTCCTGCACGGCGGCTGGGCGCATGCGATGATGAACGGCGCCTTCGCGCTCGCCTTCTCGACGCCGCTCGCCAGGCTGTTCGGACCGAAGCTGGAGGGCGGCCTGCTGTTCTTCAGCTTCTATCTGCTGACCGGCGTGCTGGCGAACCTGGGCTTCGCGGCGGTCCATCCGGGGAGCCCGGCGCTGATCGTGGGCGCTTCCGGCGCGGTCTCCGGCCTGATGGGGGCCTCGGCGCGGCTGATCGGGGGAGGCGGCCGGCCGGGGCCGATGTTCTCCAAGCCGGTGATCAGTATGGGCGCCGCGTGGCTGATCATCAACGCCATCATCGCCCTGGTCGGCGGCTCGTTCCTGCCGGGCGCCGGCAGCGCGGGCGTCGCCTGGGAGGCGCACCTGGTGGGTTTCGCCGCGGGCGTACTGCTGATCGGCCCGTTCGCCCGGCTCGCGCCGCACGGCGAGGGACCCCAGCCCTCTCCCTGAGCGTTTCTCACGTGCGCGTGCATTGAAGCGCCCGCCGTTCTGGGCGACGCTGTTCGCTCAGTTAAAGAGAGAGAGAGAGAGAGCGAGGGACATCCGATGCTTGTCTCGCAGATCCTGAGGACCAAGGGCGACACCGTGTTCACGGTCGGCCCGAGCGAAACCATCTCCGCGGTGGCGGCGCTGCTGCATTCCAGGCGGGTCGGGGCGCTGGTCGTGCTCGACGCCGAGCGGGTGGTGGGGATCGTCTCCGAGCGTGACGTGGTGCGCGCCCTGGCCGAGAGCGGGGCCGTGGCGCTCGGCCAGGCGGTGTCCGGCGTCATGACCCGCGACGTGCTGTTCGCCCAGCCGGGCGAGACCGTGGATTCGCTTTTGACCCGGATGACCGACCGGCGCATCCGCCACCTGCCGGTGTGCCAGAAGGAGCGGCTGGTGGGCATCGTTTCCATCGGCGACCTGGTGAAGTCGAAGATTTCCGAGGTGGAAGCCGAGGCCGACGGGCTGAAGGCCTATATCGCGGCGAGTTGACCCGTGGAATCGCCGCCGGCCGACGCCGCGGCGTCGGCCAGGGTGTAGCCTTCCAGCACCTCGGCCGTGGCGTCTCGGGCCCTGAGCAGGGCTTCGCGCAGGGTGCAGAGGTCGCGGTCCGGGCAATCGTCGCACTTGCGGAAGTTGAGCGCGGGGCTGACGCACGGCGCCAGCGCCAGCGGCCCGTCGACCACGCGGATCACTGCGGCGAAGCTGATCTCCGAGGCGGGCCGCGCGAGCGTATAGCCGCCGAACTTGCCGCGGCGGCTGGTGACCAGCCGGTTGCGGGAAAGTTCCAGCAGGATGGCTTCCAGGAACTTGCGCGGCGCGTCGGCGCGTAAGGCGAGCTCGCCTGCGGTGAGTTGGCCGCCCTCGGCGCGGGCCAGCTCGACGAGCGCGCGCAGCGCGTACCTGGCCTTTTGCGATAGCATCGCGCCTCCGTGGCGTCCTTCATACAAGCCGCGGGGGTGGGGGGAAGGCAAGGCAATCTACAGGGGAATTTCACTCCGCCGACAGACGGTGATTGACAGGCGCAGGCGCCGCCCCTAGATAGCGCCTCCCGCTCGGGCGGGGCCAGTTCCAGGCGGTCGGGAAGCGGGTAACAAGCCCCTTGCTTTTCTCCTGGGAATGGATATTTTCCCGAGCCTCAATCGAATCGCTACCGACTGTATGAGGGTTGCCCCTCGGCGGCCCGGTGTGGTTTTTGCGCCGTTTTCCGGAGCGATCCGGGGTGTGACGCGAAAGTCCGAAAGGACCGATTGACACCTAAGAGACCGGCAACTAGATAGCCGCCTCCGCCGCCCACCGGCGCTAAACAGTGGGGTCGGCGAAAGTCGATCGGGTCTTTGACATCGTTGAATTGGAAAGAGAAACGCAGGCGGCGGTGTCCTGGCGATTGTCCTAACCAGACAATCTCGACACTGACGAAATCTGCGGTCTCTTGAAGACACACCATGAATATCAATTCCCTTGGGCTTCGGCCTTTGGGCATCGATGTGAATGGGAACTCGTCAAGAACTAAAGATGACTATGCCAGTCAGTATCTTCGGATACTGAGGACGTTAGGTCAGTGCTCAACTCAACCTGAGAGTTTGATCCTGGCTCAGAGCGAACGCTGGCGGCAGGCCTAATACATGCAAGTCGAGCGCACCTTCGGGTGAGCGGCGGACGGGTGAGTAACGCGTGGGAATATGCCCTTTGGTACGGAACAACTGAGGGAAACTTCAGCTAATACCGTATGAGCCCCCCTTCTTAGCGGGAGGGGTGGGAAAGATTTATCGCCATTGGAGCGGCCCGCGTTGGATTAGC
>NZ_JAQGIZ010000288.1 GCF_028290885.1 Phenylobacterium sp.
TGGGCCGCGACGCCAAGGTCCTGCACGAACTCGCCGCGCCCACCGGCGGCCACTTCTTCGGCCCCGTGCTCGCCGAGATCCCCTCCGCCGCCTTCCTGCAGAAGGAGGTGTTCGGGCCGATCCTGCACGTGGTCCGCTACGACGCCCACGACCTCGAGGCCGCCGCAGCGCCGCTGGCGGCGGCGGGCTACGGCCTGACGCTCGGCGTGCACAGCCGCATCGAGGCCTTCGCCGAGCAGGTGCGCGCCGCGGTCCCGGCCGGCAACGCGTACGTCAACCGCTCGATGATCGGCGCGGTGGTCGGCGTCCAGCCGTTCGGCGGCGAGGGCCTTTCCGGCACCGGCCCCAAGGCCGGCGGCCCCAACGCGCTCTTGCGCTACGCCGTCGAGCGCGCGCTCAGCGTCAACATCGCCGCCCAGGGCGGCGATCCGGCGCTGCTCAATCTGAATCCTTAGGGGCGATCCCGGCTCAGCCCAGTCGCGAAAGCACATGCGAGACGCGCTCGCGGGTAGGGCCCTGC
The DNA here is from genome assembly GCF_028290885.1 of Phenylobacterium sp. Lineage (GTDB taxonomy): Bacteria > Pseudomonadota > Alphaproteobacteria > Caulobacterales > Caulobacteraceae > Phenylobacterium. The sequence goes on from NZ_JAQGIZ010000288.1 coordinate 521, forward strand.
CGGACGGGACCGCTAGCGGTCTAGGCCGCCGCCACAACTAGATTGACCTAATCATGGAGTAGGCCCGCGCGTTGGTGTCGGCGGACACGACCAGCTACCCCGCCGAGATTCGCTAATTCCCCGTCGCTGACGTTGCCGACGCCTGCTTGTGGGCTGAAACCCAATTACAGCAACTCGCCGCATGCTGACTCAGGGCCGGCGGCCTGCAATGCGCCGTGACTCCGATCGGACCATTCGGCGTCTTTGAGTCGACCGATCAACGCCTCTGCCGATGGCGACAGGGTTCGGGATCGCAAGGTCACGATGCCGATCTTTCGACTAATGGTCGGGTTGATAAGCGGCCGGCTACTGACTTCTGAGGATCCGATCATCGGTAAGGTGCTCGCAGGGAGCGCACTAACCCCCAGGCCGGCGCGGATCAGGCCGCCGACCGTCGATATATGCCCGCATTCATACAAGGGGCGCTGGCTGATATCGGCGCGAGCGAAGGCGATATCCGTCGTGCGCCGAACGCTCGACGCCGCAGCCATGCCGATGAACCTCAGTCCCTTCAAGTCCGCCCATCGAAGCGGTTCACACGGCGTTGCCCGCTCGGCGGACTGCATCCAGCGCTGCGCCGGTCGAAATCGCGTTCGCCCGGAGCCGCTCTCCCTAACGCCCGCTTGAATCCTGGGCTTGCACCTGCACCGCAGCACCGAGGCTTTCAAGCGTTCCGGGCGCGATCACCAGATAGCGGCGAGGCCCCCCGCCTCCGACCTGCACCAACTGGCGGATGGGCCCGACCGCGTTGACGATCGCCGCGCCGGCCGGGTTGGTGGTGAAGGCCGCAAGCGGCTGGATCGTGCCGCCGCCATCGGGCCGGTCGGTCAGGCCCAGCACATAGGATGCTTTTGGCGTGAGGCCGGTGGCCGAGGCTTGCAGCACCTGGATGAGGCCCTGATCGAACAGGCTAACGCTGGTGGGCGCGGCGTCCGGCCGCCCGGGCGCCGCCAGGAGGAGGTGGGCGGCCTGGCCGGCGACCCCGATCGGCTGCAGGTTCTGCAAGCCATCGCCCTGCGGAACCGCGTCGGCGACGTAGGCCAAGGCCTGCGGCGCCTGGCCGATCGGCACGTTGGCGATCACCTTGTTGCCGGCGGTGTCGATGACCGCCAGCGCATCGGCGTTCTCCAGCCCCACATAGATCCGCGAACCGTCGCCGGACGGCCAGAGGCCATGCGGCAGCTTGCCGACCGGGATGGTCGCGACCTTGGAAAAGTCGTCGGTGCGGAATACCTGCACCTCGTTCAGCCCGCCGACCGTCACATAGGCGAACTGGCCCTTGGCGTTGCGGACGAAATTGACGTGGTTGGTGATGGGGCCGGTGTCGAAGGTCTTCAGCACCGCGAAGGGCGGGTGGGCGTCGAAGGCCATGGCCTTGCCGACGTCCTTCAGCGTGATCCAGATCTGCTTGCCGTCTGGGGAGGCCGCGATGTTGGGGCAGAACGGGCTGGGCTGGGCCACCCGGCCAACGACCCGGTGGTCGGCGACGGTGACCACGTCGATTTCGGGATTGAAGGACGAGCAGACGTAGCCGTAGCGGCCGTCGGGCGAGAAGATGGTCATGCCGGGGCCGCCCGGGGTGACGATCCGGGCCTTCTCCTCGAAAGTCGCGCCGTCCAGCACCGAGACGTAGTTCTCCCCGCGCACCGTCACCCAGACCTCCTTCCCATCGCGGGTGAAGAAAGCCTCGTGCGGCGAGCGGCCCACATAGGTGGTGTGTTTCACCGCATTGGTCGCGGTGTCGATGAAGGTCACCGAATTCGAGCCGATCGACACCACGGCAAGCGTCCTGTGATCAGGCGAAAACCCCATGCCGTGGACCAGCACCTGGCCGCGGTAGAGCGGGCTGAAGTTGCCGGGTTGCGGATCGCCCAGGCGGATCACCCCCAGTAGCCGGTTGTCGGCCGGATCGGTGACCGAGACGGTGTTGGAGAACTGCTCGGCGGCGTACACACGGTCGCGATGGCTGATCGGCACGTCGGGGTCGGCGGCGGCGCCGGGGGCCTGGCCGGCGAAGGCGGATGACCCCGCCGCGAGCGCGGTGGCGCACGAGAGGGCGGCCAGGCGGGAAGCGTGTTTCACTTCGGGCTCGGCGAGGGTTGGTCTGGCGCCGGGGTCGAGGGCGGCCGCGGTTCCCTCAGCGCGAGCCGCATGGCCGCGATCTCCTGCTGTTGCTGGATCACGATCCCCTGGGAGATGCGCCGGAGCTGCTCGTTCTTGCCGTAGCGCAGCTCCGCCCGCGCCATGTCGATGGCGCCCTGATGGTGCGGGATCATCATCGCCACGAAGTCGGCGTCGACGTCGCCGGTGGGCTTGGCGTCCATGCCGGCCATCATCCTGCCCATCGCGGCCTTGTTCTCGGCCAGGAACGACGCCTCCGCGGCCGGCGGCGCGGCGGCGGCGAGGCCGAGCGGGCCTATCAGCGCCGCCCAGAGAATGGCTGCTCGTAGAAGGGATCGGGATGCGGCGACCATGGTCGGCTCCTCTGCGATCAGTGGTGGCCGCGCCCTATGGGGACTTCGACGATTTCGCGGTCTGCCGAACACGAGTCTGCGACATAGACTGCGCGCCGGCAATGGCTCGCTGGGACCTGTAGGCCGTCGAACGAGACCGAAGGGCCGTGGTTGGAGTTCCGTGTTTGTTCTTGACCGCCGCGACCCTTGGGTTTCAACTGATGAGCTGAGGAGGCGCGGCGGTTCCGCGCTGCAGGCAAGACGGCGCGGCGGTGTCAGACCTGTTTTCTTTGAGCCCGGTGTCGGATGCCGACGGCTCCGCTCGCCATAAGATCTTCTTCGCTGTTCGTCCGACGGAGGCGGCGGCAGATGGGATCCATCGTCTGGCGCAAGGGGAGCGTTTGCGTCATGGCATGACGGGTTGGCCGACGCCGCGGGAAAGACTCCACACATCCCTCAATGGCCTGGGCGGCCATCGGGAACCGCCGCAGCGACTGATCGCCAAGGCCGTGGCAGCCTGCGGGACGATTTCTGCGCGGCCGTTTGTGATTTCCTTCAATCGGCTGGGCAGTTGGGGCCGCGGCGGCGGCCAGCGGGCGCTGGTCCTGAGGGGCGACGAAGGCGTGGCGGGGGCCTTTGCGCTCCATGAAGCCATCCACCGGGTCCTCGCAGAGGCCCGCCTCGTGCATCCGCGAGAGCGCGATTTCGAACCTCATCTCACTCTGCTGCGCGACCGGATAGAGGCCCCGCAGGCGTTCATCGAACCGGTGAGCTGGCGGGTTCGGGAGTTCGTCTTGCTGGACAGCATCCATGGCGAGGGCCGCCACGAGGTGCTGGGACGCTGGGCCCTGGCCGGCTGAACCTGCCCTGTCTGGCGGTCGGCAGGCGTGATAACGTCGGAGTCCGTCCGAAAGGCGGGCGGGGAAATCTCGGGGGACGAGAGCCATGATCCTCGGAATGTCGGTCGGGGCGTTCACCACGCTCCATGTCATCATCAGCCTGGTCGCGATCGTCTCCGGCTTGGCCGTGCTGTTCGCGATGATCGGAAACCGCCAGCTGGAGTTGCTGACCGCGGTGTTCCTGTTCACCACCGTCCTCACCAGCGTCACCGGTTTCTTCTTCCACTCCAAGGCCATCGGCCCGCCGCACATCGTGGGCGTGATCTCGCTGGTGGTCCTGGCGGTCGCGCTGTTCGCGCTCTACGGCCGCAAACTCGTCGGCGTCTGGCGGCCGGTCTATGTGGTCACCGCCGTCCTCGCGCTCTACCTAAATTGCTTCGTCCTGGTCGTGCAGGCGTTCGACAAGATCGCCCCGCTGCACGTCCTGGCGCCGACCGGCAAGGAGCCGGCCTTCGCCGCGGCGCAGGGCGCGACCCTGCTGCTGTTCGTCGTGTTGGGATACCTGGCGACGCGGGCCTATCGGCCAGGGCTCGCGCCCACTGGCGCGGCTCCGGGGATGGCGTGATCGCGCAGCCGGTGACGATCTACGGGATCAAGGCCTGCGATACGATGCAGAAGGCGCGCGCCTGGCTGGAGGGCCGCGGCGTCGCGTACGCCTTCCACGACTACAAGACCCAGGGCGTCGACCGCGGCCGGCTGGAGGGCTGGGCCGGGCAGGTGGGCTGGGAGGTGCTGCTGAACCGCGCAGGCACGACTTTCCGCAAGCTTCCCGACGCCGAAAAGGCGGACCTCACCCAGGCCAAGGCCATCGGCCTGATGCTGGCCCAGCCCTCGATGATCAAGCGGCCGGTGCTGGAGATCGAGGGCGGGTTGATCGTCGGCTTCAAGCCGGAGACCTATGCCGCGCGGCTCGGCTAGCCATCGCCCAGGTCGGCGACCGGATGCTCCGATGCCCACACCGAAAGACCCGGGCCTGAACCCGGTCCAGCCCACGCCTTATGCCGACCTGAACGCCGTCCTGGCCCACCTGGTGGAGGGCGCGCGAGGCCTGCTCGGCGACAACTTCGTCGGCGCCTATCTGCAGGGCTCCTTCGCGGTCGGCGACTTCACAGAGTTCAGCGACTGCGACTTCATCATCGTCACGGCGCGCGACATCACGCGGGACGAACTGCCGCCGTTCCAGGCGCTGCACGCGGCGATCCACCAAATGCCCTACGCCTACTGGCGCACGGGCCTCGAAGGCTCCTACGCCCCGGCCTCCATCCTGCGCCGCTGCAGCGAGACGCCGCGGGATCCACCCGGCGAGCCGCGAGGGCCGACTGGGGTGATCCGGGCAGGTCCGGCAGTCCGGCGCGGGCCTATCCGTTCTGGTACCTGGACCACGGGTCCAAGACCCTGGTGCGGTCGGAGCACGACAACACCCAGGTGGTCCGCTGGTGCCTGCGGGAAAGGGGCGTGGTCCTGGCCGGTCCGCATCCACGCGCGCTGATCGATCCCGTGCCGCCCGAGGCGCTCCGGGCCGAAGTGCGGCGAACCATGGAGCTCGTGCTGTCCCTCGACCTGCAGCCGATGCATCTGGTGGCCTGGCAGGCCTTCTGGGTCGGGCTGTTCTGCCGGATGCTGCACACGCTCGCGACCGGCGCGGTTTCCTCGAAGAAGGCCAGCATGGCCTGGGCGCAAGGCGCGCTGGACCCCGCCTGGCGCGGCCTGATCGCCCGCGCCGCCGCGGTGCGCAAGGGCGACACCGCACAATCCGGCGCCCCTGTGGACCCTGCGGAGGCCGAGGCCACCCGCGCCTTCGCCCGCTACGCAGCCGACTACGCGGCCTACATGGCGAGGGGCGCGCGCAGGGACTAGGCTCGGCGCCTGCATCCGATCGGCCGGTCGGCGGCGACTAGGGGCAAAGGCGGTGCAGGCAATCTCTCGGCCGCCGCGGGTTCAGGGAGCTGAAGCTCATGGAAACCATCTTCCGCAGCTACTGGTGGCTGCTCTTTCCGATCGGCGCCTTCGTGTTCGGGGCCTGGGACCGCTGGCTGGCCTACAAACGCAGCCGCGACCACCTGGACCTGCTGAGGTCCTATGCCGAGAAGGGTAAGGACCCGCCACCCGAACTGGTGCGCGGCGTGAGCGAGGACGTGGCCGACGACGGGCAGGCCGGCTATCCGGGCTACGGCTACGGCGGCTACTGGATGCACCCGCGCTACATGCGCCGCGCCTACCGCCACTACTACCGCTGGGGCCCCTACTGGCAGTGGCGGAGCGTGTTCGTGACCGGCGCCATCGCGGCCGGCTTCTGGTGGGCTTCGGACTGGTCCGACTGGCCGGGCGCCGACGGTCCGCTCCGCCTGGTGGCGGTGATCCTGACCGTCGTGGCGCTCGGCAACCTGGTGTTCGCGGTGTTGTCGTCTACCCACCGCGACAGATGAGCCCGGCGAGCCTCGACGAGGCTTTGGTCGCCGCCGCCCAGGGCGGATCGACCGAGGCCTTCTCGCGGCTCGTGGAGCGGCACCAGCAGGCGCTGCGGGCCTTCCTGCGCCGCGCCTGCGGCGATTGGGCGGCGGCCGACGACCTGGCCCAGGAGACCTTTCTCGCCGCCTGGTCGCGGATCGGCCGCCTGAAGGCCGGGGCCAGCGTGCGCGCCTGGCTGTGCGGCATCGGCTACAACAAGCATCTGACGGCCATGCGTTCGGCGGGGCGCGAGCGGGCGCGGGCCGTGCGCTACGAGGCGGATCGGCCGCCGCCGTCGGAGGCGGCTGCGGAGGACCGACTGGCGCTGGAGGCGGCGATGGCCGGGCTTCCGCCGGAACAACGCGCCTGCGTCGCGCTTTGCCTGGCGGCGGATTTCAGCCATGCGGAGGCGGCCGAGGCGCTGGCCATGCCGCTCGGCACGGTGAAGAGTCATGTATCGCGGGGCCGTGCGCGGCTCCTGCAAGCGTTGGGAGTGTGCGATGAAGCAGGCTGACGAGCGGCTGAAGGCCCTGTTCGCGCAGGACGAACCGGCGGCCTTCGACGCCCCCTTTTCGATGGCCGTGATGGAGCAGGTGATGCGCCGGCGGTTCCAGGAGGACGTGGCGCTGCTTTCCGCCGCGAGCCTGTTGGGCGGTGGTGCGCTCTGGGCGCTCTGGCCCGTCCTGCAGCCGGCGCTGGTGGCGATCTCGCAGGGACTGGCGCCGGCGCTGGGCGCCGTGGCGCTGGCGGCCTGCGCGGCGATGATCCTCGGCGGCCGGGCCGGTTCGGCGCTGGGCCTGGAATCATGACCAAGATTTCACGCTATAGGTTGCATCTGACGGCCGCGGCCTAGGCCTCTTCCTCATCAGAGACGGGCCGGAACGGCCTGCCGACGATCGAGAGAGGAGAAGACCTTGGAAGTCATTTGGATCCTGGTGCCGCTCAGCCCTTTCCTGCTGGTGGCCGCCCTGGTGCTGGTGCCGGCCTACCTGCGCAGCAAGGAACGGCAGAAGCTCCAGGAAACCCTGCGGCTGGCCATCGAGAAGGGCCAACCGCTGCCGCCGGAAGTGGTCGAGGCCATGTCCTCCAACGTCCGCACCATGCGCACGCCGCCATCGCCGGGGCGCGACCTGCGGATCGGCGTCATCTGGCTGGGCGTGGCCATCGGCCTCGCCGCCTTCGGCATCGCGCTGGGCTTCGAGGAACCGGATGCGGTCTTCCCGCTGGTGGCCTGCGCCGCCTTCCCCGGGTTCATCGGCCTGGCCTTCATTGTGCTCGGCCTCATCAACCGGACCAAGGCTTAGACGCGGGCGCAGCCGGGGGAACAGCCCATGACGGGCTCAGGAAATTCACGGTTCGCCAGCCAGCACGACGTCGAGCTCTGCGGCCTCGCGGCGACCGGCGAGCGGCGCGCCTTCGGAGAGCTGGTGCGCAGGCACGGCTCGGCCGTGCGCGGCGTGCTGCGCCGGATGGGCGCACAAGGCGCGGAGGCTGACGACGTGGCGCAGGACGCCTTCCTGACCGCCTTCGAGCGCATTTCGGAATTCCGCGGGGAGGGCACCTTCGCCGGGTGGGTGAAGAAGATTGCGGCCAGGCTCTACCTGCGCCGCCTGCAGCGCGACCGCAGGCTGGGCGCGATGACTGCCGAGACGGTCGAGGGCGAAACCCCGCGCAGCGACGCCGACGCCGCCATCGACCTGGAAGGCGCATTGCAGGCGCTGGGTTCAGCGGAGCGCCTTTGCGTGACTATGTGCTTCGGCGCCGGACTTTCTCACGGTGAGGCGTCAGAGGCCTTGAACCTGCCGCTTGGAACGGTCAAATCCCATGTCAAACGTGGTCTGGAAAAACTCAGAACGCGACTGGCGCCGGGCGACGGCGCAGCTCTTGAAGGGAGGCGCGGCAATGGTTGAGATCGAGTTCGAGCGCCGTCTCGAGCGGCTTTTCGCCGAGGCTCCGGAGTTGCCCGACGCGGGCCCGTTCGCCACTCGGGTGGAGCGCAGGCTCGACGCCGGCTGGACCGCGCGCCGCTGGCTGATCGGCGCCGCGGGCGTGGTCGGCGGGATAATCGGTGCGAGCCAGCTGATGGTGTCCAACGTCTTCCAGCGCGTGGAGACGGCCGGGGACTCCGCGCGCCTGCTGTCCTCCAGCATCAACCACATCTCCACCGGCACGGACTGGATGGCGGCGGTTTCCAGCGGCGGCGCCGTGGTCTGGGCCGCGGCGGCCATGGCGGTGGTCATGATGGGCTTCGTGCTCACCCGGGTGATTGGCGAAATCTGAGCTCTTTCGCCGCCGCCGCGGCCCGCCTTCTGCGTTGGGGAGGATCGGTTGCGGCGCGAGGCGGCGCGCTATAGGTTCCCGGCCTCTGAAACGCGGCGCCAAATTCTGTCCGGAGTCCCCGATTGACCGATCTGTTTGAAGAGGTCGAGGAGCAGCTACGCTCCGACCGCTACCGGACGCTTGTCCGCAAGGCCGCGCCGTGGGTGCTCGCCCTGGCCGCGGCCGCGCTGGCGGCCGCGCTCGGGGTCTGGGGTTGGCAGCAGTACAACCAGCAGGTCACCGGCACGGCCTCGGAGCAATACGCCACCGCGCTCGCCGCCCTGGCGCAGGGCGACCAGGCCAAGGCCGTGCAGCTGTGGGGCGAGGTCGCCAAGTCGCCCTCCAAGGCCTACAAGTCGCTGGCCCTGATGCAGCTTGGGGCTGCGAGGATCGCCGGCGGCAAGCCCGAGGACGTCAAGGCGGCAGTGAGCCTGTTCGACCAGGCGGCCGCGGCGGCGCCCGACGATCTGATTGGCGACGCCGCGCGCCTCAAATCCGCCTTCGCGATCCTCGACACCGCTCCGTTCGCGGAAGTGGAGGGGCGTTTGTCACCGCTGATGAAAGATGGTCATCCGTATCGGGTGCAGGCGCGCGAAGCGCTGGCGTTCGCCAAGCTGATGAAGGGCGACGCCGCCGGCGCGCGCAGCGACTTCGTCGTCGTCTCCCTGCTGCCGGACGCGCCGGAAAGCGCACGCCAGCGAGCCAAGGCGGCCATGGACCTGATCGACACCGGCTCCGCCAAGGCCGTGCCCGCCGCGGTGAAGGCGGCCCAGAGCCTGCCGCCGCCGGTGATGGTCGCTCCCGGCGGCGCCCCGATGCTGGCGCCCCAGGGCCAACCGCAGGCGCCCGGCCCGCAATGACGCCCAGCCGCAAGTCTCTCCTCGCCGTCCTGCTGGTCGCCGCGCTCGGCGCGAGCGGCTGCTCGACGATCAGCAAGCTCAACCCGTTCGGCGGCAAGGGCGGGCCGAAGGAGGTCGCCACCGAGGGTGAGCGCATTTCCATCGTCACCGCCGACCAGAAGCTGGAGCCGGCCGAGGCGCTGAAGGGCGTGGACTTCGCCCTGCCGCCGCCGGAGGCCGTGGCCGAATGGCCGCTGCCCGGCGGCACGCCCGAACAGGCGACGGGCAACCTGAACGCCGCGCCGGGCCTGACCATCGCGTGGCGGCGCGGCTTCGGCATGGCCTCAAAAGACGGCCAGCTGATCACCGCCCCGCCGGTCTCCGCAGCCGGCAAGGTGTTCGTCATGGACGCCCAGGCCAACGTCTCCGCCCATGACGCCCAGACGGGCGCGCAGGTCTGGCGCATCAACATGCGCCCCGGCGACAACAGGCGCGACCGCGAGGGTTTCGGCGGCGGCCTGGCCTATGCCAACGGCAAGCTCTACATGACCTCGGGCTTC
>NZ_JAQGIZ010000116.1 GCF_028290885.1 Phenylobacterium sp.
CTTTCGACTTCCCCCATCGACCCTCCAGCTAACGCTGTCGGGCCACTTCCCCCGTACCGGGGGAAGACAGAAGCGCGCCTAGCTGCCGCTACTTCGACTCAGCCTTGTCCTTGGCGTTGTTCAGCGCCGCGTCGGTCTTGGCGCCGGCGTCCTTGGCGCTGGACTTGAGGTCCGAGCCGGCCTTTGCGGCGCCGGCCTTCAGCTTGTCGCCGGCTTCGTCGGCGGCGACCTTGGTCTTGGCGGCGGCCTCGTTGGCGCCTTGCTTGAGGTCGGACCCGAGCTCCTTGACGGCCGGTGTGCCGGCGACCTGCTTGGCGGCGGCGCCGACCTCCGATCCCACGGCCTTGAGGTCCTGCGAGGTCTTGTCCTGCGTCGGCTTCGAGCAGGCGGCCACGGAGAGCCAGAGGCCCAGGATGACGGCGAGAGTGGTGGTGCGCATGCGGCGTTCCTTCGGGCCCCGTTAACAAGCGGTTAAGCTTAGCGGAGGTTCCCGGGCTTTGCGCGGCTTCTCCCCCGCAGGTAGAACCGCCGCACATGCGCCTCGCCTTTCTTGGAACCCCCGACTTCGCGCTCGCCGCCCTGCGCCGGATCGTGGCGGCCGGGCACGAGGTCGCCTGCGTCTATTCCCAGCCCCCAGCGCCGCGCGGCCGCGGCCAGGCGCTCAGGCCTTCGCCGGTGCACGCCTTTGCGCTAGAGCACGGCCTGAGCGTGCGCACGCCGGCCGCCATGCGCGACCCGGCCGAGATCGAGGCGTTCCGCACGCTGGAGCTCGACGCGGCCTGCGTGGTGGCGTTCGGCCAGATCCTGCCGGCCGCGGTGCTGGAGGCGCCCCGGCTCGGGTCCTTCAACCTGCACGGATCCCTCTTGCCGCGCTGGCGGGGGGCCGCGCCGATCCAGCGGGCGATCATGGCCGGCGATCTCTTGACCGGCGTCGAGGTCATGCGGATGACCGAGGGGCTGGACGAAGGCCCGGTGCTGGCCAGCGAGACGGTGCGCATCGGGCCGCTGGACACGGCAGGCACCCTGCACGACCGGATGGCCGCCGCGGGCGCCGAGCTGATGGCGCGGACCCTGGCCGACGTCGAGCGCGGGAAGGCGGTGGAGACGCCGCAGGCCGAGGACGGCGTCACCTACGCCAAGAAGATCCGGCCGAAGGAGGCGCGGATCGTCTGGACCAAGCCGGCGGCGGAGATCGACCGCAAGATCCGCGGCCTGTCGCCGTTCCCCGGCGCCTGGTTCCAGTTGCCCACCGACAAGGGCCCGGTGCGGGTGAAGGCGCTGCTCTCGGCCTTCGAGGACGCCGAGGGGCGGCCCGGCGAGGTGCTCGACGACCGGCTGCTGGTGGCGGCGGGCGAAGGCGCCGTGCGGCTGCTGCGCGTGCAGCGCGAGGGGCGCGCGCCGCAGGACGCCGAGGCCTTCCTGCGCGGGCAGCCGGTGGCCGCCGGGACCCCGCTCGGCTGATGCCTCGCTACCGGCTCACCCTGGAATATGACGGCGGCCCCTATTGCGGTTTTCAGGCCCAGGCGGCGCTACCCACCGTGCAGGCGTCGCTGGAGCGGGCGGTGGCGGCCTTCTGCGGCGAGATCGTCCGTGTCCACGCCGCCGGACGCACCGACACCGGGGTCCACGCGACCGGCCAAGTGGCGCACATCGACCTGGAGAAGGACTGGCCGGCGGAGACCGTGCGCAACGCGCTCAACGCCCACCTGCGGCCTGAGCCGATCGTGGTGCTGGCGGCCGAGGTGGCGCCGGAGGGCTGGCACGCGCGGTTCTCGGCGGTCGAGCGGCGCTACCGCTACCGCATCCTCAACCGCCCGAGCCCGCCGGGGCTCGACCGGGGTTACGTCTGGCATGTGAAGGCGCCGCTGGACGCCGAGGCCATGCATGCGGCCGCCCAGGCGCTGGTGGGCCATCACGACTTCACGACCTTCCGCGACGTGGCCTGCCAGGCGAAGTCGCCGGTGAAGACCCTCGACGTCGCCTCGGTTGAGCGGGTCGGCGAGCAGGTGGTGCTGGTGTTCGAGGCGCGCTCCTTCCTGCACCGCCAGGTCCGCTCGATGACCGGCTCGCTGGCGCAGGTGGGCTTGGGCCGCTGGACGGCGGGGGACCTGAAGGCGGCGCTGGAAGCGAAAGACCGCAAGGCCTGCGGGGTGGTCGCGCCCGCGGAGGGGCTTTGTCTGACGGGGGTGAGCTACGGGGGAGAATAAGGAGGCCTTCTCCCCTTGTGGGAGAAGGTGGCAGCCGAAGGCTGACGGATGTGGGGTCGAAAATCCTCGCAGCCGCGCCCAAGCTTAGCCATGAACCGCAAGGCGATGGTCGAGCGGGCGCGCGCCCTACGAAGCAATCCGAGCGCGACGGAAAGGCTATTGTGGAGCCGCCTTCGCCAGCGGAAGCTGGGCGGACTGAAGTTCCGCCGCCAGACGCCGAGGGGGCCCTACGTCCTGGACTTCCTGTGCCTTAGGCATCGTCTCGTCGTGGAAGCCGGCGGTCCCTTTCACGATCCGGAGCGCGGCGCTGTCCGCGACGCTTGGCTTGAGGCGAAGGTTTCCGGGTGCTGAGGTTCAGCAATCAGGAAATCCGCAGTGCGCCCGACCTGGTGGCGGATCGTATCCTGGGCGCATTGGACGAGTTGGGCCCGGTTCCCCGACTCTGAGAAACCCCACATCCGACCCGCTTCGCGGGCCACCTTCTCCCACAAGGGGAGAAGGGAACTTTCGTCAGCTCTCCGCCGCGAACGTCGCGAAGTAGCGCTCGATCAGCAGTTCGTAGACGGCTTGCAGCTGGAGGATTTCGGCGACCGGGGCGCGCTCATCGACCTGGTGCATGGTCTTGCCCACCAGGCCCAGCTCGACCACCGGACACAGCGCGCGGATGAAGCGGGCGTCGGAGGTGCCGCCGGAGGTGGAGAGCTCCGGCGACCGACCGGCCGCGTCGTAGACCGCGCCGGCCACCAGGTCAGTGAAGGGACCGGGCTCGGTCAGGAAGGCCTCGCCGCTGATCTGCGGGACGACGGTGACGGTTCCCTGGAAGCCGCTAGCCTCCGCCTGAGCCTCCGCGTCGATCCAGCGCGCGAGCTCGGCGCCGGTGTGGTGGGGGTTGAAGCGGATGTTGAGCCGGGCCCGGGCGGTTCCGGGGATCACGTTGGTGGCGGTGTTCGGCACGTCGATCTGGGTGATCTCCAGGTTCGACGGCTGGAACTCGGGATAGCCTTCGTCCAGTTGCCGCTCCTGCAGGCGCAGCAGCAGGCGCAGCAGCACCGGCACCGGGTTGGCGGCGCGGTGCGGATAGGCCACGTGGCCCTGCACGCCGGTGACGGTGATCTCGGCGTTGATCGAGCCCCGGCGGCCGACCTTGATCATGTCGCCGAACACCTCGCTGGAGGTCGGCTCGCCCACCACGCAGTGGCTGATCACCTCGTCTTCGATATCCAGCGCCTCGACGACCATCTTGGTGCCCTGGATCGCCATGCCCTCCTCGTCGCCGGTGATCAGGAACGAGAGAGACCCCTGCACCTGGCCGGCGGCGATGGCCTTGCCGGCGGCGGCGGCGAAGGCGGCGATGGCCGACTTCATGTCCACGGCGCCGCGCCCGATCAGCACGCCGTCCACGATCTCGGCGTCGAAGGCGCCCTCGGTCCAGGCGTCCGGATCGCCCACCGGCACCACGTCGGTATGGCCGGCGAAGCAGAGGTTGGGGCTTTCGGTCCCGTAGCGGGCGTAGAGGTTCTCGATCTGGCCGAACCTCATGCGCCGACAGGCGAAGCCCAGGCCCGCCAGGGTCTGTTCGACGACCTGCATGGCGCCGGCATCGGCGGGTGTCACCGAGGGCCGCCGGATCAGCTCCCGTGTCAGCTCGATCGCGTCGATCAATCTCGTCCCCGGCGTGGCGTTTGCTAAGTTGGGCTCCGTCCTAGACCGGAATGAGCCCATGCCCAAGATCGACATCGACGCCGCCCCCACCCGCTTCGGAACCGGCTATCCGCCCCCCTATGACGCGCCGTGCCTCGACCGCAAGCGCTGGAAGCTGGGCGACGCGGCCGGTCTGACGCAGTTCGGGGTCAACCTGCAGCGGCTGGCCCCCGGCGTCTGGTCGAGCCAGCGGCACTGGCACACGGCCGAGGACGAGTTCGTCTGGGTGATCTCCGGCGAGGTGGTGCTGGTCACCGACGAGGGCGAGCAGGTGCTGCGCGCCGGCGACTGCGCGGGCTTCCCAGGAGGCGCCCCCAACGGCCACCATCTGCAAAACCGCTCGGACGCCGAGGCGGTGCTGCTGGAGGTGGGGTCGCGGCGCGAGGCCGAGGACGGCTGCGATTATCCGGACATCGACATGATCGCGCGGGCCGGGGAGGAGATCTACCGCCACCGGGACGGGACGCCGTATCCGGAAAAGACCTAGTCGCGCAGCAGCTCGTTGATGCTGGTCTTGGAGCGCGTGCGTTCGTCGACGGTCTTCATGATCACCGCGCAGTAGGTGGAGGGCATGCCCTCGTGCGGGCTGGGGCGGGAGCCGGACATGATCACCGAATAGGGCGGCACTTCGCCGGTGATCACCGCACCGGTCTTGCGGTCGACGATGGGGGTGGTCGAGGTCAGGTAGACGCCCATGGAGAGCACGCTGCCCTCGCGGACGATGACGCCCTCGGCGACCTCGGAGCGGGCGCCGATGAAGCAGTTGTCCTCGATGATCGTGGGGTTGGCCTGCAGGGGCTCCAGCACGCCGCCGATGCCCGCGCCGCCGGAGATGTGGCAGTGCTTGCCGATCTGGGCGCAGGAGCCGACCGTGGCCCAGGTGTCGACCATCGTGCCTTCGTCGACATAGGCGCCGATGTTGACGAAGGAGGGCGTCAGCACCGCCCCCTTGGCGATGAACGAGCCCTTGCGGACCACCGTGCCTGGCAGGCAGCGGAAGCCGGCGGCCTCGAAGCGGGCGGCGTCCCAGCCGGTGAACTTCAACGGGACCTTGTCCCAGTAGGGCCCCGGCGCATCGGCGTGCACCAGGGCGTTGGGGGTCAGGCGAAAGAACAGCAGGATCGCCTGCTTGGCCCACTGGTGGGTGACCCAGGTCCCGTCGGCCTCGCGGGTCGCGACGCGCAGGCGTCCGGCGTCCAGCCGCTCGATGGTCTCCAGCACGGCTTCGCGCACCGGCCCCTGGGTGTCGTGGGTGACGGCGTCGCGGTCTTCCCAGGCCCGTTCGATCACCCGCTTCAGGTCGTCGTGCACTAGGCGGCCTCCCTAAGTTGGGCGTGCGCCAGGAAGGGCGCGAGTTTCTCGGTTCTGTAGTCGACGAAGGGCGCGGTGGAGGCCGCCGCGTGCGGGCCGACCAGCACGGTGGTCATGCCGAGCTGGGCGGCGGGCTCGAGGTTGCGCTCGGAGTCCTCGAAGAAGGCGGTGGCGGCAGGCGCGATGGCGTGCGCCGCGCTCATCCGTTCGAAGGTGGCGGGCGCGGGCTTGGGCACATAGTCCGCCGAGCCGATGTGGAAGACGTCTTCGAACAGATGCTTCAGCCCCAGGTGATCCAGCACGCGGCGGGCGTGGACGTCGTCGGCGTTGGTGAAGATCAGCCGGCGGCCCGGCAGGCGCTCGATGGCCGCGACCAGCTCCGGGTCCTGCGCGAGAGCCTCCAGCGACATGTCATGGAAGATCTTGTGGAAGTCGGCGGGGTCGACGCCGTGGTGCTCGACCAGGCCCCCAAGCGTGAGGCCGTAGTCGGCGAGGTACTTCTTCTGCAGTTTGAAGGCCTCGTCGCGCGGCAGGCCGGTGACGCGCTCGACATAGGCCGTCATCCGCCGCTCGATCTCGCCCATGAAGCCGGATTCGACCGGATAGAGGGTGTTGTCCAGGTCGAAGAGCCAGGTGTCGACGTGCCGCAGATCGGCGCTCATTCGCACACTAACGTCCCCGCCCCGTGCTCGGTGAAGAGCTCGACCAGCAGGGCGTGCGGCCGGCGTCCGTCGAGGATGACCACCGCGCCGACGCCGGCTTCCACCGCGGCGATGGCGGTCTCCAGCTTGGGGATCATGCCGCCGGTGGCGACTCCGTCCCTGATGGCCGCACGGGCCTCGGCGACGCTCATCTGGCGGATCAGCTCGCCCTTGGCGTCCAGCACGCCGGCCACGTCGGTGAGGAGCAGCATGCGCTTGGCGTTGAGCGCGCCGGCCAGCGCGCCGGCCACCGTGTCGGCGTTGATGTTGTAAGTCTGGCCGTCCTCCGCGACGCCGATCGGGGCGATCACCGGGATGTAGTCCTCGTCGGCGTAGATCAGGGCCTCGATCAGCTTCGGATCGACCCGCTTGGGATCGCCCACGAAGCCGAGGTCGACCAGCTTCTCGATCTCGCTGTCGGGATCCTTCTTGGTGCGGGTGACCTTCTCGACGGTGATCAGCCGCGCGTCCTTGCCGGAGAGGCCGACGCCGCGCACGTCGGCTTCCTTGCCGGCGAGGGTGATCCAGTTGGCGATCTCCTTGTTGATCGCCCCGGAGAGGACCATCTCGGCCACTTCCATCGTCGCCTCGTCGGTGACCCGCAGGCCGTCGATGAAGGTCGATTTGACGCCGGCGCGCTCCAGCATGGCGGAGATCTGCGGACCGCCGCCGTGGACGATCACCGGGTGGACGCCCAGCATCTTCAGCAGCACCGCGTCCGCGGCGAACAGCTTGGCGACCTCTTCCTCGCCCATGGCGTGGCCGCCGTACTTGATGACCACGGTCGCGCGGTCATAGCGCTGGATGTAGGGCAGGGCCTCGGCCAGCGTCTTGGCGGTCGCCCACCCCTCGCCGTGATTGGCCTCGCCTTGGCTCTTGTCGTTCACGGGCGCGCCTGAGCTCTCGAAAGTTCGGAGCGCTCCGATAGCGGACGGCGCGGCCCCTGTCACGCGCGGGGGGTCTGAGGGGCGCGGCTACTTGTCCTTGGACTTGCTGATGACCGCACCCACGCCGGCGCCGACCGCAGCGCCCACGGGACCGCCGAGCAAGAGGCCGGTGGCGGCGCCGGTGGCCGCCCGCTGTTCCATGTTGTGGCCACACGCCGCGAGCCCAAGACACACGCCGCCGACCATGAGCACCAAGCAAATCCTGCGCATGCGCGTCTCCAATGACCCCACGGTCTGGGAGCAGTATGGGAGGATTCGCTTGGGCGTTCGCTAACGCCGGGCGGCCTTTCGCGGCGTCAGATCGACCGGGCCACGACCTCTTTCATGATCTCCGACGTTCCGCCGTAGATCCGCTGCACGCGGGCGTCGCGCCAGAGCCTGGCGATCGGGTACTCGTTCATGTAGCCCGCGCCGCCGTGCAGCTGCAGGGCCGCGTCGCAGACTTCCCATTGCAGCTCGGTGTGGAAGAGCTTGGCGGCCGAGGCCTCGGCGGCGGTGAGCTTCTTCTCCAGGTGGCGGGCCATGCACCAGTCGAGGTGCGCCCAGCCGGCCTGCAGCTTGGCCTTCAGCGCGCCCAGGGTGAAGCGGGTGTTCTGGAAGTCGAACACCGTCTGTTTGAACGCCTTGCGCTCCTTGGTGAACTTCACCGCCTCGTCGAAGGCCCGCTGGGCGCCGGCCTGGCCGGCGATGGCGATCTGCAGCCGCTCCTGCGGGAGTTGGTTCATCAGGTAGGCGAAGCCCTTGCCCTCCTCGCCCAGGCAGTTGGTGATGGGCACGCGCACGTCCTCGAAGAACAGCTCCGAGGTGTCGGCCGAGTTCTGGCCCACCTTGTCGAGGTTGCGGCCGCGCTTGAAGCCGGCCCGGTCGCCCTCCACCAGGATCAGCGAGATGCCGCGCGAGCCGGCGTCGGGGTCGGTCCTGGCGACCACCACGATCAGGTCGGCGCTCTGGCCGTTGGTGATGTAGGTCTTGGAGCCGGAGACCAGGTAGTGGTTGCCGTCGCGCCTGGCCGTCGTGCGCACGCCCTGCAGGTCGGAGCCGGCGCCCGGCTCGGTCATGGCGATGGCGGTGATCACCTGGCCGGAGA
>NZ_JAQGIZ010000080.1 GCF_028290885.1 Phenylobacterium sp.
CTTGTCGATGTCGCCCGCGTCGCGATGGGGGCGGAGACCGAATCCTTCATCTCCCGCTACAACGGCCACCCGGCCACGGGCATTGCCATAAAGCTCGCCCCCGGCGCCAACGCGCTGGCCACCATCAAGGCGGTGAAGGCCAGGATGGTCGAGCTGTCGACGGGGTTTCCGCCCGATATCAAGGTGGTCTATCCGATCGACACCTCGCCCTTCATCAGCCTGTCGATCAAGGATGTGGTGATCACGCTCTTTGAAGCGGTGGCGCTCGTCTTCCTGGTGATGCTTGTGTTCCTGCACAACTGGCGGGCCACGATCATCCCGACCATCGCCGTGCCGGTGGTGCTGCTGGGCAGTTTCGCCGTTCTCTCGGCCGCGGGTTTCTCGATCAACACCCTCACCATGTTCGGCATGGTGCTCGCCATCGGCCTGCTGGTGGATGACGCCATCGTGGTGGTCGAGAATGTCGAGCGCCTGATCCATACCGAGGGGCTTTCGCCGAAGGAAGCGGCGCGCAAGTCGATGGACGAGATCACCGGCGCCCTGATCGGGATCGGCCTGGTCCTGTCGGCCGTGTTCCTGCCCATGGCGTTCTTTGGCGGATCGGCGGGCGTCATCTACCGGCAGTTTTCCATCACCATCGTCTCGTCCATGGCGCTGTCGGTCATGGTGGCGCTGATCCTCACGCCGGCGCTCTGCGCCACGATCCTCAAACCGGCGAGGACAGACGGCCCTGAAAGGGGCTTTGCGGGATGGTTCAACCGCAACTTCGAGCGCGGCGTCGCCCGTTATGGCAAGGGCGTCGAGACAGCCAACCGCCGTTGGCTGCGGACCTTCGTCGCCTACGGCCTGATCGGCGGCGCCATGGCCCTGCTGTTCTCCACCCTGCCCGGCGGTTTCCTGCCCGACGAAGATCAAGGCTTCCTGTTCACCCAGGTGACGCTGCCGACCGGCGCGACCGCCGAACAGACCGAAGACGTGATGTCCAAGGTCCGCAAACACTATCTGGTCGACGAGAAGCGGAACGTCGCCGGGCTGTTCACCGCCGCCGGCTTCGGCTTTGTCGGCATAGCCCAGAATACCGGCCTCGGGTTCGCGACGCTGAAGGATTGGTCGCAGAGGCCCGGCAAGGCCAACAGCGTTCAGGGCGTGGTCCAGCGGGTGTTCACGCAGTTGGCCCCCAAGATCACCACGGGCCAGGTCATCGCCTTCGCGCCGCCGGCGGCGTTCGAACTGGGCAACGCCACCGGTTTCGATTTCGAACTGAAGGACGTTGGCAACGTCGGCCACGCCAAGCTGGTGGCCGCGCGCAACCAGCTCCTGGCCATGGCGAACAAGGACAAGGGATTGGCGCAGGTGCGCCCCAACGGCCTCGACGACGTGCCTCAGCTCAAGCTCAATATCGACCAGGCGGCGGCCGGCTCGTTCGGCCTTTCCCAGGCCGACGTCAACACCACCGTCAGCACCGCGCTCGGCAGCGCTTTCGTGGATCAGTTCGTCGATCGCGGCCGGACCAAGAAGATCTTCGTCCAGGCCGACGCGCCCTATCGCACCAAGCCGGAAGATCTGAAAAACCTCTACGTGCGCGGAACGTCCGGGACCATGGCCCCGGTCTCCTCCTTCGCCACCAGCCAATGGGTCTATGGTCCCACGCGGCTGGAGCGCTTCAACGGCCTGCCCGCCATGGAGATCCAGGGCTCGCCCACGCCCGGCGAGAGCACGGGTACGGCCATGGCTCGGATGGAGGCCCTGGCAAAAAAACTTCCGCCGGGCATCGGCTATGAATGGACTGGCCTTTCCTACGAGGAACAGGCTTCCAGCGGACAGGCGGGATCGCTCTACGCGCTTTCGCTGCTGATCGTTTTTCTCTGTCTCGCCGCGCTTTACGAGAGCTGGTCCGTTCCGATCGCGGTGCTCCTGGTTGTGCCGCTGGGCGTGATCGGCGCGCTGCTGTCAGCCCACCTCACCGGCCTCCAAAACGATATTTTCTTTCAGGTCGGTCTGATCACCACGATCGGCGTTTCAGCCAAGAACGCCATCTTGATTGTCGAATTCGCCGAGATGCGGATGAAGATGGGCCTGAACGCCACCGACGCCGCGCTGGCCGCCGCCAAGCTGCGGTTGCGGCCGATCCTGATGACGTCCTTCGCCTTCATCTTCGGCGTGCTGCCGCTGGCCGTGTCCCATGGCGCGGGTTCCGGCGGCCAGAACGCCATCGGCCGCGGCGTCATCGGCGGCATGCTCTCGGCGACGGTGCTGGCGATCTTCTTCGTGCCGGTCTTCTTCACCGTTGTGAAGCGCGTCTTCCGGCAGGATCAACCGCCCGCCGAGGCCGCGACGGCGGAGGCGGGATGAGATGCGCCCGTCCCTCTCACGGCTCACGCTCGTCCTCGGCGCGACTTTGTTGAGCGGCTGCATCGATCTCGCGCCTGCCTATCATCGCCCCGCTACGCCGACACCGGCGCAGTTCCCGACCGGACCGGCCTATCCGGCTCCGCCAGCGGCGCCCCAGCCGGTGGTCGGCTGGGGCGACTTCTTTTCCGATCCCAAGCTGAAGGCGGTGATTGAGGAGGCTCTGGCCAACAATCGCGACTTGCGCGTGGCCGTGGGCAACATCGCCGCCGCCCGGGCGCAGCACCGCATCCAGCGTTCCGCCCTGTTTCCGACGATCACCGGCGACGCGTCGGCCACCTACGCGCAGGAGCCGATCGCCGTCCTCGCCGGCGGCCTTTTCCCCGGCTCCACCGGGTTCTTCAACGAACGGCTTTACACCCTCACCGGCGGCTTCAGCGCCTATCAGCTCGATCTCTTCGATCGAGTGCGCAACCTGACCCGCGCGGCGCAGGATCAATATTTCGCCACGCGCCAGGCCCGCGACGCCGCCCAGATCACCTTGGTCTCCGAGGTCGCCGCTGACTATCTCATCCTGGGTTCCGACCGAGCGCTACTCCAGATCGCCGAGGACACCCTGAAGAACGGAACCGAGACCCTGAAGGTGACGACCTATCTCTTCGAGAACGGGATCGATACCGAGCTCGATGTCAGCCAGGCGCAAACCATCGTCGATCAGGCCAGATTCGACGTGGCGCGCCTGACCACCCAGGTCGCCCAGGACAGGAACGCCCTGGAGCTGCTGGTGGGCGCGCCGGTCGGCGAGGCGTTGCTGCCGGTCGGCATCGGCGACCCCATTGTGGTGCTGGAGCGGTTGCCGGCGGCGGTCAGCTCCGGCGTACTCCTCGAACGACCCGACGTGCTGCAGGCCGAGGATCAGCTTCGCGCCGCAAACGCCAACATCGGCGCGGCCCGGGCGCTGTTTTTTCCGAGCATTTCGCTTACCGGCGCGGGCGGCGTCACCAGCCTGGCGCTGTCGACGCTGTTCAAGGGCTCGTCCCACGTCTGGAGCTTCTCGCCGGCTGTCAGCCAGACGCTCTTCGACGCCGGCGCAACCCGGGGCAATCTGCAATTCGCCAAGGCCCAGCGCGACATCAGCGTCGCCAACTACGAAAAGGCCATCCAGACCGCATTTCGCGAGGTGGCCGACGCGCTGGCCCTGCGTGGCACCATCGATGAGCAACTCGCCGCCCAGCGCGCCCTGACCGCTGCCTGGGCCAACAGTCTTCGTCTGTCGACGCTGCGTTTTGAGCAGGGCAGCGACACCTATCTGAACGTCCTGATCGCCCAGCGCTCCCTGTACTCGGCGCGCCAGACCCTCGTCGCCAGCCAACTTGCCAAGGCCACCAACCTGGTGACGCTGTACACGGCCCTGGGCGGCGGTCTGAACACCCCGCCGCCCCAGGCAGGTCCCTGAGTTCGGACCGGTCGAATAAGGTGAAGGGCGCCCGAGGCTGGGCGGCCAGCGCCCGAACCGCCATTCAGACGAGCAGGACCTCAAGGCCGACCATGTGTTCCAGCCCGCGGAGGAGTAGGAAGCGCGCGGAATCGGGACACTAGCGCAACACGAGGGCCAAGGCGGCCAACGAGGCCGGCAATGACCAGGCCCAGTCGCCCACCAGCGACACCGCCGCGGCCGCCACGACGCAGCCTCCGAAGAAGCCAATGACGAGGGGAAGGGCGTTGCCTGGCGCGGCGGCGGCGCCTGCGGTCGACGGCGAGGGCCGGGAGAACCTTTCCAGTAGAAACAACGTGGCGTTCGTCAGGTTGTTGGTCATCACGCCCGTCGAGGGTCCGCCCGGCAGGGCCACGTGAAAGAGAACGTACTGGCACGCTATGGCGCAGACGGCCCCCACCGCGGCGAGGCCGGCCGTCAGGCCGTGCGGATTGGCGGACGGTCGGGTGATGACGCTGAAGATCAGAACCGATGTCAGCAGGACGAGCTGAACCAGAAGCAGCAGCCGCACCAGGCCAGGGCCGCGCTGGCCCGATGCTCTGGACAGCAACCAGGCGCCGGCCACGGCCAGGACGAAGACCGGGATGACCAGGACCTGAGCCAGATTGACCGGGCCGCCGCGCACAGCCAGGGCCGCGATCACCACGAGGTTGCCGGTGATGTGGGCGGTGAAGACATTGCCGAGGCTCAGGAAGCACGTCAGATCGACCATGCCCGCAATGACGCTCAGCAAGGTCGGAAGCCGCGCCTCCAGCCGCGACCTCTCATCGGATGTAGGCCAAGGCTGCGCTGTCCCAGGCTTTGCTGTCGGGGCCGCCATGCCGCTTCCCCTCTCAGGGCTTCGCCTGGCTTGACCGCTCGCCCAGGCCATCGGTGGTGCTGTCAGTCTAACGCCAACTTGTCTCCACTCTTAGCCCCGGCGGACCTTCACCGAGCGCCACTGGGCGTAGCTAATCTTGGCAAGGGCGCTTCGTGAACGGCGCGGCGGCCAGCCGCCGCCGCGCCGGCCAAGCCTCAGGCGCGCAGGGGTTGGAACGCCGCGCGGATCTCGGTGGTGAAGAACTGCGGCTGTTCCCAGGCGGCGAAGTGGCCGCCTTTGTCGAGCCGGTTGTAGTGGATGAGCTTGGGATAGGCCTTCTCCGCCCAGCTCCGCGGGGCCGCATAGAGCTCGTCGGGAAAGACGCTGACGGCAGTCGGGAGCTGGACGCCCTTGGGGGCGAAGAAGGCGAGCTTGCTTTCCCAGTACAGGCGCGCCGACGAGACCGCCGTGTTCGTCAGCCAGTAGAGCGTGATGTTGTCGAGGACGTCGTCGCGCGTGAGCCCCTCGGGCTGGCCGGCGAAGACCCGAGCGATGAGCTCGTAACTTTGCTCGTCGTGGTCGATCATCCAGGCGGCGAGGCCGACCGGGGAATCCTCGATCGCGTACAGCGTCTGCGGACGATGCGACATCTCCTGGGCGTAGCCTAGACCGTGCGCATAGAAGAAGCTGAGCTGGTCGTACGCGCGCTTCTCGTCGGCGGAGAGGCCGGCCGGCGGTGGGGAGCCCGCCAGGGCCGCGCTGTCGATGTCGGGCGGCACGGTCGCCGGCATGTTGGTGTGGATGCCGACCAGTCCTGGAGGCGTCTGCAGGGCCATCTGCTCGGTGACGGCGTTGCCCCAGTCGCCGCCCTGCGCCACGTAGCGCGTGTAGCCGAGGCGCGGCATCAGCACCGCCCAGGCGCGCGCGATGCGGATGGGGTCCCAGCCGGTCGTGGTCGGCTTGCCGGAGAACCCGTGGCCCGGCAGCGACGGGATCACCACGTGGAAGGCGTCCGCCGCGGTCCCGCCATGCGCCGTCGGATTGGTCAGCGGATCGATGACCTTCAGCTGCTCGATGATCGAGCCGGGCCACCCGTGCGTGATGATGACCGGCAGCGCCTTCTCGTGCTTCGAGCGGACGTGGATGAAGTGGATGTCCAGCCCATCGATCTCGGTGACGAACTGCGGAAGGGCGTTCAGCTTGGCCTCGACCTTGCGCCAGTCGTAGCCGTTCGCCCAATAGTCCGCGAGTTTGCGCGTCGTCGCGAGTTGCACGCCCTGCGAGGGATCGTTCACCGTCTCCCGTTCCGGCCAGCGGGTCGCGGCGATGCGTCGGCGCAGGTCGACGAGATCGGCTTGCGGGACGTTGACGCGGAAGGGGCGGATGGCGGAGGAGCCTCCACCGGCCACAACGGCCTCGGCGTGGCCGGGATCGGCGAACAGGGCGGGGCCAAGCGCGCCTCCGGCGGCCGAGATGGCAAGCAAGCTGCGCCGCGTGGGTGTCGGCTGTGCTGCGGACATGGATGATTCTCCTGTTGCGGTGAATGATCGCCATCCGCTCTCGGGCGCCGCTCAACGCCCGACCCAACGCTGAGCGGCCTGCGTGATCGACATCAGAGCGCGCGCTCACCGACATGCTCACTGCAGGCGCTCGGCCCTAGGCAGCTTCGCTTCAGCAGGCGGCGGGTTGAACGCGCCGTTCCCGACCGCCGGCCTCACGCAAGCGAGCGTCGCGTGCTCGATCGCCCACCGCCGTGCGCACCGTCCTCATTGGCGAGCATGCGCGCTTGTTCAAAGGTCGGAAGGCCACAGTTTCGCACGTTTCCGTGTATCGCCTCGGGACCGCCGCCGAGCGGCGTAGGCTGGCGTGAACGTCTCGCCGAGGCCCCGCCGGAAGATCAGGCGCTGTAGGCTTCGCGCACCCCGGAGGACTTGCCATGCCCTCGGCTCCCATCCCGCCCGCCGACATGCCCGACCGATCCCGCCGTCGGCTGCTGGGCGCTTCGGTGATCACCGCCGCGGCGGCCGAACTCGGGCTCGGCGCCCCCGCCGCGGCCGGAGTCGATCGGGCGAGCCCTCCCAGGCCCGCCCAGGCGAACCGCGCGTCGTTCGGGCCCCTGAGGAGCATCGAGGCCGGCCTCTTGAAGGTGGGATACGCCGAGGCGGGTCCCGCCGACGGCCCGCCGGTCATCCTGCTGCACGGCTGGCCCTACGACATCCACAGCTATGTCGAGGTTGCGCCCCTGCTGGCGGCCCGCGGCTACCGGGTCGTCACGCCCTACCTGCGCGGCTACGGGCCGACCGAGTTCCGCTCCGGCGACACCTTCCGCAATGGCCAGCCGGCGGCGCTCGCGGTCGATATCGTCGCCCTGATGGATGCGCTCCGGATCGAGACCGCCATCCTTGCGGGCTGCGATTGGGGCGCGCGCACGGCCGACATCATCGCGGCGCTTTGGCCGGAACGCTGCAAGGCCCTGGTCTCGGTCAGCGGCTATCTGATCGGCGGCCAGGCGGCCGGCAAGATACCTCTGCCGCCAGAGGCCGAGTTCCAATGGTGGTACCAATTCTATTTCGCGACCGAGCGCGGTCAGGCGGGATACGACAAGTACCGGCGCGACTTCGCGAAGCTGATCTGGCGGCTCGCCTCGCCGAAGTGGCGATTTGACGACGCCACCTTCGACCGCTCCGCAGCCGCGCTCGAGAACCCCGACCACGTCGCCATCGTCATCCACAACTACCGCTGGCGGCAGGGGCTGGCGCAAGGCGAGGCGAAATACGACGCACTGGAACAGAGGCTTGCCGCGGTGCCGGCCATATCGGCGCCCACCATCACCCTTGAAGGCGACGCCAACGGCGCGCCGCATCTGGACGTCAGCGCCTACGCCAAGAAGTTCGTGGGCAAATACGCGCACCGCGTCGTCGGCGGCGGCGTGGGACACAATCTACCGCAGGAAGCGCCGCAGGCCTTCGCCCAGGCGATCGTCGATGTCAGTCGGGTGTGACAGTCCGGGATCGAGGCGGGATGAGTCCTCGCTCGCGATATTTGATCGTTTGCGAGGACTCCGAACCGGCCACCGTCGCCGGCCCCGCGATGGCGCGGCCCAGGTCTCGGCGGCACGTCCGCCGCATCGCCTCTGCGGTGCGACGCCGATCAGGCCGCTACCGCCGCCACCAGCCGCCGCCCCAGGGCCCCCAATCCCAACCACCCCAGTCCCAGTTGTCCTGGTAGGTCATTGCGGCCATCTGCTGCTCGTCGGCGATATTCTTGGCCAGGACGTCCTGCCTGTAGGCGCCGTAGGCCTTCTGATCGCCGATGTAGAGACAGCCGCAGACGACCGGGTCGGCGTAGACGTACTGCGTCGTGTCGCCGGTGGTCTTCGGCACGAACTTGTTCGGCGGAAGCTGCGCCAGTTCAGTCTTTCGTTGGGGCGTGTTTGCCGGAAGCACCGTGAAACCGGCAGCGGCGAGGGTGTCTTCCTTGGAGCCGATCCGTTCCGCCGGTGTCTGGCAAGCCGCCAGCGCCACGGCGGTCGCCGAGATGACGGCGAAGGAAGTAAGCATCTTCATGACTTGGGGCCTCCTGAAATTGGGGATGCGTGGATGAGACCGGGGGCGTTGGAAGTCGGCCGCATCCGTCGCGACTACTCAGGCCAACTCGCAGCACCGAGGTGTCACGCGGAGCTGCTGCTGTACTGAGGCGTGAAGTATGCGGGCCCGCCGGGACCGAGGTCCTTGGCCCGCGTCTGAGTTCTGATGAGAAGGTCTGAGCGCGATGAGCCGGCAGGCCGGCGCCGCCGCGCTGAAGGCCGGGGGCCCTGCGCCTTTGGTGCGAGCTGTCAGTAGGAGTCGGCGGGCGGCGTCTTGCCCTTGAAGACGATATAGACCGCGACGGTGTAGAGCAGCATCACGGGGAGGACGAACAGACCCGCGCCCCAGAATATGAATGACAGGCTGCTGCTGGGCGCTGCGGCCTGCGCGATGGTGATCGAGAACGGCGCCAAATAGGGCAGGAACGACGCGGCGAGCGTGGCGAACGCTGCGCCGAAGATCACTGAGGTTGCGGCAAAGGGCCAGGCGTCGCGCCGTCGGCGGACGCCGAGCAGCAAGGCCGCCACGGCGAGCAGCCCGATGGCCGGAAAGGCGATCAGCCAGGGCCGCTCGGTCCAGCGGTGCATGACCCCCAGGTGCATTCCGAATGAGACCGCAAACGCGCAGGTCAGGAACCACAGCACGCCAAGAAGCAGCCAGGGCATCAGGCGATATCCTCGATCGCGCGCCTCGCCCTGGCTCTTGAGCACCAGCCAGGCCGCACCGAGCAGCGCGTCGCCGAGGCACAGGCCGACGCCGCAGAGGAGGGCGAACGGCGACAGCCAGTCGAACGCGCCGTGTCCGATGAATCGCCCGTCCGGTCCGATCGGCAGGCCGGCCACCAGTGCGCCCACCGTGGCGCCCTGGACGAAGGCGGCGATGAGCGAGCCGCCCCCGAACCCGAGATCCCAGACACGGCGCATGGTTGGCCCGGCCTCGTGGCGGAACTCAAACGCCACCCCGCGCAGGATCAGCGCCGCCAGCATGAGGCAAAGCGGCAGGTAGAAGGTCGACAACAGCGCTGCGTAGGCGATCGGGAAGGCGGCGAACAGCACCGAGCCCGAGACCACCAGCCACGTTTCGTTGCCGTCCCAGATCGGCGAGATCGTCGCCACCATGTTGCGGCGCGCGTCCTCGCTGCGGGTGAAGCCGAACAGGATGCCGACGCCCAGGTTGAACCCGTCGAGCAGAACATACATCAGCAGCGCAAGGGCCAGGACGGCCGCCCAGAAGTTTGCGAGCGTCAGCATGCCGAGGGCCGGCGAGGGTTCGTCGCGCGCGGCTTAATGGACGGGGGCAACGGGCCCCGGCGCACCATGCAGTAGAACGGCTGGGCGACCGTTTTCATGATCTCGCTCCGACAAGGGGGCGTCGGCCACGCGCGCCGAAATCACCGCGGCGATCGCGTGGCCGACGTCATTTTCGCAAGGCGCCTATGGGCTAGCGGTGACCGCCGCCCCCGCCGCCGCCATGCCCGCCGCCCCCGCCGCCACCATGGCCGCCGCCACCGCCGCCGCCCATGTGGCCGCCGCCACCG
>NZ_JAQGIZ010000096.1 GCF_028290885.1 Phenylobacterium sp.
GGTGGTCGGCGGCCCGCGGTTCTTCGAGCGCGCCGAGATTCGCGACGCCCACGCCTACCTGCGGCTGATCCAGTCGCCGGACGACGACCTGGCCTTCGAGCGGATCGTCAATGTGCCCAAGCGCGGCATCGGCGACACCACCGTCCAGAAGCTGCTGCAGGTGGCGCGGCTGGGCGGCGTCCCGGCCGTCGTCGCGGCGCGCCAGCTCGTGCTGACCGACGAACTCGCCGCCCGCACGCGCACCTCGCTCGCGACCTTCCTGCGCGACCTCGACCGCTGGCGGGCCGAGGCGGAGCGCACGGCCCATCCCCGCCTGATGGAGGCGGTGCTGGAGGAGAGCGGCTACACCGACGCCCTTCGCCTGGACAAAGGCCCGACCGCCCAAACCCGGCTGGAGAACCTCAAGGAGCTCGTCCAGTCGATGGGCAATTTCGAGACCCTGCAGGCCTATCTGGAGCACGTCTCCCTGGTCATGGACCTCGACCGCGGCCCGCAGGCCGACGCGGTGCAGATCATGACGCTACATTCCGCCAAGGGGCTGGAGTTCCCGCTGGTCTTCCTGCCCGGCTGGGAGGAAGGCGTCTTCCCGTCCCAGCGCAGCATGGATGAGAAGGGCGAGAAGGGGCTCGAGGAGGAGCGGCGGCTGGCCTACGTCGGCATCACCCGCGCCCGGGAGGAGGCCCGCGTCTCCTTCGCCGCCAACCGCCAGGTCTACGGCCGATGGACCAGCCAGCTGCCCAGCCGCTTCGTCGACGAACTGCCGCTGGCCAATGTCGAGGCCTCCTCGGAGACCGGCTACTACGGCGGCGGGCCCGGGATGCAGCAGCACGGCAGCCGCTGGGACGAGAGCCCCTCTTTTGGGGCCGGCTATTCCTCCCCCGGCTGGCGGCGCGCCCAGACCGCCGGCTACAAGGGCAGCCACCCCGGCCGCCAGCAGGTCATCGAGGGCGAAGGCCGCCTGGTCGCCACCTCGGCGGAGAGCGCCGCCAGCGACTACCAGCGCGGCGACCGCGTCTTCCACCTGAAGTTCGGCTACGGCGCCGTCACCGTCGTGGAGGGCAACAAGCTCACCGTCGCGTTCGAAAAGGCCGGCGAGAAGAAGGTGATCGACAGCTTCGTCGAGAAGGGGTGAGGCGGCTTCCCCCCGTACCGGGGGAAGGCTGAACTACCGCCGCCGCATCCACCCCCGGATGGCGAACAGGCTGAGCCCGGCGGCGATCATGAGACCGCCCGCCACCAGGGCTAGGTTCCACTTGGGGGTGGCCTCCAACCGCTTGAGGATGGCGGGGGTGTCGTCGGCGGCCCGCGCCGGCGGCTGGAATTCCCCGGCGCCGGTGGATTCGGGCGCGGCGATCTTGCGGAAGGTGACCAGGCCCGCGACGTGATCGACCTCGCCGGCTTCCCAGCCCAAGCCTGTCCAGGCGCGCACGTGCGGCGCGTCCGCGTCGTTCCGCCACCAGGCCCTGCCCGTCCTGGCGCCCTTGGGCAGGGGGAAGCCCAGCACCTTTTCCAGCTCGGCGAAGCTCGCGCGCCATTCGGGGCCGGCGTGGCCGGCCAGGCGGGCGGAGAGGGGATTATACTTGCTCATCCAGGGCTCTCCCGCGGCGGCGGCCCCCGCCGCCGACAGATGGCGCCAGCTTAGCGCTGAACCAATCGCGCGTCCGCACGCTGTTAGGCCCGATCGCTTCGAGGAAGATGGGATATGTCGGTGAAGGTTTTGTTCGCAGGCGCGGCGGCGGCTTTGGTCGGCGGCGTGTTGCTGGGCGGCGCGATGCGGCCGAACCTGGGCGCCGCCGACGACGGCCGGCCCGCCGGACCGCAGATGTTCGCCAACTGGAGCGGCGCCCGCTCGACCGGCCCCTTCGACCCCGGCACCACCTTCGCGAGCTACGGCGCCAAGCTCCCCGACTACGTGCTCGGCACGGATTGGAAGAAGGCCGCGGCCTGGCCGGACGAGCGCGCCGCGGTCTCGGCGCCGGCCCGCGAGGTCGCCCGCAACGACGAGGCGTCGGAAGAGCCCGTCACCGTGGCCCGCGCCGACTATGCAGACCCGCCGCCGCCCCCGCACGGCTATCCCTCGCTTGGCGGCGCCCAGGTTTCCGAATCCGACGACGCCGCGCCGGCCGCAACCGACTGAAGCCTCTCGCCTTTCGCGCCGCCGCCCGCTAGAGGCCGCGGATGACCGCCGACGCCGTCCAGACCGTAGCCCGGGGCCCGCGCGCCGAGGCCGAAGCCGCCGCGGCCGCCATCGACGCCGAGCCCGCCACCGAGGCGCTGACCTATTCCATCCTGGAGGAGGACGAGGACCGCGACGTCTGGCGGATCGACGCCTTCCCGACCTCGACGGAGGAACAGGCCGCCCTGGCCGCCACCCTGGCCCGGTTCCCTGCCCTGCGGGTGGCGACCGAGAAGCTGGCCGACGCCGACTGGCTGGCCATGGCGCTCTCCGGCCTGCCGCCGGTGCGCGCCGGCCGGTTCTTCGTCTATGGCGCGCACGACACGGGCCTGGCGCCGCCCAGCGCGGTGAACCTGCGGATCGAGGCCGGCGCGGCCTTCGGCACCGGCCACCACGGCACGACGGTGGGCTGCCTGCTGGCATACGACCGCCTTCTCAAGCGCCGCCGGTTCGGCCGGGTGCTCGACGTGGGCTGCGGCACCGGCGTGCTGGCCATCGCGGCGGCGCGGACCGGATCGGCTATCGCCCTCGGCACCGACATCGACGGCCCCTCGGTTCGCATCGCCAACGAGAACGCCAGGCTGAACCGCGCCCGCGCCCGCTTCGTGCACGCCAGCGGCCTGGACGACGCCCGGGTCCGCAGGCCGGCGCCCTACGACCTGGTGTTCGCCAACATCCTGGCCCCGCCGCTGGTGGCCCTGTCCCAGGACATCAGGCGCGCACTGAAGCCGGGCGGCGTCGCCATCCTCTCCGGCCTGCTTCGGACTCAGGAGCGGCGGGTGCTGGCGGCCTACGTCTCGCGCGGCTTTCGGCTCGAGCGGCGGCTGCATCGCGACGCCTGGGCCACCCTGGTGCTGCGCCGCGCCTAAGCGGAACCTTGCTCTTCGAGCCCGCGTTTCCGTCGCCGAACGGCCACGCTGGGCCGGCAAGGAAGAGCGCGATGTCAAACGACCAGGACTACGTCGAACGCACGATCGAGACGCCGGGTTCGGTGCGCCGGGAAACGGTGCGGGCCGTCCGCTCATCCAGCAGCGCGGGCTGGTGGATCGCCGCCGTGGTGGCGATCATGGCCGTCGTCGGCGTCATCTTCCTTCTGAACAACGGCCAGCCGTCGTCGACAGACCTGCAGGCCGCCCGTGACCAGGGCGCGGCCCAGGCGCAGACCGACAGCGCCGCCAGCGGCGCCCAGGTCGCCGCCGTGCAGGCGAGCCAGGCTGCCCAATCCGCCGCCGAGAGCAACATGCGCGCGACCCAGAACGCCGCCCAGGCGGCCGCCGACCGGTCCGCGGCCGCGGCGAGCCACGCGGACGCCGCCGCCCGCGACGCATCGTCGGCCGAGCCCGCCCAGGCGCCGCCGCAATAGAGGCGCTCTAGCCGACGATCTTCGTCGCGCCGAGCGCCGCGCGCCAGTGCGTATGGCGCTCCTTAAGGAGGTTGTCCCGCGCATAGGCGGAGAGGTCGTCCGCCTCGATCGCCTCCAGCACATCGAAGGCGAACGCCGCCTCGCCGTGCGCCGTCCAGGCCGCCTGCAGCGCCGGGTTGGCGTAGCCGCCGGCGCGCAAGCCGAACCAGATGCCGTTCTTCTGCTGCTCGAGGTTGCGCGACCGGCCGACCCAGGCTTCGCCGGTCATGGCACAGCGCACGGCGAATATCCCTTGGCTGACCTTGCGCTCCTTGTAGTCCCGGACGACCTGGCGGCGGCTCTGCTTGTCCATCGCCGCCCTCTACGACGGCCGGCGACGGCCTGTCAATTTTATCCGGGTGAAATCTACTCCGGCTGCAGGAGGGCGTAGAGGTAGCGGTCGCGCCAGGCGCCCTTGATCAGCTTGCCGTCCCGGAAATGCCCCTCGCGCCGCATGCCCAGATTCTCCATCACGCCCCACGATCCGACATTCTCCACGTCGCACTCGGCCCAGATGCGGTGCAGCCCCAGGGTCTTGAACCCGACGTCGACCAAGGCGCGCGCAGCCTCGGTCGCGTAGCCCTGCCGCCAATAGGCGCTGTTGAGGCTGTAGCCGAAGTCGCCGGCCAGGTTGTCCCGGTCGCTGACCGCCAGGCGGATTGAGCCGATCACCCGGGCGTCGGCGAGATGCTCGATCGCAAGCGACACCTCCTCGCGCGGCCAGCGGGTCTGCTCCTGCAGTTTGCGGTCCATGAATTCGAGGGTTTGCTCACGCGCGTTCGGGCCCCAATCCATGAACCGCGCCACCTCAGGGTCGGCGGCGTATTCGTGGACGTCGTCGAAATCGCTGTCGCGGAACTCGCGCAACAGGAGCCGCGCGGTGCGTATCGGGAACCAGGGTTTGAGGTCTTCAGTCATCGTCGTCTCCTCGTTGGGGCTGCAAGGTCGGCGGCAGGAGAAGGCGTCATCAGCGACCCTGCCGGTTCGGCGGGGTCGCGGTCTTCGTCAGCGGCTAGGCAAGGCCGCGCGAACCCGGACCCCAGGTGGGACCGAAGGAGTTCGAGCAGGCTTGGCTGGCGCGACGGACCATGAGCTGCGGATAGCCCGAACGCGGTTCGGCCGCAAGCGCAGGTCCCCCGCCTCTTTGCCCCCGCGCGCGAAGGGACTACATCCGAAGCCATGCGCCAGACCTTCGATGAATCCACCGACCGCTCCTTCGGGCCAAAGCACGTGCCGCTGATCCGCAAGGCCATGGCCGATCAAGGGCTCGACGGCTTCGTCGCCCCGCACGAGGACGAGCACCAGAACGAGTACCTGCCCGCCGCCAACGACCGGCTGGCCTGGGCCACCGGCTTCACCGGCTCGGCCGGCGCGGCGGTGATCCTCAAGGACAAGGCCGCGATCTTCGTCGACGGCCGCTACACCCTGCAGGTCCGCGACCAGGTGGACGAGGGCGTGTTCGAGATCCGCGACCTCGTGGAGGGCGGCGTGCCGGCCTACATCGAAGCCGCCGCCGGGCGCGGCCAGGTGATCGGCTACGACCCGCGCCTGCATAGCCCCGACGCGCTCGACCGGCTGAAGGCCGCCGCCGCCAAGGTCGGCGCCGAGCTTCGGCCCGTGACGCCCAATCCGCTGGACGCCGCCTGGGGCCAGGCGCGCCCCCCGCAACCGACGGCGCCGGTGGTGCCGCACCCGCTGCAATATTCCGGCGAGGAATCCGCCTCGAAGCGTCACCGGCTGGGCAAGAGCCTTGCGGACCGCGGCGCGCAAGCGGCGGTGATCACCGCCCCGGCCTCCATCGCCTGGCTGTTCAACATTCGCGGCGGGGACGTCATCCGCTCGCCCCTGCCCATTGGCCAGGCGATCCTGGGCGCCGACGGCTCGGCGCGGCTGTTCCTGGATCCGCAGAAGGTGACACCCGACCTGCCGGCCTGGCTCGGCAACGAAGTGCGGCTGGAGACGCCCGGCGACCTGCCGCAGGCGCTGGCCGAACTGCGCGGCAAGACCGTGCTGGTCGATCCGGCGCAATCCTCATCCTGGTACTTCGAGGCGCTGGGCAGCGCCGGCGCCGCGGTGCAGCGCGGCGAAGACCCCTGCGTCACCCCCCGGGCCTGCAAGAACGCGGTGGAGATCGAGGGGACCAAGCGCGCCCACGCCCGCGACGGCGCGGCCCTGACGCGCTTCCTGCACTGGGTCGCCACCGAGGGGCAGGTCAATCCGCCCGACGAGATCGAGGCGGTCTCCAAGCTGGAGGCGTTCCGGGAAGAAACCGGCGCGCTGAAGGACCTCTCCTTCGACACCATCGCCGGGGCGGCCTCCAACGGAGCCATCGTCCACTACCGGCCGAACCTGCGGCTCAACAAGCGCGCCGAGATGGGCTCGCTGCTGCTGGTGGATTCCGGCGCCCAGTACCTGGACGGCACGACCGACGTCACCCGCACCGTGGCCATCGGCGAGCCATCGGCGGAGATGCGCGAGCGGTTCACGCTGGTGCTGAAGGGCCACCTGGCGCTGGCCCGCGTGCGGTTCCCGGCGGGCACCAGCGGATCGGCGCTGGACGCCCTGGCGCGCACGGCGCTCTGGGCGCACGGCCTCGACTACGACCACGGCACCGGCCACGGGGTCGGCTCCTATCTCGGCGTGCACGAGGGCCCGCAGCGGATCGCCAAGGCGCCGAATGCGGTGGCGTTGCGGCCCGGGATGATCGTCTCCAACGAGCCCGGCTATTACAAGGAAGGCGCCTACGGCATCCGCATCGAAACCCTTCAGTTCGTCACAGAGCCGGCGATGATCGAGGGCGGCGAGCGGCCGATGCTGGGGTTCGAGACCCTGACGATGGCCCCCATCGACCGGCGCCTGATCGAGACCGCCATGCTGACGGCGGAAGAACGCGCCCAGCTCGACGCCTACCACGCCCGCGTCCTGTCCGTGGTCGGCCCGCAGGTCCCCGCCGACGTCCGCGGCTGGCTGGAAGAAGCCTGCGCGCCGCTCTGAGCCGACCACATCGGCTTCAGGAAATCTCGCGTAACGGTATTAGGTAGACGTCACCGCTTTTCTCGGGTCAGGTTCACAAAACTTATATGGATTTTATAACACTTTGCGCCTAAGCCTGCTGGTCATCAGTGAACCCTGGCAGTGGCGTTTCCATGGAAAAATCCGCGTTCCGAACTGAGCAGGGCGCCAGCAAGGCTGGCCGCAGCTTCGCCAAGGACATCGCAGAGCTCGCCATCTTCCTCGATCTGACCGAGCCGGCCGAACCGCTGGGCCATCTTGAGGCCGCCGCCGCGGAGATCGCCAACGATCGGGACATCTCGTCCACCACGCTCAAGCGCTGCGCCTCGGAGGCCCGAGCGCTGATCGAGTTCGCGCACGAGAGCGGCGCCATTCGCCGCATCGAAGCGCGCGCCGAGGGATCGGAGTGGGACCTGCGTCAGGCGCTCTCGGCATGGCTCGACGAGACCAGCCTGCCGGCCGTGCTCAAGCGCCGGGCGCTGCGGCTCAACCGCAGCCGCGGCGGGCGCCCGCCGACCAAGACCCGCACCCTGCGCGCCGTGGAGGAGCTGGTGGAGTTTGCGCGCGCCGGCCGCCCCGGCGCCCTCGACGAGCTCCGCTCGATCCGCGCCCTGATCGGCAACACCTAGCCTCAGGCAATATCCGCAGGCGCAGGCTCGCGGCCGGCTGATTCCGCCCACGCGTTCGTGATCTGGCGCGCCGGAAGTCCGGGCGTAAGGTTTTCGTCAGCAGGGCGGCGCGAGCCCCTGGACCGGTCCGCGACCGTCCCAAAACCGCGCCATGGACGCGCTCCATCCGCGACCGCGTCCCTGGCGCCCGAGGTGATGGGAGAATGACCATGCCAATCCATCCAGCGGGGTCCGTGCGCGCCCTGGCGCTCGTGGGCCCCACAAGCAGCGGCAAGACCACCCTGATGGAGGCCCTGCTGCAGGTCACCGGCGCCGTCGACCGCCGCGTCGGCGGTGAGAAGGTCGGCGATTCGAGTCCCGAGGCGCGGGCCCGTGGCCACTCGGTGGAGCTGAACCTCGCCGGCTTCGACTTCATGGGCGACCGCTACTCGGTGGTGGATTGCCCGGGATCCCTGGAATTCTGCGCCGACATCGACGCGGCCCTGCCCGCGGTCGACCTGGCGGTCGTGGTCGCCGAGCCCGATCCCGCTAAGGCCGCCCTGCTGCAGCCGACGCTCCGCCAGCTTGAGCGGCTGGGCGTTCCCCACGCGCTGTTCATCAACAAGATGGACCAGGCCCGCGGCTCGCTGGCCGAACTCCTGACCGCGCTCGCGCCGGTCAGTTCGGCGCCGCTGGTGGCCCGCCAGATCCCGACCTGGGAAGACGAGAAGGTCTCGGGCTTCATCGACCTCGCCCTTGAGCGCGCCTTCGTCTACCGCCCAAACGAGCCCTCGACCCAGGTGGACATCCCGGGCGACCTGCGCGACGCCGAGGCCGACGCCCGGTTCCACATGCTGGAGCAGATCGCCGACTTCGACGACGAACTCCTCGAACAACTGCTCTCCGACGTGACCCCCAGCCGCGACGCGGTGTTCGCCGACCTGGTGCGGGAGATGAACGAGGGGCTGATCGTGCCGGTGTTCTTCGGCTCCGCGCAGAACGGCTTCGGCGTGCGCCGCCTCCTGAAGGCGCTCCGCCACGAAACCCCGCCAGCCGACCGGGCCGCCGAACGCCTGGGCGTCGAGGCCGGCGCCTATGTGCTGAAGGCGGCCTACGCCGGCCAGTCGGGCAAGCTCGCCTACGCTCGGGTGTTCGGCGATCCGCTGGCGGACGGCGCGGAGTTCGTGCTGCCGGACGGCGAGCGTTGCCGGGCCGGCGGGCTCGTCGCCGTGCAGGGCGCGGCGCTCAAGAAGATCACCCAGGCCGCCGTCGGCGAGGTTTGCGCCATCGGCAAGGTGGAGGCGGCGCACGCCGGCCAGATCTTGTCGACCACCGGACGCCCGCAGGCGGTGCGCGCCGCGGCGAGCCCGCGACGGCCGCTGTTCGCGGTGGCGCTGTCGGCCCGCAACCGCAAGGACGACGTGCGGCTTTCCGGGGCGCTCAGCAAGCTGATCGAGGAAGATCCTGGCCTGCGCCTGACCCATGATCCGGAGGCCCGCCAGATGCTGCTGGCCGGCCAGGGCGAGGGCCACGTGCGGCTGGCCCTGGAGCGGCTGAGGCGCCGCTTCGGCGTGGAGATCGACACCGAGCAGCCCAGGACCCCCTATCGCGAGACCATCCAGCGCGGCGCAACCCAGCGGTCGCGGCACAAGAAGCAGTCCGGCGGCCACGGCCAATTCGCCGACGTCACGGTGGAGATCAGGCCCCTGCCCCGCGGCTCGGGCTTGGTGTTCAGCCAGCGCGTGGTCGGCGGCGCGGTGCCCAAGCACTGGATCCCGGCCGTCGAGCAGGGCGTCCGCGACGGGCTGGAGAAGGGCCAGCTCGGCTTCCCGGTAACCGACCTCGAAGTCACCCTGGTCGATGGCCAGACCCACAGCGTCGACTCCTCCGAAATGGCCTTCCGCCTGGCCGGTCGCCTCGCCATGGAGGAGGGCCTGCCGGGCTGCGGCGCGATCCTGCTGGAGCCCATCGAGAAGCTGACGGTCTATTCGCCCTCGCCCAGCGCCTCCAACGTGACCTCCGCGCTCACCGCCCGTCGCGGCCAGATCCTGGGGCTTGCGCCGCGCGAAGACTGGCGCGGCTGGGAACGGATCGAGGCCTACCTCCCGCAATCCGAGCGCCAGGGCCTGATCGCCGAGCTGCGCGGCCTGACGCAGGGCCTCGGCGCCTTCGAGGCGGACTTCGACCACATGGCCGAACTGACCGGCCGACTGGCGACGGAAGCCAGCCAGGGGGCGAGCGCAAGAGCCTGAGGGTCTGAAGTTTCCCCCTGTAGCGCACCGGCGGGCGATGCAGACTTCCTAGCGGGCCGCCGTGCGCCAATCGGCGGCAGTGGCGGCGTAGAGCTCGACGAGGTCGCTGTAGCGGCGGCCTTGAGCCTCCACCACCGCGCGGCGGGCGCGGCTGAGCGTGCGCTGCGCCTGGACCACGTCCATCATCGGCCCGCCGCCCAGGCGAAGGGCGTTCTGCGCGTCGGTGGCCGAGGCCTGGGCGGCCGACTCGGCTGCCCTCAGCGACTCGATCGCCGTCTGGTCGGTGCCCAGGTTGGAGAGCACGTCAGAGACCTGAACGAAGGCGCGCAGCACCGTCTGCTGGTAGCGGGCGAGCGAGATGCGTGCGTCCGCTTCGGCGGCCCTACGCTCGGCCTTCAACGTCCCGCCGTGGAAGATCGGCGCGGTGACGCCGCCCAGGAGGGTCCAGGCCGAGGCGCCGGCGCTGAACATGTCGCCGGGCTTGATGGCCTCCTGGGTCAGGACCGCGGAGAGCTTGATGTCCGGATACTGGTTGGCGACCGCCACGCCGATCGCCGCGGTCGCCGCGTGCAGGTCGGCTTCAGCCGCCAGGATGTCGGGCCGGTTGCGGACCAGTTGGGAGGGCAGGCTGACAGGGACCTCGGCCGGCGCGGTCAGTTTCGCCAGGTCGAAGTCCGGCGCGGTCCACTCGGCGGGCGACTTGCCGGCCAGGAGCGCCATCTGGTGACGGGCGGCGTCGAGGTCGCGTTGCAGCGGCGGCAGCAGGGCCTGGTCCTCGGCCAATTGGGCCACGCCGCCCGACACCGCCGAATGCGCCTGCCCGCCCGCGGCCTCGGCCTTGCGGATTATGTCGATCACCCGCTGGTCGTCGGCGACGATCTCCTGCACCGCCGCCATCTGGCCGCGCAGGCTGGCGATCCTCATGGCCTGCATGGCCATGTTGCCCGAGAGCGTCAGATAGGCCGCGTCGGCCTGGCGCGCCGCGGAGTCGGCCCTGGCGTTGGCCTGCTCGGTCGCACGCCTTTTGCCACCGAACAGGTCGAGGTCGTAGCTGACCGAACCGCCGATCTGGTAGAGGTTGAGCGTCGGATTCGAGATGGGCGGCAGCCCGGGGAAGCCGCTGAAGCCGAACGCTTGGAGGTTGATCCGCTCGCGCTCCGCCGAGGCGTTGGCGTCGACCTGCACGAACTGCGCGCCGCGCGTGGCGCGCGCGTCGGCCTGAGCCTTCTCCAGCGCGGCGCGGGCTTCGGCGATCGTCGGACTGTCGGCGAGGGCCTGGCGGATCGCGCCGTCCAGCTCCGGCGAGCCGAACGCCTGCCACCACGGACCGGCCGCCCGCGCATCGGGGCTCAGCCGGACGCCGGGCGCGACGGCGTCGCCGGCCATGGCGTAACCGCCCGCGGGCGGCCCCTTGGGCCCCTCCGGGGTCTTGAAGTTCGGGCCCACGGCCGCGCACGCGGTGAGCGCGAGCGCCGAGGCTGTGGCCGCCAGCAGGCGGAGGGATCTAGTCGATAACGGCATGAATTGGCTCCCCGCCGACCGGCCGCGGTTTGCGCATGAGCAGCAGCATGGGCATGCAGGCGATGGTGATGATGAACATCAGTCTGAAATCGTCGACGTAGGCGACCATGGCTGCCTGTCGGGTGACTTCCGCGTTGAGGGCGGTGATCCCCGCCGGGGTAGCGGGATCGAACATCCTGGGCAGCGTCGCGCGGACCACCGGATCGGAAGGGATGATCTTGGCCGCCAGCGATGAGTGCATGGTCTGGGTGTTAGCGACCACCAGCCCGTTCATGATCGAGATGCCGACGCTGGAGCCCAGGTTGCGCACCAGGGTGTAGACCGACGATCCCTCCGGCCGCAGGTGCGGCGGGACGGTCGCGAAGGCCAGGGTCGAGAGCGGCACGAACAGCAGGCCCACGCCCAGGCCCTGGATGATGCCGGAGCTGATGAATGGCCCGACCCCCATGGAGAGGTCGAAGTTCATCATCTGCCACAGCGCCACGCAGCTGATCATGAGGCCGACGAACAGGATCAGCCGGGTGTCCACCTTGCCGATCAGCCGGCCCACGGCGAACATGGCGACGAAGGAGCCGATGCCGCGCGGCATGCTGACCAGGCCCGAGGTCAGCACCGGATACCCCATCAGCGTCTGCATCATCGGCGGCAGCAGCGCCATCGTCGAGAACAGCAAAATCCCCACGAAAAACCCGAACAAGCTGGCGGTGACGAAGTTGCGGTCGCGCATCAGCCCCTTGTCGAAGAACGGATGGTCGGTGGTGAAGGTGTGGATCACGAACACCCACAGCCCGACCGCGGCCAGGATCGTCTCCGTCCAGATCTCCTTGGACTGGAACCAGTCCTGGCTGGGCCCGCGGTCCAGCACCATCTGGAAGGCGGCGATGAACAGGGTGAGCATCCCGAAGCCCAGGAAATCGAACCGCTTGGCCTTGGTCAGCCGGTCCCCGGAGATGAACAGGAAGACGCCCAGGAACGCCAGGATGCCGATCGGCAGGTTGATGTAGAAGCACCACCGCCAGGAGAAGTTCTCGGTGAAATAGCCGCCCAGCGCCGGGCCCAGGATCGGGCCCAGGATCGCGCCCGCCCCCCAGATCGCCATGGCCTGGCCGTGCTTCTCCGGCGGGTTGATGTCCAGTAGCACGGCCTGCGAGAGCGGGATCAGCGCTGCGCCGAACACCCCCTGCAGCACGCGGAAGAGCACGATCTCCGGGAGGCTGGTGGCGATGCCGCAGAGCATCGAGGCCACCGTGAAGCCGCCGATTGAGATCAGGAACATCCGCTTGCGGCCGATGCGGTCGGAGAGCCAGCCCGCCAACGGCGTCATGATCGCCGCCGCGACGATGTAGGAGGTCAGGACCCAGGTGATTTGGTCGCTGCTCGCCGAGACGCTGCCCTGGATGTGCGGCAGGGCGACGTTGGCGATGGTCGTGTCGAGCGAGTTCATCACCGTCGCCAGCATGATCGAGATGGTGATCGGCCAGCGGTTCTGGGTGTCCTGTTCGGTGGTCATGGGCTTACGGCCCTTAGCCGGCGCGGCCCGGCGCACGGACGTCGACGGTCACCTTCGCCGACAGGCCGGCGCGCGCCGCCATGCTGGGCGGCGGCTTGTCGAAGCTGATCCGGACCGGCAGGCGCTGGACGACCTTCACCCAGTTGCCGGTGGCGTTCTGGGCCGGCAGGGGCGAGAAGGCCTGGCCGGTGCCGGGCGAGAAGCTCGCCACGTGACCCTTGATGTCGACGTCGGGGTAGGCGTCGACCTTGATCGAGACCGGCTGGCCGACCTTCATGTGAGGGAGCTGGTCTTCCTTGAAATTGGCCTCGACCCAGGGCTGCCCGGACAGCAGCCAGAAGCCGGTCTGCGAGGCGTTGAGGTAGGTCCCGACCGGCATCTGGTCGACGCGGGTGACGACGCCGTCGGACGGCGCGACGACGGTTGCGTAGACGACGTCGAGCTTGGCGCGGTTGAGCTGGGCTTCGGCCTGCATGACCGCGGGCACGGACTGCGGCGCGAGGTTCGGATCGCCGCCCAGGTTGGCCAGCACCTGGGCAGCCTGGTGCTCGGCGCTGGCCAGCTGCTGGCGTGCCGCCTGCAAGGCGTGGACGGCCTGGTCGACCTGCGCCTGCGAGGCGACGCCGACGTTGGCCAGGTTCTTTTGGCGCGCGGCCTCGGTCGTGGCGTAGGCGAGCGTGTCGCGGGCCGCCTGCACCATGGCCTGCTGCTGCTGGTAGCTGGCGCGCAGCGCCTGGACCTGCAGCGAGGCGTTGGCGACCTGGGCGGCGGCGGCCTCGGCGTTGGCCTGCATTTCGCGCGCGTCGAGCCGGAACAGCACCTCGCCGCGCCTCACGAACTGGTTTTCGTGGACGTAGATGTCGGTGACGCGGCCGGCAATCGAGGGCGCGACCGGCGCCTTGGCGATCTGCACATAGGCGTTGTCGGTGGTCTGGGTGCGGCCGCCGGTCAGGATGAAATAGGCCACGATCAGGGCGATCAGCAGCGGCCCCCCGACGATCAGCGGCCAGCGCCAGCGGCGCAGGAAGCCCGGCTGCGGCTTCGGGTCGACCTCGGCGTTTCCGCGAAGCGGGATGACTTCAGGTTCGCTCACGTGGCGAGCCCCTTTCACTCGTAAAATGCCGCAAACGGGCCAGCGGGCGCTGACCTTGCATGGCCGCGCCGGCTTTCCCGTAGCGCCTGAGATAGAGCTGCCCCATCGATGATCAAAATGATATGTTGTCACGCATCAAATGCACATGATTCATGAACCTTGATCTCAACCTCCTGCGCGTGTTCGACGTCCTGCTGGAGGAGCGCAGCGTCACCCGCGCCGGGGCGCGGCTCGGGCTCACCCAGTCGGCGGTCAGCCATGCGCTGAACCGCCTGCGCTACGTGCTGGCCGACGAGCTCTTCGTACGGGGACCGGCCGGCATGCAGCCGACCCCGCGCGCAGTGGAGATGGGTCCGCAGGTGCATGCGGCGCTCAACCAATTGCAGGCGGCTTTAGCTCCCTCCGACTTCGATCCGGCCACCAGCGAGCGGCGGTTCGCGGTGGTGACCGGGGCCTACGTCGGCGCGATCCTGGCCCCCCCGCTGGCGAGCCGGCTGGCGCAGGTCGCCCCGCAGTCGGAACTGATGATCGCCGAGCTGGCGCTCGACATCCTCGAGCGGCTAGATGCCCGGCGGGTGGATTTCCTGGTCGGCAGCGTGCTCGCGGCGCCGGAGCGCTTCGCCCGCGAAACCCTCCTGACGGAGAAGCTGGTGTGGGTCGTTCGAGCCGGGCACCCGGCGTTCCAGGGCGAGGCCATCGGTCTGGAGGCCCTGGTCTCGACGCCTCACGTGGTGATCGCGCGCAACCTGCCTGGGCTGATCGAGGAAGGCGGCGAGCGGCGCCCCTTCGTCAGCCGCGCGAGCTGGGAGGACGCCGGCGCCTTCGAGGCCGCCATGGCCGCCCGCGGCCTCACGCGCCGGATCGGCGCTTCGGTCCCCGACACCTTCACGGCCCTGGCCATCGCCAGCCGGACGGATATGGCGACCTTGATCCCCCGGCGTCTGGCGCTGTTGTCGGCGCAGGGCGGACGGGTGAAGCTGATCGAGCCGCCCTACGAATCACCGTCGGTGGAGGTGAGCCTGCTCTACCTGAGGGACCGCCTGGCAGAGCCGGCCATCGTCTGGATGCGCGACCTGGTCCGCGCCGTGGCCGCCAGCCTCTGAGGTTTCCCGATGCCGATGCGCCTCACCCTCACCGCCCTCCTGGTCCGCGACTACGACGAGGCCATCGGCTTCTTCGTGGACAAGCTCGGCTTTACCCTGGTCGCCGACGTCGACCAGGGCGGCGGCAAGCGCTGGGTGGTGGTCGCGCCGGCGGCCGGCGGCGCGGGCCTGTTGCTGGCCAAGGCGGCCGACCCGGCGCAGGCGGCGCGGATCGGCGACCAGACCGGCGGGCGGGTGTTCCTGTTCCTGCAGACCGACGACTTCGCCGCCGACCACGCCCGCATGCAGGCGGCCGGCGTCCGCTTCCTGGAGGCGCCGCGCCATGAACCCTACGGCACGGTGGCGGTCTTCGAGGACCTCTGTGGCAACCGCTGGGATCTGATCGAGCCGCGGCCCTAGGCGCGGGCCGCGGCTGGCGCGCCCTGGCTAGTGTGCTGGATTTGAAGTTCGCCTCATTCACGCGCCACGCGCCGAGCGAACTTCAAATCCAAGAAAGCACACTAGAAACATATACTTGCTAGTGTCCTCATCGATTCCGAAGTTCGCCAGAGTCAGCCGCAAGCGCTTGC
>NZ_JAQGIZ010000104.1 GCF_028290885.1 Phenylobacterium sp.
CGGGGATGGTCTCGACCTTGGCCGAGCCGCCGTCCGCCGCCGCCTTGAAGACGGTGGGCCTGACGGTGATCACCTTCTTGGCGTCGGAGGATTGCACGGTCTCCAGCGCGTTGCCGGCGTAGATCGGCCGCACGAAGGTGTTGGCGTCGATGACGTCGACGATCTCGGAGATCTGCGCCACGTCCAGCCTGGCGGCGATGCGCGGGCTGAAGTTCTTGCCCTGGCTGGTGGCCGGCGTGAGCACCGCGTCGTAATTGGCCATCAGCGGGACGACGAGCGCTTCCATGCTCTCCGCCAGGCCTTCGCCCAGCTCGGGGCTTTCGGCCAGCAGCACCTTGCGCACGCCGGTGATCTTGGCGGCGGCGTCGGCCACGGCCTTGGCGCCCTGGCCGGCCACCAGCACGTCGACGTCGCTGGACAGCTTCAGCGCCGCGGTCACCGTCTTTTCGGTGTTGTCCTTCAGCGTCGCATTGTCGTGGTCGGCGATGACGAGAACGGCCATCAGAGCACCCCCGCTTCGGTTTTGAGCTTGGAGACCAGGTCGGCGGCGGTCTCCACCTTGATCCCGCCCGCGCGCTTCGGCGGTTCGGTGACCTTGAGGACCTTCAGGCGCGGCGCCGTGTCGACGCCGAGCGAGGCCAGTTCCCTGACCGCCAGGTCCTTCTTCTTGGCCTTCATGATGTTCGGCAGGCTGGCGTAGCGCGGCTCATTCAGACGCAGGTCGGCGGTGACCACGGCGGGCAGGTCGACCTCGAGGGTCTGCAGGCCGCCATCGACCTCGCGGGTCACCTTGGCCTTCGAGCCCGCGACCTCGATCGCCGAGGCAAAAGTCGCCTGCGGCCAGTCGAGCAGGGTGGCCAGCATCTGGCCGGTGGCGTTGTTGTCGCCGTCGATGGCCTGCTTGCCCATGATCACCAGGTCGGGGCTTTCCTCGCCGATGATCGCCTTCAGCACCTTGGCCACGGCCAGGGGTTCGAGGTCCTCGGTGGTCTGCACCAGGATCGCCCGGTCCGCGCCCATGGCCAGCGCGGTGCGCAGGGTCTCCTGCGCCTGTTGCGGGCCGATGGAGACGGCCACGACTTCGGTGGCGACGCCTTTTTCGCGCATCCGCACGGCCTCTTCGACCGCGATCTCGTCGAAGGGATTTATCGCCATTTTCACGTTGGCGAGATCAACGCCGGTTTGGTCGGGCCTTACCCGCGCCTTGACGTTGGAATCAATGGCCCGCTTGACGGTGACCAGGACCTTCATGGGTTGCTAGCGCCTCAAATATGCATTTGCGGAAAATTCGGTCGAGGCGGGCAATAGCCGTTCCGGCGCGCTTTGCAAACCAGGGGGCCTTCGCGGCGCCGCAATTCGGCCCGGTCCGGCGGCTAGCCAGCGCCGCCCCCGATCCGTTAAGAAGACCGCTATGAACCCCACTATCGAGCGCCTGAAGCTGATCTTCCTGGGCATTTTCGCCGTGGCCAACGTCGGAATCCTGATCTGGACGGTGGGCTGGGCGATGCCCGAGCAGAAGTGCCTGGAGGGCCATAAGTGGTGGGACGGCTACCAGCGGGTCTGCGCCCAGCCGATCCTGACCTCCGACCTCACCGGCCGGATGATCACCGATCCCGCCGCCCGCGCCGCGGCGCTGAAGGCCATCGGCCGGGCTCCGCCGCCGGCCCCCGCTCCGGCGAAGCCTTAACGCGTCGCGCCGGACTGCCAGAACACTTCGGCCGCGCCGCGGTCGTTGGCATGGCGCGCGGCGACGAACAGCAGGTCCGAGAGCCGGTTGAGGTAGCGCAGGGCCGGACCGCTCACCGGCTCGCCGGCCTCGACCAGCCGCACGGCCTCGCGCTCGGCCCGGCGGCAGACCGTGCGGGCCAGGTGCAGGGCGGCGGCGGCCGGCGTGCCGCCCGGCAGGATGAAGGAGGTGAGCGGCGGAAGCTCGGCGTTCAAGGCATCGATCTCACCTTCCAGGCGGGCCACCTGGCCGTCGAGGATCCGCAAGACCGAGCCGGGCGCTTCGTCCGCCTTCGCCGGCTGGGCCAGGTCCGCGCC
Source organism: Phenylobacterium sp. (assembly GCF_028290885.1). Classification (GTDB taxonomy): domain Bacteria; phylum Pseudomonadota; class Alphaproteobacteria; order Caulobacterales; family Caulobacteraceae; genus Phenylobacterium. The sequence continues at coordinate 2,044 of NZ_JAQGIZ010000104.1, forward strand.
CAGATCGAACAACTCGTTCTGGATGCGGGCCAGGATGGCGTCGAACGCCCCGGCGTCTGCCGTGTGGACGCGGGCGAGGCCCAGGCAGGCGTTGGTCTCGTCGACGGCGCCGTAGGCTTCCACGCGCAGGTCGGCCTTGCTCACCGGAGCTCCGGTCGCCAGCCGGGTGGAGCCGGCGTCGCCGGTGCGGGTGTAGATGCGATTGAGCGTCACCATGTGGCGGTCAATGCCTGGTCCGCCACCAGACCGCGCCCATCAGGACGGCGATGGCGATGGCCTGCATGACTACCCGCAGGCGCATCAGCTTGTTCGAATAGGAGCGGCCGAAATCGCCGCCTCGGAACAGGGCGTAGATGCCGAACGCCAGCACAATGGCCACGGCGGCCAGCGCGAGGGGGATGAGGTAGCTGAAGATGTCCATCGGGTTCGATCTTATTTCACGTCGGGGTTGCGGACCACAGCCAAGCAGGCTATGGGCCGAACCCAACAGTTGGTGAGCGTGTTCAACGAGCTTAATTCGTTGAAATGGTCGAAATTCGGCCCCACTCAGGGCACATCGCGGAGAGCAAGCTCCTCCAAGAGTCCGACTAACCCTCCCAAGTTACTCTGCTAACGCCCGATTCGGTCATTAGCAGATCAAGTAACTTGTTTTATGAACACGTTCACCGAACTGTGCTTCCTCGCACGGTCGGGGACAAGCTGGAAAGGACGGCCTAGGCCGCCGGCTAGAAATGATGCACGTCGCTGCGATCCAAGCCGCTGAAGAAAATGTAATGAAGGCGCCCACGCGCCGGGCCCTCGCCAAACAGCAGACCCGCGCCAAGGTGTTGGCCGCCGCGCGCCGCCTGTTCAGCGAACAGGGCTACGAAGGCGCCACCATCCGGGACATCGCCGCCGCCGCCGGCATGTCGACCGGCGCGGTGTTCGCCAATTTCGCGGACAAGTCCGACCTGTTCCGCGAAATCATGATGACCGACATGGTCGCGCTCGCCAGGGCGATGCACGAGGCGGCCAGCCACGGCGACCGCGTGGACGACGCGATCTTGCGGGCGTTCACGGCCGGCTACGCCTTCTACCAGACGCAACTGCCGCTGGCCCGCGCGGCGTTCAGCGTCGGCTGGTCGATGCAGGATGGCCCGGCGCTGCGCGGCGCCCCGCCGGCGCAAGCGCTGCGTGACCTGATCGCCGACCAACTGGCGCGCGCCGTAGAGCGCGGCGAGCTCAGCAGCGACGCCCAGGGCGCCCTGCGGGCCGACATGCTGTTTGACGCCTACCTGTCCAACTACCCGCAGGCGATCTTCGAGAACTGGACCCTCGATGATCTGCGGACCCGCGCGCGCGGTCAGATCGGCATCCTGCTGGCGGGCCTGCGGAGGGACTAGTCCTCCCGGCGTGCTATGATCAGCCATGACCCCGCCGGAAAACCACCCGCGCCCCGATGAGGCGACAGCCGGCGCCTCGGTCGCGCAGTTTCCGGCCGTCGTGGCGCGGCCGCGCGTCACCCGCCAGACGCGGAAGAGCGAGACCCGCAACCGGGTGATCAAGGCCGCGCGCGAGCTTTTCGACACCCAGGGCTACCAGGGCACGACGATCCGCGACATCGCCCGCCACGCGGGCGTGTCCGTGGGCAGTGTGTTCACCACCTTCGCCTCCAAGGGCGATGTGCTGAGCCAGGTGATGCAGGACCGGCTCGACGGGCTGTATGCCGAGCTCGACCGTGTGATGCCGCACCTGCGCGGCGCGACGCTCGAGCGGCTGCAGACGATGTTCGCCATCCACTTCGCCTTCGAGGTCCGGCACACGCGCCTGTTCCTGGCCCATATCGCCGCGGCCTACGACTGGACCCTGCCGTCCACGGCCCAGCCGATGGGCGCAAATCCGCGCCTGCAGGCGATCATCCGGGACTGCCTGGCCAAGGGCGTCTGCGAAGGCGACGTCGATGGCGCGATCGAGTTCCAGGAAACCATCGACCTGCTCATGGCCGCCTACGCCTGGGTCTATCGGCTGGCCGCGCGCGACGACGCGGACGCCCCGACCATGACCGAGGTCATGGACCGCCAGATCGCCTTGATCGCGATGGGCTATACGCCGCGAAAACAGCAGGGATCGTCCGGTTCGGGGGGATAATCGGCGCTCAATTCGCGCCCTCGAGCAGGCGTCGGGCGATGACCTGGGCCTGGATCTCCCCGGCCCCTTCGAAGATGTTGAGGATGCGCGCGTCGGCCAGAATGCGGCTGACGGGCTGCTCGACCGCGAAGCCGGCGCCGCCATGGATCTGCACCGCATTGTCCGCCGCCGCCCAGGCGATGCGGGCGGCGACCAGCTTGGCCATGCCGGCTTCGAGGTCGCAGCGGCGGCCCTCGTCCTTGGCCGAGGCGGCGAACCAGGCCAGGCGCCGGGCGCCCAGGACCTCGGCGGCCATCATGGCGAGCTTGTTGGCCACCCGCGGGAACCGCGCGAGGGGTTCTCCGAACTGCCGCCGCGCAAGCGCATAGTCGAGCGCCAGGTCCAAGGCGTTCTGCGCCACACCAATGGCGCGGGCCGCGGTCTGGATGCGGGCGGATTCGAACGTCGCCATCAGCTGGGCGAAGCCCTGGCCTTCCTGTCCCCCCAGCAGGTTCGCGTGCGCCACCTCGAAGCCGTCGAAGGCGATCTCGTATTCCTTCATGCCGCGATAGCCGATCACCGCGATCTCCCCGCCGCCCATGCCCGGCGCCGGGAACGGATCGGCGGTCGTCCCGCGCGGCTTTTCGGCCAGCAGCATCGAGAGCCCGCGGTGGTCCTTTGAGGCCGGATCGGTGCGGACCAGCAGGGTCATCAGGTCGGCGCGCGCGGCGTGGGTGATCCAGGTCTTGGCGCCGGTGACCCGCCAGACGTCGCCGTCGCGCACGGCGCGCGTGCGCAAGGACCCGAGGTCCGAGCCCGCCTCCGGCTCGGTGAACACCGCCGTCGGGATGATCGCGCCCGACGCCACGCCCGGCAGGAACCGCTGCTTCTGGTCTTCCGTCCCGTGGGCCAGCAGGAGCTCCGCGGCGATCTCCGAGCGGGTGCCGAGCGAGCCCGTGCCGATGTATCCGCGCGACAGGGCCTCGGTGACCACGCACATGGCGACCTTGCCAAGCCCCGAGCCGCCCCAGGCCTCCGGCGCCGTCAGGCCGAAGACGCCGAGCGCGCCCATCTCCTCGATCAGCGCCATGGGGATCAGTTCGTCGCGCAGGTGCCAGCCGTGGGCGAAGGGGGCGATCTTCTCGGCGGCGAAGGCGGCGAACTGGTCGCGCACCGCCTCCAGGGTCTCGTCCAGCCCGCTGGCCTCCAGCGACGGCCGGCCCCGCGCCTGGTCGAGCAGGTCGACGATCCGCGCCTTCGCCGCCGGCGAGGCGCCCGGCCGCAGGCGCGCGATCACCGGGGTGAGCCGCGGGGCCTCGACGCCCAGGTCCGCGGGCCGGAACACCTCGCCCTGGTTCATCGGCAGGCCGCCGGCCAGCTGGCTCAGATATTCGTGCGCCAGGAGCTGGGCGGGGAGCGCCTCGGCCTCGCCGAACCGGCCCTCGGACGCCAGCGCCCGGGCCCAGGCCGCCGTCTGGCGCAGGGTCTCGGCATAGGCCGCCGCCCAGGCGAGCCCGTGGGCGACGTGCTGCTCGGCGTCGAGCGCCGCGCGGTCGAGCCGCCCACCGGGCCGCACCCGCGCCGCCACCGCGTCCTGCAGCTCGGCGACCAGCGCCCAGGCCTCGCCCGCGGCCAGGTCGAGGAGGTCGGGCAGATCGGGCAGAATGAGGCTCATCGGGACCGACTATAGGCGAAGCTTGCTTTGCGTGGCTTCAGGCGGCTCTGCTGCCGCGCAGAAAAAGAAGGAGGTCTCGCTCATGCTCGTCGTCCACCACCTCAACGACTCGCGCTCGCAGCGCATCCTGTGGCTGCTGGAGGAACTGGACGTCCCCTACGAGATCAAGCCCTACCAGCGCGACGCGACGACCCGGCTGGCGCCGCCGGAACTGAAGGCCGTCCATCCGCTCGGCAAGTCGCCGGTGATCACCGAGGACGGTCACACGATCGCCGAGTCCGGCGCCGTCGTCGACTATATTGTCCGCAAGCACGGCGGCGGACGCATGGCGCCGCCCAGCGGTGCGGCCGACTTCGAAAAATATAACGAGTGGCTGCACTACGCCGAGGGCTCGGCCATGCTGCCTCTGATGCTCAACATGTACGTCATGCGCCTTGGCGAGGCCGGCGCGCCGCTGCATCCGCGCATCCAGGACGAGATGGCCAACCACCTGGGCTATGTGAACCAGTCGCTCGAAGGCCGCGACTGGCTGATCGGCAAGGACCTGACCGGCGCCGATATCCAGATGAGCTTCGTGGGCGAGGTCTGCGGCGCCTTCGGCCAACTCGACCGCTATCCCAACATCAAGGGTTGGGTGGAGCGCTTCCAGGCGCGGCCAGCCTATGCGGCGGCGCTGGAAAAGGGCGGGCCTTATAACCTCGGCCCCCGGAAGTAATCGCCTCGCCCCCGGCGAAGCCGAGAGGGAGAGGCGATCACTCAAAGGCGGGAAAATCGTCGTCCAGCAGGCCGTCGAGGAAGTCGAAGACGGCGGCTTTGGTCAGCGCGTGCGGGATGGCCGAGAAGTGGTCGCAGCCGGCGACAGCGACCGCATGGCCGTTCGGGAAGATGCACGCCAGGGCCTCCGGGTCGCCCGCGCCGGTGTCGCCGTGGCCGGCCACGACCAGCACCGGCATGGGCAGCGCCGCCAGGGCGTCGCGGGCGAAGGGCGGGTTCTTCACCCGGGTGACGGCGGCCAGGGCCCGGCGGTCCTCGCCCTGTTCGTCGGCGAACTGGCGGAAGCTCCGCAGCATCGGTTCGGCGATGGTCGAGGGATCGTCGACCAGCATGGCGTCGGCCATCGGCTCGCCGGCCACGCTAGGGGAGGGCTCCAGGAGCTTGCCGCCCACCCCGCCCAGGATCAGGTTCGAGACCCGCTCGGGCGCAGCCAGGGCTACGGCGAGCGCCGTGCGCGTGCCCATGGAATAACCGAAGAGGTCGGCGCGCAGGACGCCGAGCTGGTCCATCAGCGCCAGCACGTCGCCCGCCAGCTTCTCCCGCCGGTAGGCGTCCGGGTCGTAGAGCTTTTCGCTTTCCCCGTGGCCGCGCTGGTCCAGCGCGATCACCCGCGTCCGCCGCCGCTCGAAGGCGCCGTACCAGCCGGTGCGCTTCCAGCCCTCGCTGCGGTTGGAGGCGAAACCGTGGATCAGGACGATGGTGCGCTCCACGGGGGCGGATGGGCTGAGGTCGTCATAGGCGATCCGCACGCCGTCCGAGGTGAAGCTGGCCATGCCCGACCCTAAGGGGCCTGCCGCCCTCGCTCAAGACGTCGGCAGTCAGGGCGGCTCGCCGGTCCACTCCCAGTGCCAGGGCTCGAACGGGTAGGGGACGAAGCCGAAGCGGTCGGCGTTGGCGACCAGCCAGCGGTAGGTCGGCGTGCCGCTCATGAAGCGGCGGTTGGCGTCGGCGCTGGAGTCCGGTCCGAAGCCGGGCGCCTGACCGACGTAGACGTCCATGGCCAGCCCCGTGCGGTGCGCCGAGCAGGTGGCGCGCACGAGGCCGTTGCAGTTGCTCTCGCTCACGCAACGGGCGGCGTCGGAGGCCGGGCTGCGGTAGCCGGAGAAGATGGTCAGGTTGCGGGGATCGGCGGCGATCCGCGGGTCATCGGCCCGGGCGGCGGCGGCCATCCGGCGGTAGGCGGCCAGCGCGCCGGGGCGAAGCAGGATCGCCTTGCCGGCGTAGCCTTCCGCCGGCGTCGCCGCGGCGAGCGCGCCGTCCGCCGGCGGGTTGGGACACACCCGCTGGGCGCTCAACTGCACGAAGGGGCGGCGGGTCTGGATGACGCCCTTCAGGCGGCCGAAGACGGATGGGTTCATGGTCCCGTCGGCCGGCAGGCGCTGGACCCCCTGCCAGGCGGCGAGCGCGGCGGCGAAGCCGGGCGTCTGCGGCGCGCAGGTGGTGCGCAGCTCGCGGGCGATCAGGGGGACGTAGGAGCTCCAGCCGATCTCCGTCCGCCCGAACGGCGCCCAGACCAGCGTGTCCAGCGAGCCGGCGTTGGCCCGGGCCGCGTCCGCCGGGCCGACGGCGCAGACGGAGGCGGCCTTCGCGGGCGGCAGCGGCTGCGGAGGCGGAGGCGGCGGAACGGGAGCGACGGGGATCGGACGTGGTGTTGGCGCAGGCGTCGGCGCGCAACTGGTCACACGCAGCGCGAGGAGGCCCAGGACGACGACCGCCACGGCCAAGGCGCCCAGGAACCGTAGCGCTTCTGAAGGTTTGAACCTCACGCCGCCGACTAACGCGCGGCGCCGGTCAGAGGTCCATGATGAAGTTCCGCAAGGCGGCCCTGTTGGCCGGCGCACCCCTCCTGATGCTGGCCGCCGCCTGCTCCGATCCGAATGCCACGCAGACGGCCGCCGCCGCCGAGCCGCCGCCCGCAGCCGAAGCCAGCGTCGTCGCCCCGGCTCAGCCGGTCCCGGCGCCAGACGTGCATCCCGAACCCCTGGAGGTCCCGCCGATCGAGCCGTCGGTGTCGCCGGTGGCGCCGGAGATCGACACCGCCGACTGGACGGCCGAGGCGGTCACCCCGCGGGCCAGGCGCAACGCCCTGCTGCGCGCCGAGGTGCTGCTGGCCCGCGCCCACTTCTCGCCCGGCGTCATCGACGGCCAGGACGGCGGAAACCTGCAGAACGCCATCGCCGCCTTCGAGTCCGCACACGGCATGCCGGTGGACGGCAAGATGGACGAGCAGGTGTGGGCGGCGCTCGCCAAGGATGCGCGGCCGGCGCTCACCGACTACGTCATCACCGCCGAGGACGTGAAGGGCCCGTTCCTGGCCAAGATCCCCACCGACATGGCGGAGATGGCCAAGCTCGAAGCGCTCGGTTTCACCAGCCCCGCGGAGGAGTTGGCCGAGCGGTTCCACATGGACGAGGCGCTGCTGAAGGCCCTCAACCCCGGCGTCAACTTCGGCGTGGCCGGCGCCCGGATCGTGGTGGCGGCCCTGGGCCCCGACAAGCTGCCCGGCGCGGTCACCCGCATCGAGGTCGACAAGACCAAGCGACAGGTGCGCGCCTACGGCGGCGACGTCCTGCTGGCGGTCTATCCGGCCACGGTCGGCTCGAGCGAGCGCCCGGCGCCGCAGGGCGAATGGGCGGTCCGCACCGTCGCGCCCAATCCGACCTACACCTACGATCCGTCGCGGCTGACGTTCGGCAAGGCCTCGAACGGCAAGCTGACCATCAAGGCCGGCCCGAACAATCCGGTCGGCTCCACCTGGATCGACCTCACCGCGGACACCTACGGCATCCATGGCACGCCGGACCCGCGCCTCGTCGGCAAGACCGCCAGCCACGGCTGCGTGCGCCTGACCAACTGGGACGTCCGCCAGCTCAGCCAGGCGGTGAAGAAGGGGACCGTGGTGGCGTTCGTCGGTGTGGAGCAGGACAAGGCGCCGAAGGCCGCCGCCGGCTAGATACTTTCTCCGCACCGGGGGAAGACCTAGCTGCGCCACTTCAGCGTGGCGGCCTCCACCGGGTTGGCGAAGGGCCGTCCCTCGCGGCGGCTCGCGGTCCACTCGCGCTTCAGCTGCTGGTACCACTTGGCCTGGCGGTCGGCATCGTCGATCCACAGCAGCGACGGGTCGTACTTCAGCCCTTGGTTCTGCAGGTTCACCATCTCGCCGTCCTGGCGCAGGAACGCGCGGGCCCCGGCGGCGATGAACGGTTTGAGGAAGAAGAAGGCCGGGTGGTCGGACCAGACGATCTGGGTGATCCGGGTGCGAGTTTCGGTGACTGGGGTCAGGCAAGTCAGCGACAGCACCTGGCGCTTGCCGACCGTCACATGCTCCCAGCGCATCCCGGGGATGCGGAAGGTGATCTCGGTGAACGGCTCGCCCCCCAGGATGGCGTAGGCCCGCGAGTTCTTCGACGGCTCGTGGCGGACCATGGCGAAGCCCTGTTCGCGGGGCTCGAAGCGCTTGGCCTTCTCGTGCTGGCTATGCTTGGAGCGCCACCACCACTGCTGATGCACGTAGGGGCCGTGCGCCGGGTCCATGAGCCCGACCACGGCGTGGTCGATGTGGGCGTCGAAATCCATGCGGTCGACCAGCTTTGGGGCGCCGCCGACCACGCCCTCGAACAGCAGCGGCGGCTCGGTGGGTTCGCCAAGTCCGCGAGGATCGGAGCCGACCCAGACGAACACCAGCCCCTGGCTCTCGGCGATCGGATAGCGCCGCACGCGGATGCGGCTGACGTCCATCGCCTGCTCCGCCACCAGCGACGGGATGGCCGCGCAACCGCCGTCCGCACGGAACCGCCAGCCGTGATAGGGGCATTCCACGGTCGTGGAGCCCGACGCCTCTTGATGAAAACGCCCGGCCGACAGCGGGGCGGCGCGGTGCGGGCAGATGTCGCGCAGGGCGAAGAGCTCGCCCTTGTTGGAGCGGCCGAGCAGCACCGGCTCGCCCAGCAGCTCGTGGCGCGCCAGCTTGCCGGGCTTGAGGTCGCTGGCCAGCGCGGCGAAATACCAGATGTCGGTCAGGAAGCCCTGGCCGAACTTCGCCTCCGTCCGCGCGGTTCTGGTGTCGCCCTCGGCCATGGGGAGGTTCTAAGGCGGGTCGCAGCTCGACGCCACTTCGACGAGGTCGGGGCCTGCACCGCCTCTCCCTCTCGCTGCGCGGGGGAGAGGCGCGTCAGCCCGACGACCGGTCCTAGACGAGCCGCAGGAAAGCCGCCGACCAGGGGGCAAGGCCCACTGAGGCGCCGCGCAGGTCGGCCTCGCCGGCGGGGAGGTCCAGCAGGGCGGCGCCTTCCAGGGCCGGGTCCGAGGCGACCTTCGGCTCGCCACTGAGGTTGAACAGGCAGGCGATCGCCTCGTCCCCGTCGCGGCGCACGAAGGCCAGCACCGGTTCGGCGACGTCCAGGAACTCAAGGCTCCCCGCGGTCATGGCCGGCGAGCCCTTGCGGAAGGCGATCATCGCCCGGGCGAAGGCCAGGTTGGACTCCGGGTCCGCCTCCTGCGCCTCGACGGTCAAGGCGGCGTGTTCGGGCGCGGCCGGCAGCCAGGGCGTCCCGGTCGTGAAGCCCAGCGCCGGGCCGGGCGCCCACGGCATCGGCGTGCGGCAGCCGTCGCGGCCGCCTGAGTATGGCCAGTAGAGGTCGCCGACCGGATCGCGCAGCTGGCCGCGGGTAAGCGCCGCCTGCGGCAGGCCGAGCTCCTCGCCCTGGTAGATCAGGGTCGTGCCCTTCAGGCTGAGCAGCAGGGCGAACAGCAGCTTCGCCAGCTCCGGCGGGGCGTCCTCGCCGCCGAAGCGGCTGACGGTGCGCGGCACGTCGTGGTTGGAGAACGAGATGGTCGGCCAGTGCGCCGGATAGGCGCCGAGCGTCGCGTAGTGGTCGTGGATGAACGCCGGCGAGAGCTTGCGGGCGAGCAGCAGGACGAAGGTATAGGCCGAGTGCAGGCCCTCGGTCGGCGAGAGGTCGGCGCCGCAGCGCTCCTCCTCCTCGGAAAACTCGCCGAACACGAAGCGGTCGCCCCCGTCCTTGCCGCCATGGGCCTCCACCCGGCGGCGGATGACCTCCAGGGTCTCGACGTTCTCCGGCAGATTGGAGTCGTGAAGGTGCCGCTGCAGATTGCCGGCGTGCGACCAGTCGTACCGGGTGCGTGTCGCCATGGGCACGGGCGGATTGGGCGTCAGCGCCGCGTCGTGCAGGAAGGTCCCGGCCACGTCCAGGCGGAAGCCGTCCACCCCCTTGGCCAGCCAGTGGTCGAGCACCGAAAGCGCCGCCTCCCGCGCCGCGTCGTTGCGCCAGTTCAGCTTGGGCTGCTGCCTGAGGAACTTGTGGTGGTAGTGCTGCCGCCGCGCCGGCTGGTAGGCCCAGGCCGGGCCGCCGAACACCG
>NZ_JAQGIZ010000215.1 GCF_028290885.1 Phenylobacterium sp.
CTCCTAGGTCTTCATCGAGCCCAGGCCGTGCTCGGCGCTGATCGACCCGCCCATGGCGGCCACGATGTCGTGGACGATGCGCGAGCCGGCGTCGCGCCGCGCCGAGGGGTCGGCGTCCGAGCCGCCGTCGGCGCACAGGACGTCATAGTGGATGTTGCCGTCGCCCATGTGGCCGAAGGCGGCGATGCGGGCGCCCGGCGCGAAATCTTGCATGGCGGCAGTGGCTTGCGTGAGGAAGGCCGCGACCTGGCTGACCGGAACGGAGATGTCGTGCTTCCAGGTGGCGCCCTCGGGCTTCTGGGCCGGCGACTGGTTCTCGCGGATGGCCCACAGCGCCTTGGCCTGGGCGTCGGTCTGCGCGACGACCGCATCACGGATCAGGCCGTCTTCCAGTCCGGCGGCGAGGAACCGCTCCATCGCGGCCTCGGCCGACCCCGGCTCGCCGGAAGAGAACTCCGCCAGCACGTACCAGGGATGGACCTCGGCCAGCGGATCGCGCGTGCCGGCGATGTTCTTCAGCGCGAAGTCGACGCCCAGCCGGCCCATCAGTTCGAAGGCCTCGACGGCCCCGCCGGTCTCGTCCTTGGCGCGGACCAGCAGCCGGATCGCGACCTCAGGGCTCTCGACGCCGATCATCGCCACCGCCCGCGAGGCCATAACGGGATAGAGCTTCAGCGCCGCGGCCGTGACCACGCCCAGCGTCCCCTCGGCCCCGATCAACAGTTGTTTCAGGTCGTAGCCGGTGTTGTCCTTGCGCAGGCGCTTCAGGCCGTTCCACACCTCGCCGTTCGGCAGCACCGCCTCCAGCCCCAGCACCAGGTTGCGCGTCATCCCGTAGCGCAGCACCTGGGTGCCGCCGGCGTTGGTGGAGACCACCCCGCCCACCGTCGCCGAGCCCTCCGACGCCAGGCCCAGCGGAAACCGCCGCCGCATGGCCGCGGCGGCCTCGTGCGCCGCGGCCAGGGTCACCCCGGCCTCGGCCACCAGCACGTCGTCGAAGGCGTCTGTCTCGCGGATCGTCCGCATCCGCTCGGTGGAAAGCAGCACCTCGCCCATCGGGATCTGGCCGCCCACCAGGCCGGTGTTGCCGCCCTGCGTCGTGATCGGCGTCCCGGACTCGCAGCAAATACCCACCACCGCGGCGACGTCCGCCGTGGTCTTCGGCAAGGCGAGCAGCGGCGTCTCGCCGCTCCAGCGGTCGCGCCATTCCAACAGCTTGGGCGCCAGCCGCTCCGGATCCTGGCTCCAGCCGCCCTCGCCCAGGACGGCCTTCAGGCGGGACAGCACATCGGCGGGAACGGGGGCGGTCATGGCTCCAGTCTAGCGCCGTGGGCCTAGCCCACAAACCCCGCCGCCCGGCGCAGGCGGTCGTTGATGGCCTCGCCCAGGCCCTCGTCCGGAATCGGCGCGACGGCGATGCCCGCGGCCGTCGACCGGTCAGCGGCCCGCAGGTAGGCGAACAGGTTTGCCGCCGCCTCGGCGAGGTCGCCGTCGGGGCTGAGGTTCAGGGGTTCCGGAAGGCCGATAGCGCCGAACCCCAGCCAGACTTCATCGGCCCGCGGCTCGGTCACGTTGAGCCGCAGGGGCAGGTTCGGGGCGTAGTGCCGCGCCAGGCGGCCGGGCGAGCGTTTCGCATCCGCCTCGGCCTCGGACAGCGGCCCGATCAGGGCTTCGATCTGCGCCCGCGTGACCGACCCAGGCCGCAGCAGCCGGGCCTCGTCCAGCAGGGCCACGACCGCCGATTCCAGCCCGATCTGGCAAGGCCCGCCGTCCAGGGCCACAGCGGCGGCCGCACCGGTCTCCTCGACCGCGTCGGCGAAGGTGGTGGGGCTGGGCCGCCCCGAGCGGTTGGCGGAGGGCGCGACCAACGGACCGCTGAAGGCCCCCAGCAGCGCATGCGCCAAGGGGTGGGCGGGCGCGCGGACGGCCACGGTGTCGAGGCCCGCGCGGGCCAGGTCGCAGACCGCCGCCGCGTCGGCGATCGGCAGCACGAGGGTGAGCGGACCCGGCCAGAACGCCGCCGCCAGACGCTCGGCGCGGTCGTCGAAGCGGGCGATCCGCCGCGCCATGGCCACGTCGCTCACATGGGCGATCAGCGGGTTGAAAGCCGGACGCCCCTTGGCCGCATAGACCGCCGCCACGGCGCGCGCGTCGCCCGCGTCCGCCGCCAGGCCGTACACCGTCTCGGTCGGCAGGATGACCAGCCCGCCCGCTCTTAGCGCGGCGGCGGCCCCCTCGAGCTCGGGAGAACTGGCTATGTCGGCGGCGCGATCCACGGCGGCTGGTTACACCGCCGGGCCGGCGGCTGTCCTACTTCTTGGGCTTGCGGAATTTGTAGATGAACTGGTCGGTGTGCCCGCGGATGCTCTTGTCGAACACCACCTTCTTGTGGTCGTCGGCGGGGTTGCGCAGCACGTCGCTCTCGCCCTCGAAGACGAAGCCCGCGTCGGTCACCTGCTTCTTGACGATCGCCGGGTCGATGCGGTGCAGGGTGTCGGTGTCGCGCAGGCCGGACCCCGCCTCGGCCACGTGGTCGACCACCAGAAAGACGCCGCCGGGCTTCAGCGCCTTGTAGACCGCCCGGTTGAGGACCATCGGGTCGATCTTGCCCATGAACTTGTCTGGATAGTCGTGATAGTTCTGGACGGTGAACACTAGGTCCACCGGCTCCGGCGTCGCGAAGGCCGCGCCGGGCTGCAGGACCACCGAGGTGTTGGCATAGCCGGCCTTGGCGAGCTCGGCGTTCTTCACCGGGTCGGGCTGGGCTTCCTTGGCGTACTCCTCCGGCCAGATCATGTAGACGTGGCCCTTGGGGCCCACGGCCTTCGAG
>NZ_JAQGIZ010000240.1 GCF_028290885.1 Phenylobacterium sp.
GGACGCCTCCGCCGCCGGGCCGGTGAGCGCCGCGCGCAGGAAGGCCCGCCGGCGGTGCGGTTCCGGCAGCGCCTGGCGGATCTCTGCCTGCAGGGCCGCGAACAGCGCCGCGACTCGTCCGGCGCCCTCCGGCACCCGGGCCTCGATGTCGTGGCGCAGGAGGGTCGCCAGCATCGGCGAGGCGCCGCCGGTGCCGATCGCCGCCACCACCTCGCCGCGGTCGATCACCGCCGGCGTGGTGAAGTCGCAGAGCGCCGGCCGATCGACCACGTTCACCGGCACGTGCGCCGCCCGCGCCGCGCCCGCCGCGGCCTCGGCGAAGGCGTCGTCGGTGGAGGCCACGAAGGCCAGGGCCGCGCCGGCGTAGGACTTGGGCTTCAGCGCAGCCTCGCCCTCCAGCCGCCGCAGCGTGGCGGGCGAGCCCTCGAACAGCCTGAGTTTGGCCTCCGCCGCCTCGCCCGAACCCGCGATCGCCACAGTACGGCCGGACAGCGGGAAGAAGGCGGGGAAGGCGTCCATGGCGGCGCTGTCCGCGCCTATTTCAGGGTGTGGAGGTAGCCGATCACCGCCGCACGGTTCTCGTCGCTCTGCGGGCCGAGGAACATCTTGGTGCCGGGCGCGAAGGCAGCGGGGCTCTTGAGGAACGCGTCGAGGGTGGCGTCGGTCCAGGTCCCGCCCTTGGCCTTCAAGGCCGGCGAATAGGCGAAGTCGTCGCGCGCGGCGATCTTGGCGTCCGCGACGCCGGCCAGCGACGGGGCGAGCGCATTGCTGGCGCCCTGGTGGCACATCTTGCACTGGGTGGCGAAGACCTGCGCGCCGTCGACGGCGGCCAGCGCCGGGGTGGCTGCCAGGGAAAGGGCGGGCAGGCTCATCAGGAGCGCGGCGGAAGCGAAGCGAACCATGGAATCTCCTCGTGGCGTAGCATCGGCATGATTAGCCGAGGGCGGCGCCCAGCGCCACGGGCGCATTTACGGCGCTGTCTGAACAGCGTTAGGATGAACCACCGCCTTTGCAGGGATCCCCAACATGACCACCACGCTGAATGTGAACGGCAAGGCCATGCCGGTGACCGCGGCGCCCGACACGCCGCTTCTGTGGGTGCTGCGCGATGAGCTGGGCCTGACCGGCACCAAATACGGCTGCGGCATCGCCCAGTGCGGCGCCTGCACGGTGCTGGCCGACGGCCAGCCGATCCGCTCCTGCTCGACGCCGATCGCGGCGCTGGCGGCCGCCAAGATCACCACCGTCGAGAGCCTCGGCGGCAACCACCCGCTGCAGGTCGCCTGGGTGCGGAACGACGTGCCGCAGTGCGGCTATTGCCAGTCGGGCCAGCTGATGAGCGCCGCGGCCCTGCTGGCCGGCAACCCCAAGCCCTCCGACGCCGACATCGACGGGGCGATGAGCGGCAACATCTGCCGTTGCGGGACCTACCAGCGCATCCGCGCCGCCATCAAGGAAGCCTCCGGCCAAGCCGCGGGCAAGGTCTAGGGGAAACGCCATGCATCAGTATTTCAACGCCCCCGCGCCCAAGCTCCCCGTCCCCACCCGCCGCCAGGCGCTCGGCATCGGCGCGACGCTGGTCGGCGGCGCCCTGATCGTCGGCTGCTCACCCAGCATGATCGGCAAGGCGATGAGCGTCGGCGCCCCGCACGACTTCGGCGCCTTCGGCCCCTTCATCAAGGTGGGCCCCGACGGCACGGTGACGGTGGTCTCCAAGCACATCGAGTTCGGCCAGGGCAACCACGCCGGCCTCGCCGCCATCGTCACCGAGGAGATGGACGCCGATTGGGACAAGGTGAAGGTCGAGCAGTCGCCGGCCAACGCCTCGGCCTACGCCAACACCTCCTTCGGCATGCAAGGCACCGGCGGGTCCTCCGCCATCTCCAATTCCTGGCCGCAGCTGCGCACCGCGGGCGCGGCGGCGCGGGCCATGTTCGTGCAGGCGGCGGCCACGACCTGGAGCGTGCCGGCCTCCGAGGTCACCGTGCAGAACGGCGTCGTCAGCCACGCCAAGAGCGGCAAGCAGGCGCACTTCGGCGAGCTGGTGGCCGCCGCCGCCAAGGTGCCGCCGCCGCAGAAGCCCACGCTGAAAGACCCCAAGACCTTCACCCTGGTCGGCACCGGCCGCGTGCGGCGCAAGGATTCCGCGGCCAAGAGCACCGGGACCGCCCGCTTCACCCAGGACGTCCACCTGCCCAACATGCTGACCGCCATGGTGGCGCACCCGCCGAAGTTCGGGGCGACCGTCGCCTCGTTCGACGCGACGGCGGCGAAGAAGGTCCCAGGCGTGGTCGACGTATTCCAGGTCCCGAACGGCATCGCCGTGGTGGCGCAGAACACCTGGGCCGCGCGGCAGGGCCGCGACGCGGTGGTGGTGAAGTGGGACGACTCCAAGGCCGAAAAGCGCGGCTCCGACCAGCTGCAGGCCGAGTGGACGGCGCTGGCCGCCGGCAAGGCGCCGGCGGATTCCAAGTTGAAGTGGTATCCGTTCGACGCCCGGGGTGACGCGGCCCAGGCGGCCTCGGGCGTCGCGGCGATCGAGACCAGCTACGACTTCCCGTTCCTCGCGCATGCCACCATGGAGCCGCTGAACTGCGTCGCCATCGTCAACGGCAATTCGGCCAAGCTGATCCACGGCTCGCAGATCCCGACGCTCGACCAGCTCAACACCGCCAAGATCGTCGGCAACCTGCCGGGCGCCATCGAGATCGAGACCCTGTTCGCCGGCGGCAGCTTCGGCCGCCGCGCCAACTTCCAGTCCGATTATGTGGCCGAGTGCGTCCACATCGCCAAACATGTCGGCAAGGGCCGGCCGGTGAAGCTGGTCTGGACCCGCGAGGACGACATGACCGCCGGCTACTACCGGCCGCTCGTGCATCACACGGTGCGCGTCACGGTCGACAAGGACGGCTACCCGGCGACCTGGCGCCACCGCATCGTCGCCCAGTCGCTGGGCAAGGGCTCGCCGATGGGCGGCGGCGGCATGGACCCCTCGGCGGTCGAGGGCGCCAAGGACTCGCCCTACCTCAAGGCGACGCCGATCGTGGACGGCCAGACGATCCACCCCGACATCGGCGTGCCGGTGCTCTGGTGGCGCTCGGTGGGGGCGACCCACAACGCCTTCGTCATGGAGCACACCATCGACCAGCTGGCGAAGAAGGCCGGCAAGGATCCCGTCGACTACCGCCGCGCCCTCTACACCAAGGCCGGCGCCAACCGTCACCTGGCGGCGCTGAACCTCGCCGCCGAGAAGGCCGGCTGGGGGACGCCCGCGCCCGATGGCTGGACCCGCGGCGTCGCGGTCCACGAGAGCTTCGGCTCGGTGGTGGCCCAGGTGGCCGAGGTGAAGATGGAGAACGGCCAGCCCAAGGTCGGCCGCGTGGTCACCGCCATCGACTGCGGCACGGCGGTCGCCCCCGACCAGGTCGCCGCCCAGATGGAGGGCGGGACCTGCTACGGGCTCTCCGCGGCCCTGTTCGGAAAGGTGACGCTGAAGAACGGCGAGGTGCAGCAGCACAACTTCGACACCTACCGCGTGCTGCGCCACAACGAGGCGCCGAGCGTCGAGACCTATATCGTGCCGTCGTCCAATCCGCCGAGCGGCGTCGGCGAGCCCGGCACGCCGGTGATCGCGCCGGCGGTGGCCAACGCCCTGCTCGCCATGGGCCAGCCCGCCACCACCAGCCTGCCGTTCGTGAAGACTTAGGGTTGCAGGGCGACACGTCCTCTCCCCCGGCGAAGCCGAGGGGGAGCGGAGGCGCTTGGGCGGAGGAGCCAAACCGGCTAGGTAAGGCTCAGTCTGAGCATATGGGGTGCGGATGGACGACGCGGGCGCGAGCTTGCCGGCGCAGATGAGCGCGATGGGACGCGCGGCCCGCGAGGCCGCCGTCGCCCTGCGCTTGGCCGACGCCGCCACGCGGACCCGCGCCATCGCCGCCATGGCGCAGGCCGTACGCGCCGACGCAGCCGCCATCCTCGCCGCCAACGCCCAGGACGTAGCGGGCGCCAAGGCCGCGGGCCTCAGCCCGGCCATGGTCGACCGCCTGCTGCTCGACGAAGCCCGCCTGGAGGCCATGGCCAAGGGCCTGGAAACGGTGGCCGCCATCCGCGACCCGCTGGGCGCGGAGACGGACCGCTGGGACCGCCCCAACGGCCTCGACATCGCCCGGGTGCGCACGCCGATCGGGGTGATCGCCATCATCTACGAGAGCCGGCCCAACGTGACCGCCGACGCCGCGGCGCTCTGCGTGCGCTCGGGCAACGCCGCGATTCTGCGTGGCGGCTCGGAGTGCCTGGCGTCGAACCTCGCGATCCACGCCGCGGTGGCCAGGGGCCTCGCCGCGGCGGGACTGCCGGAGACCTGCGTCCAGATGGTGCGCACCGCCGACCGCGCCGCCGTGGGCCTGATCCTCGGCGGCCTGGAAGGCTCTATCGACCTGATCATTCCCCGTGGCGGGAAGAGTTTGGTCGCGCGGGTTCAGCAGGAGGCCCGGGCCCCGGTGCTGGGTCACCTGGAGGGGATCAACCACGTCTTCCTGCATGCCAGCGCCGACCTCGAGAAGGCCATCGCCATCACCGTCAACGCCAAGCTGCGCCGCGTCTCGGTCTGCGGCGCGGCCGAGACCCTGCTGGTGGATTCCGCCGACGCCCAGCGCCTGCTGCCGCCGGTCGCCAGCGCGCTCGCCGAGGCCGGCTGCGAGCTGCGCGGCGACGCCCGCGCCCGGTCGCTGGTCCCCGGCATGGCGCAGGCCACGCAAGAGGATTGGAGCACGGAATACCTCGCCCCGATCATGTCGGTCGCCGTCGTCGACGGAGTCGACGGCGCCGCTGAGCACATCGCGGCGCACGGCTCGGCCCACACCGACGCCATCGTCACCGAGGACGGGATCGCCGCCGAGCGGTTCGCGGCCCTGGTGGATTCCGCCATCGTGCTGATCAACGCCTCCACCCAGTTCGCCGACGGCGCGGAGTTCGGCTTCGGCGCGGAGATCGGCATCGCCACCGACCGGCTGCACGCCCGCGGCCCGGTCGGCGCAGAGCAGCTCACCA
>NZ_JAQGIZ010000242.1 GCF_028290885.1 Phenylobacterium sp.
AAGAGTTCCGCAAGCGCGGCGTCCTGGTCCGCGCCTACTACTACACCGCCCTGGTGGAGAACGAGGAGTACTCGCCGATCCGGCCGCTGGTCGACTGGCTGGACTACAACGGCTACCGGCTGGTGACCAAGGCGGCGCGCGAATACACCGACGGCCAGGGCCGCAAGCGCTGGCGCGGCGACATGGACGTCGAGATCGCCGTCGACATGATGGAGATGGCGCAGTCCGCCGACCATCTGGTGCTGTTCTCCGGCGACGGGGACTTCCGGGCGCTGGTGGCCGCCGTGCAGCGGCGCGGCGCGCGGGTGACGGTGGTCTCGACGGTGAAGTCGCAGCCGCCGATGGCCTCCGACGACCTGCGCCGCCAGGCCGACAACTTCGTGGACCTGGCCGACCTCTCCGACATCATCGGCCGGCCATCGCGCCTGCCGCGGTTCATCCAGGAGAGCCGCACCGAACGCGAACGCCACCACGAGGACGAGCCGGAGGCCGATGCCGAGGCCTGAGCTGTCGCCGGAGCCGCCGCGCGACTGTCCGATCTGCCCGAGGCTGGTGGCCTACCGCGCCGCCAACGCGCAGGCCCATCCGGAGTGGTTCAACGGCCCCGCGCCCTCGTTCGGGGACGAGGAGGCGCGGCTGCTGGTGGCGGGTCTGGCGCCCGGCCGGCAGGGCGCGAACCGGACGGGCCGGCCGTTCACCGGCGACCACGCCGGCTGGCTGCTCTACGCGACGCTCGCCAAGCTCGGCTTCGCCCGCGGAACCTACGACCCCAACGGCGACGACGACCTGCGGCTGGTCGACTGCATGATCACCAACGCGGTGCGCTGCGCCCCGCCTGGCAACAAGCCTGAGACCGGCGAAGAAGCGAGCTGCCGGCCGTTCCTGACCAACCGCATCGCCGCCCTGCCCCGCCTGAAGGTGATCGTGACCCTGGGCGACGTCTCGCGGCGCAACGTGCTCCGGGCGCTGGGCCTGAAAGCCTCGGCGGGGGTCCCGGGCCATGGCTCGGAGTTCCAGGCCGGGCCTTACGTGGTGCTGAACAGCTACCACTGCTCCCGGCTCAACACGAACACCGGCCGGCTGACGCCGCAGATGTTCGAGGCGGTATTCGAGCGGGCCAGGACCCTGCTGGACGGTTAGAGCCGCACGACCGCCAGGTTCTCGGTCACGTAGCGGGCGTATCGGAAGTCGCGGATCGCCGCGATCCGCGCCCCGGCCCAGTCAAGCAGCACCACCCACAAGACTGCGCCGTCCGGGTCGGCCGGATCGCTGACCAGCAGCGCCGGGCGGCCCTCGGCCAGGCCCGGAGCGACGCGCCAATCCTCGACCTGGCTGTAGCGGGTGAAATAGTCGCTCACCTCCTTGCGCCCGGCGAGGCGGGTGCGGTTGGCGAGATCCAGGCGGACGTCCTCCGCCAATAGGGCGCGCAGGGCGTCGAAGTCGCGGGCGTTGAACCGGTCCGCGTAGGCTACGAGCCGCGAGCGATCCTCGGGCGAGAGACTGCTCGCCGGGCCGTCCGGCGTCTCGGCGATGGTCCTCAGCCGGGACCGGCCGCGGTGCAGGGCGGCCTTCGCGGCCGGCAGGCTGACGTCGAGGATCTCCGTAGCCTCCGCCAGGGAATGGCCGAGGACGTCGATCAGCACGACGCAGGGGCGCTGGGCCGCGGGCAGGCAAAGCAGTGTCGCCAGGCTGGCCGCGGCCGCCACCCGCCGATCGGCGGCGGCCGGCGGCTCGCCCGGCTCGAGACGCGCCTGCAGGGCGGCCTGGCGCTTGCGCCGGCGAAGCACGTCCAGCGCGGCGTTGTGGGCGATCCGGTAGAGCCAGCTTTCCGGGCGCTCGACGACACCCGCGGCCGGCCAGGCTTCGATGGCCTTGGCGAGCGCCTCTTGGACGACATCCTCGCCCTCGAAGGCAGAGCCGACCATGCGGGGCAATACCGGTGCAGGCCGGGGCGCAGCTCGCCCATCAGCCGGGTCAGGGCGTGCGGCGGGGCGTTTCCATCGGCCATTGGCGCTCCTCTTGTCCTGGGCCGCCCGCGGCGGCGCCCTGCCTATGACGACGCTCGGGGCTCAGAGGATTCGACAGCCGGACTTTTTCTTCGCCGGGAATCTTTTCGCGCAGGTCCGGCGTCATGAACCCATCGGCATTGGTGCGCATCGGGCGCGCCGGCCGCGACAAGGGATCAGCATCATGCAGAGGGTTACGTTGGTGCGCTACACGGCCAAGCCGGATCGCGCGGGCGAGAACGAGGCGCTGTCGCGCGCTGTGTTCGCCGAACTGCGGGCCAAGACGCCCGGACATATCGGCTACGCGCTGTTCCGGGACGGAGCGGACTTCCTCCACCTGTTCGTCAACCTGCGGGACGAGGACGCCGGCCTGCTGACCGACCTCGATAGCTTCAAGGCGTTCGGCAAGGACAGCCAGGACCGCTGGGTTGCGCCGCCGGAGGTGAGCCGGTTCAACATGCAGCTCGTGGACTCCTACGGGTTCGAAGCCGCCATGGCCGCGGCCTAAACCCCCGGTGGGCCGTGAGGCGATCGGGCGAAGCTTGCCAGCGACGTGCTTGCGGGTCTTAGCTCGAACGCCTCACGGTCCGGGGACCAGTATGATCTTCGAGCAGATCGCGACCGGCGGGTGCCAGTCCTACCTGGTGGGCTGCGAGGCCACCTGCGCGGCCGTGCTGATCGACCCGGAGCTCAGCCAGATCGACCACTACCGCGGGCTCTGCGCCCAGCACGGGCTTTCCGTGAAATACGTCGTCGACACCCACACCCACGCAGATCACTTCTCGGCGAGCCGCGAACTCGGCAAGGCGCTCGGCGTCCCGGTGGTGATGCACCGCCTGGCGCCGGCCCCCTACGCGGACCTGAGGCTCGACGACGGCGACATGCTGATCGCGGGCGAGCTGCGGCTGAAGGCGCTACACACGCCCGGACACACGCGCGATTCCATGAGCCTGGTCATGGGAGACCGGGTGTTCACCGGCGACGCGCTGCTGATCGGCGGCACCGGGCGCACCGACCTGCCGACCGGCGACCCGCACCAGCTCTACGAGAGCCTGTTCGAGGGCTTGCTGAAGCTGCCACCGGAGACGCAGGTCTATCCGGCCCACGATTACAAAGGGCGCGGCCACTCCACCATCGGCGCCGAGATCGCGGACAATCCTCGGTTGCAGAAGACCGAGCGGGCCGAGTTCGTAGCGATGATGCAGGCGCTGGACCTCGCCGCGCCGACTCATCTGACCGAGGCGCTGCGCACCAATATGAGCGGCGGCAAGACGGTGGCGCAGCTCTTGTCGGAGGCGGCGGCGAAGGTGCCGTTCATGGCGCTGGCCGAACTCAACGCCCGGCTGGGCGGCAACAGCCGCGATCTCGTCATCCTCGACATCCGCGAGAAGGACGCCTTCGACGCGGGCCATGTGCCCGGCGCCGTCCACCTGCCGCGCGGCCAGCTGGAGCTTAGGGTCAACAGCGCGCTGCCGGACCCGACGGTGCGCATCCTCACCTGCTGCGAGTTCGGCAAGATCTCGACCCTGGCGGCCGCCACCCTGCGCGAGCTGGGCTATGGCCGCGCGGTGGCGCTGGACGGCGGCATGAAGGCCTGGCGCGAGGCGGACTTCCCGCTGGAGAGCTAGGCGCCGGTGATCAGCCGCGCGCCGCGGTGGTAGGTGACGTAGCTCCACAGCCAGTCCAGCGCGACGAAGAAGCGGGCGCGCAGCCCGACCAGGAAATAGACGTGGATGAAGCCCCAGAACAGCCAGCCGAGCAGGCCGGTTAGCTCGATGCGACCCAGTTTCACCACTGCCGCGCCGCGGCCGATGGTGGCGAGGTCGCCGGCGTGCCGATAGCGGAACGCCGGCGGCGGCGGCCGTCCGGACAGGCGGGCGGCGATCACGTGGCCGACGTAGCCGCCCATCTGCTTGGCGGCCGGGGCGATACCGGGGACGGGCTGACCGTCCGGCGAGGCCACGGCCGCGCCGTCGCCGACGACGAAGATGTCCGGATGCCCGGGCAGCGACAGGTCCGGCGCCACCTCCACCCGCCCGGCCCGGTCGTGCTCGCCGGGAAGACCGGCCACCAGCGCCGCGGCCCTGACGCCGGCGCCCCACAGGACCGTCGCTGCGTCGATCCGCCCATCCTCGAGCGTGACGCCGGCCGCATCGATGTCCACCACCATGGCGTTGGTCCTGACATCGACCCCGTAGCGGGCCAGTCGGCGCGCGGCCTCTGCGGCCAGGTTTTCGGGAAAGGTCGGCAGGATGCGCGGCCCCGCCTCGACCAGCACGATGCGGGCCATGGCCGGATCGATGTGGCGGAACTCCGACTTGAGGGCGTCGCGGGCGATCTCGGCGATCGAGCCCGCCAGCTCGACCCCGGTCGGTCCCCCGCCGACCACCACGAAGGTGGTGAGCTCGGGCCCCGCCCTGCCCTTGCCGGCCAGCTCGGCGCGCTCGAACGCCGAGAGGATCCGCCGGCGGATGTCGAGCGCATCCTCGAGGCTCTTCAGGCCAGGCGCGAAGACCGCCCAGTCGTCGTGGCCGAAATAGGAGTGCGCGGCGCCCGCGGCGATCACCAACTGGTCATAGGCGACGGGCCCGGCGTCGGTCAGCACCTCATGCGCGGCAGGATCGACGCCCGTCACCCGGCTCATCAGCACCTGGGCGTTGGCCTGGGTCTTCAGCAGGTTCCGGATCGGCCAGGCGATCGCGGCCGGCGACAGGGCCGCCGTCGCCACCTGATAGAGCAAGGGCTGGAAGGTGTGATGGTTCTTCGTGTCGATGACCACCACCTCGGCCGCGGCATGCGCCAGGGCGCGCGCCGCCTCGAGGCCACCGAAGCCGGCGCCGACGATCACTACCCGAGGCCCGCTCGCGGCCGTGCTGGCCGCCGGCTGTCCCATCTGCGTTCCCCTCCGGCCCACAGCCTCTCTTATAGAACCGAGACGGACCGCCGTCTCGCCGGGTCCGGTGGCTTGCATAGGTTCGTAGATCGGTGTTCTTTGACGTCAGGCGGCGCCGGCCGCAACAGGCCATGGATCCCCAGCCGCTTCACGGAGGGCCCCATGACGCCTTGGGAGATCAAAGGCCGGGAACTGGTCAACTGCACCTGCGAATACGGCTGCAATTGCCAATTCAACGGGCTGCCGGACAAGGGCCACTGCTACGCGGTGGCCGGGATCATCGTCGATCAGGGGCATTTCGGCGACACGCGCCTGGACGGACTGCGGCTCGCCGCCATCTTCAAATGGCCGCGGGCGATCCACGAGGGTAACGGCGAAGCGATCGCCTTCGTCGAGCAGGCCGCGGATGAGGCCCAGCGCGAGGGGCTGCTGCGCATCATGACCGGGCAGGACACCGCGCCGTTCGCCACCATGTTCGCGGTCTACGCCTCCACCGTCACCAAGATGCACGCCCCGGTGTTCACCGATATCGACATCGAGCTGGATGTGGAGGGCCGCAAGGGCCGGGTGTTCATCAAGGACTACATCGAGACCACCGGGCGGCCGATCCGCAACCCCGTGTCCGGCGCCGAGAGCCGGGCGGAAATCGTCCTGCCGGACGGGTTCGAATACGAGGTCGCGGAGATCGGCAGCGCTTCGAGCCGCACCGAGGGCCCGGTGCGCGTGGAGATCGACGACAAGTACGGCCAGTTCGCCCACCTGCACCTCAACAACAACGGCGTCGTGCGCTCCCGCGCTGCGGCTTGAGGTGGCCCGCGTGGATCAGGCGCCACTCGTCGAAGGCCTGCTGAGGCGCGATCGCGTGATCACCGTCGCCGCGCTCGGCGTGCTGTGTGCGCTGGCCTGGTTCTACCTGCTCAAGGGGGCTGGGCTCGGCGCGGTCGCCGACGACATGGCCGGCATGGACATGACGGGCATGGCGAGCGGTGGCGCCGAGGCGCATCCGCAGGCCTGGAGCGCGGGCTTCTGGGCTCTGAGCGCCGGTATGTGGTGGACCATGATGGTGGCGATGATGGTCCCGAGCGCGGCGCCCACGATCCTGCTCTACGGCCAGGTGCAGCGGCGGGCTTTGGCGCAGGGTCAGTCCGCCGAGCTGGCGCCGATCGGGGTTTTCGCCGCGGGCTATCTGCTGGTCTGGCTGGGCTTCTCGCTGCTCGCCGTGCTGGCGCAGTGGTTTTTGCAGCGGAATGGGCTGATTTCGCCGTCCGGGATGGCGTCACAGAGCCGGTGGTTGTCCGCGAGCGTGCTGATCGGGGCGGGGCTCTACCAGCTCTCGCCGTTTCAGAATGCCTGCCTCAGTCATTGCAGGTCGCCGGCGGCGTTCCTGTCGCGGCACTGGCAGGCGGGGCCTTGGGGCGCGCTGCGGCTGGGCGTCCTCCACGGCGCCTATTGTGTCGGCTGCTGCTGGATGCTGATGGCGCTATTGTTCGTCGGGGGCGTCATGAACCTGGCCTGGGTTGCAGCGCTGACCCTGCTGATCATGGCCCAGAAACTCCTGCCCGGCGGGCAGTGGGTCGGCCGCGTCTGTGGCGTGGCGCTGCTGGCGTGGGGCGTCGCGGTGATCTTCCGGGCCTGACGCAGGCGAGGCCCCTCAGCGCCAGTAGTGGTAGCGCCATACGGGCATGAAGCCGGCGCGGCGGTAGATGGCGCGGGCGGGGTTGGCTTCCTCGACCTGCAGGAAGACCTGGCTGACCCCGCGGGCCTGGGCGGCGCGGCCGAGGGCGGCGAGGATGGCGCTGGCGAGGCCCTTGCCGCGGTGGGCGGGCGCGGTGCGCATGCCATGGATCCCGGCCCAGCGGGCGCCGAAGCTCATGACGCCGACGGCCTGGGTCTCGCCGCCCTCGCCGGCCGCGCCATAGACCGCGTCGGGCGAGCAGGTCAGCGCCGCGACGCGGTGCGCGCCGTCCGCGGGATCGAATCCCTCGCCCAGGAAGACCGCGCCCCAAGCGTCGTCGGGCTTGTTCAAGACCCTCGCCGAACCCTCTGAAAAGGCAGCGAGTTGCGCGATGGAGCCGGTCTTGAAGACGGTCGGCTGCTGGGCGCTGAAGCCGCGGCGGGCGAGCTCGGCGCAGACCGGCTGCAGGGACGGGACGTCGGCCATGCGGAAAGCCGGCTTCAGGCCGCGGTCGCGATAAACGGCCTCGATCTCGCCGAGGGCGTCGGGCCCGACGTCGTGGCTGAGCGGGACGGCGCTCTTGGCGCGTCCAATGGTCCCGTTGTCCAGGGGGACCAGCCAGCCACCGATCTCCAGGGTCTGCGGCGGGGCGACGGCGGCGACCGTATCGCGCTCAAGGGCCCCAATCTCGCTGGCGTCCAACTCAGCCCTTCTCCCGCATGAGCCGGGCCTTGTCCCGCTGCCAGTCGCGCGCGGCGGTGGTTTCGCGCTTGTCGTGCTCCTTCTTGCCCTTGGCCAGCGCCACCTCGAGCTTGGCCAGACCCCGGTCGCTCCAGAACAGCTTGGTCGGGATGATCGTGCGGCCCTCGCGCTGCACCGCGCCGATCAGGCGGTCGATCTCCTTGCGCTTCAGGAGCAGCTTCCGCGGGCGGCGCGGGTCGTGGTTGAAGTGCGGGCCGGCCTGCGCGTAGGGCGGGATGTCGGCGTTGACGAGCACGATCTCGTCGCCCTCCACCGCCGCATAGCTCTCGGCGATGTTGGCGCGGCCGTTGCGCAGCGACTTCACCTCGGAACCGGTCAGCGCGAGGCCCGCCTCGAAGGTCTGTTCCAGGAAGTAGTCGAACCGCGCGCGGCGGTTCTCGGCGATGGTCTTGCCGGCCATATCAGATCACGCCCGCGTCCCGCATGGCGGCCAGGACTTCGGTGCGCGAGACCTCGGAGGCCGGCACGATCGGCAGGCGCACGTCTTCAGCGCAGAGACGGAGGTGGGCCAGGGCGAACTTGGTCGGCGACGGCGAGGCGTCGGTGAACAGCGCCTTGTGCAGCCGGATCAGCCGGTCCTGGCCATAGAGGGCGTCGGGCCAGCGTCCCGCCATCACGGCGTTGTAGAAGGCCGCGCACGGCTCGGGCGCGACGTTGGCGGTGACCGAGATGCAGCCGTGGCCGCCGTGCGCCATGTAGCCCAGCGCGGTGGGGTCGTCGCCGGACAGCATGGTCCAGTCCTCGCCGCACATCAGCCGCTGGAAGCTGGCGCGCGTCATGTCGCCGGTGGCGTCCTTGACGCCGACGATGTTGGGCAGCCTGGAGAGCCGGGCCAGGGTCTCGTTGGAGATGTCGACGCTGGTCCGCGACGGTACGTTGTAGACCACTACCGGCAGTTGCACGGCCTCGCTGATCGCCGCGTAGTGCGCGTAGAGGCCCTCCTGGCTCGGGCGGTTGTAATAGGGCGTCACCACCAGGGCGGCGTCGGCGCCGACGGTCTTGGCGTGCCGCACCAGCTCGACGGCCTCGTCGGTGGCGTTGGAGCCGGCGCCGGCGATCACCGGCACGCGGCCGGCGGCGGTCGCCACACAGAGCTCCACCACCCGGCGGTGCTCGTCGTGGCTGAGTGTCGCGGTCTCGCCGGTGGTGCCGACGGGGACGAGGCCATGGACGCCGCCCGCGATCTGCCGCTCGACCAGGCGCACGAAGGCGTCCTCGTCTACTGCGCCGTCGCGGAAGGGCGTCACGAGCGCTGGAAGCACGCCCTTGAACAAAGGCTCAGACATATTCGTGCAAATTGCCGTGATTGGACGCTTGTTGAAGCGTCGTTCAGATTCGCCGCGACAATATGGTGGGGTGGGTATCCCCCGCAATGTCCTATTGATTCGGCTCGAATTTCGTTGGGGCGTCCGTTGCATTCGATCGCACGAAAAGCCTTCCTGATCGCCGGGGTCGCCGTAATGGCGAGCGTGGCCGCGCGCGCGCAGCCCGCCGATCCCCTGGGCGACCTGCTGGCGAGCGTCACCAAGTCCGCGCCGCTGGACACGCCGGCGCCGCCGCACGCCATCTCGCATGCCCTGTCCGACCGCGACGTCACCCTGTTCCGCCAGGCGATCGAGGCCGCCAAGCGGGCCAATGTGAACGAGGCGCGCACGGCGATCGCGGAGATGATCGACCCGCTCGCCCGCAAGACCGCCACCTGGGTGCTGGTGGACTGCAACGCCGACTCCCTGGGCTTCTTCGAGGCGGACAACGCCCGGCGCGAGCTCGCCGGCTGGCCGCGCGCCGGCCGCCGCCAGGCCGCCGCCGAGCGCCTGCTGGAAACCTCCGGCAAGACCCCGCAGCAGACGCTGGACTGGTTCGCCGGCGCCGAGCCCGCCACCGCCCAAGGCGCCATGGCGCTGGCCTCGGCCTACCGCGGCCTCGGCCGGCCCGCCGAGGCGGCCGCGCTCATCAGGCATTGGTGGCGCGACAAGAGTTTCGAGGCCGACGCCCAGCGCACCATGCTGGCGCGGTTCAGCGACGTGCTGACCATGGACGACCACGCGCGGCGCGCCGACATCCTGCTCTATGGCTCGCAGGGCCCCGCGGCGCGCGAGATGATCGCGCTGCTGCCCGCCGACCAGCAGGACGCCGCCAGGGCGCGCCTGGCGTTGCGCGCCGAGGCCCGCGACGCCAACGAGCTGCTGGCCGCCCTCCCCCCCACGGTCGCCCAGACGCCGGGCGTGGCCTTCGAGCGGGCGGCCTACCTGCGGCGCAAGGGCCTGGACACCCTGGCGCTCGGCCAGGTGCAGAACTTCCCCAAGGAGGTCGCCACCGCCGACCAGGGGGACCGCGTGTGGGACGAACGGCGCCATCTGGTGCTGGCCGCGTTGCGCGCGGGCGATTCGAAGAGCGCTTACGCCGCGGCGGCCGACAGCGGCCTGACCACGGGCTCCGACGCCGCGGACGCCGAATTCTCCGCCGGCTGGATCGCGCTCACCAAGCTGAACGATCCGGCCAAGGCCGCGACCCATTTCGCCGCCCTGGAGCGGATCGGCACCTCGCCGGTCACCCGGGGCCGCGCGCTCTACTGGCAGGGCCGCGCGGCCGCCGCCCGCGGCGACAAGGCCGCCAGCGCCGAGTTCTACGGACGCGCCGCCCAGTACTACACGAGCTTCTACGGCATGCTGGCCGCCGAGAAGCTGGGCCAGCGGCTGACCCTGCCGGGCGACCCGGTCATCACGCCGCAGGCCCGCGTGACCTTCGAGGGCCGCGAGCCGGTGCAGGCGACGCGGCTCTTGTTCGACTACGGCCCGCGCGAGCTCTTCCGGGCGTTCGTGCTCAACCTCGACGACACCCTGCCGACAGTCGAAGACGAGGCGCAGCTCGTCGACCTGGCGCGCAACTACGGCGAGATGGACACCTCCATGAAGGCCGCGCGCGCCGCGGCGCAACGGGGCTTCATCCTGCCGCAGCGGGCCTATCCGATGCGCAATCTGCCCGAAGGCGGCGGGGCCGCCGAACCGGCGCTGGTGCTGGGCATCACCCGCCAGGAGAGCGGCTTCGACCCCAACGTCCGCTCCGGCGCCGGCGCACGGGGCATGATGCAGCTGATGCCGTCCACCGCGGCGATCCTCGCACGGCGGATCGGGATCAGCTATTCGCCGGGCAAGCTCGACGAGCCGGACTACAACATGCGCCTCGGATCGACCTACCTCGGCCAGCTGGTGACCCAGTTCTCCGGCTCTTACGTGATGGCCGCGGCGGGCTACAACGCCGGCCCCGGGCGGCCGACCCAGTGGACCTCGTTCTGCGGCGACCCGCGTGGTGGTTCAACCGACCCGGTCGACTTCATCGAATGCATCCCGTTCTCGGAGACCCGCAACTACGTCATGCGGGTGATGGAGAACATGCAGGTCTACCGCGCCAAGCTGAACGGCGGCTCCGCCCCGATCACGCTCTCGGCCGACCTGAAGCGCGGGGCCTACGGCTATCCGGCCGCGCAGATGCCGGCGGTGGCGCAGGCGGGAAGCCCGTCGGGGCGGTGACACGAGAGAAAGGAAGGTAGGGCTCGCGCCGGACCTTCAGTTCAGCCCTAATCCACCACCAGGCCGTTCAGCAGGCCCTCGAGGGTGACCTGGATAAGTTCGTCGCGGTCGGCCCAGTGGAAATTCGGGCGCGAGGCGAGCAGCGCCACCACGCCGTGGCAGGACATCCAGAGCGCCTGGGCGGCGGAGTCCGCCGTGCCGGTGCGCAGGCGGCCGGAGGCGGCGATCTCGCGCACCACGTCGCGGAAGATCTCATAGCACTGGTCGGGGACGTCGCGGGTGTCCTCGGGCCAGAGGCCGGCCGACACGGGACGGCCGGTATAGACCAGCTGGTAGGCGTTGGGATGCTCCAGGCCCCAGCGCATATAGGCCTCCAGCATCATCTTCACGCGCACCACCGGGTCCAGCGGCTTGGCGGCGATCTCGCGGTTGCGCTCCAGCAGCAGCGTCAGGGTCCGCTCACAGATCTCGAGCAGAATGCAGCCCTTGTCCTGGAAGTGCATGTAGAGCGCGGTGGAGGAGACGCCGACCTCATCGGCGATCTTGCGGATGGTGGCGCCCTCATAGCCCTCGGCGACGAAGATGCGCTCGGCCGCCTCGAGGATTTCGGCGCGACGGAGGTGGCCGTCGCCCTTGGCCTTGCGGGCGGATCGGCGAGGGGTAGTGGCTGCGACCGACAAGTGCGACCTTCCGCTGTTATCCGTTCGGGTACCGGACGCCAATTCCGCCATTGTGACAAGTGCGGGTTGCAAATCCGCAACGCGAAACGCGCCTTGCGCGGCTGGCGCTGCGCGGCGCCTCTGGACGAGCAGCCGCGCGACCGCGTAAGCGCGGACCATGAGCGCAGCGGACGCCCCCAGGGACCCGAAGGTCGCCGAGACGCCCGGCGTTATGCGGACGCGCGGCTGGGCGGACTATGCGCTGCTGGACTCCGGCCATGGGCGCAAGCTGGAGCGGTATGGCCGCTTCAGCGTGGTGCGGCCCGAGCCGCAGTGCCTGTGGTCGCCGGCCCTGCCTGCGGAGGTCTGGGACGCGGCCGACGCGATATTCGATCCCACCGACGAGGAGGACGCCGGGCGCTGGAAGCTGAAGGGACAGCCGCCGGAAGCCTGGCCGCTGGCCTGGGGCGAGGCGAAGTTCAACGGCCGCTTCACCAGCTTTCGCCACCTGGCCTTCTTCCCGGAGCAGGCGGCGAATTGGGCCTGGCTCGACACGGCGCTGCGCCACGCGGGCAGCTCTGGAGAAAGGGGCGGGCCCAGGGTGCTGAACCTGTTCGGCTACACCGGCGTGGCGAGCCTGGTGATGGCTGCGGCCGGGGCGGCGGTGACCCACGTGGACGCCTCCAAACGCGCGGTGGGCTGGGCGCGGGAAAATGCGGAGCTCTCCGGTCTCGCCGATCGGCCGATCCGCTGGATAACCGAGGACGCCCGCAAATACGTCCAGCGGGAGGTGCGGCGGGGCTCCAAGTACGAGGGGATCATCCTCGACCCGCCGAAATACGGCCGCGGGCCCGACGGCGAGGTCTGGCGGCTGTTCGAGAACCTGCCTGAACTTGCCGGCCTATGCGCTGAACTTCTTTCCGAAAACGCCCGGTTCCTGGTGCTGAACGCCTATGCCGAGCGGATCAGCGGGGCAGCGCTCTCCGGGCTGCTGGCCGACAAGCTGAAGGGGCGCGGCGGGACCATCGAATGGGGCGAGCTGGCGCTGGTGCAGGAGGACGGCGCCCGGGAGATCGGCATGTCGTTTTACGCGCGTTGGCAGGCAGAGGGGGGGCAGGCATGAGCAGCCGCACCGTCACCTCGCTGACCAACCCGACGGTGAAGGCGGTCCGCGCCCTGCACCTGCGCAAGGCGCGCGACGAAACCGGCCTGTTCGTCGCCGAGGGGCTGAAGGCGGTGATCGAGGGGATCGAGACCGGTCACGCGCCGGCGATCCTGCTGTACGGCGCCGAGGCCGCCGGCCATCCGCTGCTGCAGAAGGCCGTCCAGGCGACCCTGGCGGCGAACGGCGAGGTGATCGAGGTCACCGAAGGCATCCTGGCCAAGGTCAGCCGCCGCGATAATCCGCAGGCGGTGGTGGGCGTGTTCGAGCAGGTTTTCCGCCCGCTGGAGGTCATCGAACCGCACGCCGCGCGCTGCTGGGTCGCGCTGCACCGGGTGCGCGATCCGGGGAACCTGGGGACCATCGTGCGCACCGCCGACGCGGCCGGCTGCGGCGGGGTGATCCTGGTGGGCGAGTGCTGCGATCCCTATTCGGTGGAGGCGGTGCGGGCGACCATGGGCTCGATCTTCGCCGTGCCGCTGACCCGGGCCACCGAGGCAGAATTCGCCGCCTGGCGCAACCGCTGGCCGGGCTCGGTCGTGGGGACCCTGCTGTCGGCCGATTGCGACTACCGGCAGGCCGATTACGGCAAACCCACCCTGATCCTGATGGGCAACGAGCAGCAGGGCCTGCCGCCGGACATGGCCGCCCTGTGCGACGTCAACGTGAAGATCCCCATGCGCGGCCGCGCCGACAGCCTGAACCTGTCGGTGGCCGCGGGGATCATGATCTATGCTGTGACCGCCTGAGGCTTCGCGGCTGGCGCAACGACAGGGCCTGGCCGCCTCCCACTTTTGAACGTCACCCCCGGGCCTGTCCCCGGGGATGACTACAAATGATCGGCGATCCTTAGGACAGGAACTTGCTGCGGCTCAGGCCGACCGGACCGGGATGCGCGTCGGCGGCCGAGGCCACGGCGGGGCTGTCCATCACCTTCTTGAAGGCGACCCTGAACTTGGCCATGTCCTCGGGCGAGCCCACGGAAATGCGCACGGCGTTGGGCCACACCGGCCAGATGCGGCCGATGTAGACCTTTTCCTTCTGCATGCCGGCGATCACGCCGTGGGCCGGGCGGCCGGTGTCGATCATGAAGCAGTTGGAGACCGAGGTTCCGATCGGCTTGAAGCCGTTGGCCTTGAGGAAGGCGAGTGTCTCGACGCGGCTGTCGGCGATCCACTTCTTGCGCGTGGGGATCAACTCCTTGTCGGCGAGAGAGGCGCGCGCCGCGGCGAGCGCGGTCACCGGCATGGCGTTCTGGTAGTAGGGCGTCAGCTTCTCCAGCAGGTCCGGGCGGGCGATGGCCACGCCGCAGCGGATGCCGGCCATGCCGTAGATCTTGGAGAAAGTGCGCAGGACGATGATGTCCTTGCCCGCCGCCACCTGGTCCAGCACGTGCTGTTCGTCGGACAGGTGGATGTAGGCTTCGTCCACCAGCAGGATCGACCCCGCCGGCTTGTTCTCCAGGGCCCAGAGGATCTCCTCGCGCGGCGTGATGGTGCCCGTCGGGTTGTTCGGGTTCACGATGTAGATCAGGCCGGCCTGCGGGTCGGCGGCGATCATCTTCTTGACGTCGTGCGCATAGGTCGGGGTCAGGGCGATCTTGTGCACCGGCGCCTTGGAGATCTTCGCCGCGGCGGCGGCCGATTCGTAGGACGGGTCGGCCATGACCAGGCTGCGTGACGGCGAGGTGAAGGCGAGCGTGGTGTAGTGCAGCGGCTCCGAGGAGCCGGCGTAGAAGGCGATGTTCTCGGGCTTAAGGCCGTGCGCGGCGGCATATTCCTTGGTCAGCGCGTCCAGCTCCCCCATGCGGTCGTAGCGGCCGCCGAGCGGCAGGATCTTGGTGATCGCCTCGCAGGCCGCCTTGCAGGGGCCGAGCGGGTTCTCGTTGGCGTTGATGATCACCGCGTCCGGCGGCAGCACGCCCATGCTCTGGGAGGCAAGCTTGGCATGGGCCATAGTGGCTTCGCTCACGATGGGCGCGGCGGCGGCTGCGAACGCAGCGACCCGCAGGAACGCGCGGCGCGGCATCAGTGATAGGTCAGAGCTGGAGTTGGTCACCGGTAATTACCCTCCTCGAATCGCGGCGGCCGGCGGTTCGGCGTGCGCTCGCGGATCAATGCTGGAGGATGGCTGGCCAAGCTTTGCCGACCGCAACCGGAATCCGTCCGCGGGACGGTTGTGGTGGCGCGGTGCATAAGCCGCGCGCAGAAATGCTGCGCTCAGGTCTGTTTTCGCCACCGGGGGGAGCAGCAGCCTCAAGTCCCGCGAGGCTTGGCCCTGGCGGTGGGTTCGGCGCTCGCCGGGTCCTCGGGCCAGAGGTGCCTGGGGTAGCGGCCGCGCATGTCGGCGCGGACGTCCTTCCAGGAGCCTTTCCAGAAGCCCGGCAAGTCCTTGGTGGTCTGTACCGGGCGGTGCGCCGGCGACAGCAGCGACAGGGTAAGCGGCGTCCCGGCGACGGTGGGATGCTGGCCCAGGCCATAGACCTCCTGCACGCGGACCTCGACCAGCGGGCCCGCCTCGGCGCCGTAGTCGATGGCGAAGCTGTTGCCGGTCGGCGCGGTCCAGCGGGCGGGCGCCTCCGCGTCGAGCCTGGGCTGCAGGTCCCAGGGGACCAGGCTGCGGAGCGCGCCTTCCAAGGCGTCGGGCTTCAGGGCGGCGAGCGAGCGGACGCCGGTCAGCAGGGGCGTGAGCCAGTCGTCGAGCCGGGCCGCGAGCGCCGCGTCGGAGACGTCGGGCCAGGCGCGATCGCCGGCGCGCAGGAAGGCCAGGCGCTGGCGCAGCGCCATGGCGGCGGGGCCTAAGGGCAAGGCCGCGACGCCCTCGGCGCGCACGCGCTCGGCAAGCGCGGCGGCGATCAGCGTGGGGTCAGGGTTGTCGTCGACGGTTTCACGGACCGTAAGGCGGCCCAGGCGTGTGAGGCGTTTGGCGCGCAGCCGTCCTCCCCCGCTTTCCTCCAGCCGGTCCTCGGTCGTGAGCTGGTGGGCAAAGGCGGTGAGGAGCTCGCCCTCCTCGATGGGCGCGGCCAGCAGGATGCGGTCACGGCGCTCGCGTCCGCCCAGCTCGGCGACCGCCAGCCAGGCCTCGCGGGCGAGCGCGTCGGTAGGCTCGACGAAGGCGCCGCGGCCGCTGACCAGCTGGAACTCGCCCTGCGGGCCGCGGGCCCGGGCGATGCGCTCAGGGTAGGCGTAGGCCAGCAGCAGGCCGTCGGACAGCGGCTCGCCCTTGCCCGCGCGGCCGGTGAGGTTGGCCCAACGCTCGGCCAGCGCCCTGGCGTCGCCGGCGCGGGGGCTGCGGTCGCGGGCGAACGCGTCGAGGCGGTGGCGCAGGTCGACATCGCGCCCGCCGAGGTTGCGCTCGACGACCAGGGCCGCGATCCGCGCCGCCCGCGGGGCCTGGCCGGTCTCGGCGGCCTTCAGCACCATGTGTGCGAGCCGTGGCGGCAGCGGGATGTCGGCGAGCGCGCGGCCATGCGGAGTGAGCACGCCATCGTCGCTGAGCGCCTCCAGGCGGACCAGCAGCGCGCGGGCCTCGGCGAAGGCGGCGGCGGGCGGCGGGTCGAGGAAGGCCAGCGCGCCCGGATCCTTGGCGCCCCAGCGGGCGAGGTCGAGGGCCAGGCCGGAAAGGTCGGCGTCGAGGATCTCCGGATCCGCAAAAGCCGGCAGGGCGCGCGTCTCGGCCTCGTCCCACAGGCGGTAGCAGACCCCGGGCTCGGTGCGCCCTGCCCGGCCGCGGCGCTGGTTGGCGGCGGCGCGGCTGACGCGGATGGTGGCGAGCCGGGTCAGCCCGCTGGCCGGGTCGAAGCGCGGCACGCGGGCCTGGCCGCTGTCGATCACCACGCGAACGCCCTGGATGGTCAGGCTGGTCTCGGCGATGGAGGTGGCCAGCACCACCTTGCGCTTGCCCGGCGGCGGCGGGGCGATCGCGCGGTCCTGGTCGCGAGGGTCGAGCACGCCATAGAGCGGCGCCACCTCCACCGTGCGATCGCGCAGCCGCTCGCCCAGCCGCTCGACGGTGCGCAGGATCTCGCCCTGGCCGGGCAGGAAGACCAGCACGCCGCCGGACTGCTCGACGAGCGCGCGGTCGATGGCGCGGACGGCGCGGTCCTCCAGCCGCAGGCTGTCGTCGCGGCCGAGGTAGTGGGTCGTGACAGGATGGGCGCGGCCGAGGCTCTCGATGACCGGCGAATCGTTGAGCAACCGCGCCACCGCCGCCCCGTCGATGGTCGCCGACATCACCAGGATTCGCAGGTCCTCGCGCAGCAGGCCCTGGGCGTCGCGGGCCAGCGCCAAACCGAGGTCGGCGTCGAGGCTGCGCTCGTGGAATTCGTCGAAGATCACGCAGGCGACGCCGGCCAGCTCCGGATCGGCCAGGATCTGCCGGGTGAACACGCCCTCGGTGACCACCTCAATGCGGGTGGCGGCCGAGACCCTCGACTGCATCCGCACCCGGAAGCCGACGCGCTGGCCCACCGGCTCGCCCAGGGTGGCGGCCATCCGCTCGGCGGCGGCGCGGGCGGCCAGCCGTCGCGGCTCGAGCACGACGATCCGGCGGCCGGCGACCCAGGGCTCGTCCAGCAGCTCCAGCGGAACCACCGTGGTCTTGCCGGCCCCCGGCGGGGCGACCAGGACGGCCGCGCTGTGTGTCGACAGCGCCGCCTTCAGCCCCGGAAGGGCCTCCCAAATCGGAAGCTGTGGGATCGGCAGGTCGGGGGGCGGCGGCACCGGTCCTATATGGCCGACGCCGCCGGCTCAGTCAGCCGCCGCGATCAGACGCCGTCTTTGGGCAGGTCGACGAACGGCTCGGGCTCGTGGCCCTTGACCACGATCCCGCGCCCGAGCTTGGAGGTCCGGATGCCGTAGGCGAAGTAGACGACGATCCCGACCAGCAGGTAGCCCAGGAAGAAGTTGCGCGTCGCCGGCGTCGACATCAGGCTCATCAGCAGCACCAGGCACATGATCGCGCCCAAGATCGGCACGGCGGGATAGAGCGGCGTCCGGAACGGCCGCGTCAGGCCGGGTTCGCTGACCCGCAGGTAGATGACCGTGATGCAGACGAGCGTGAAGGCCGCCAGCGAGCCCACGTTGGACAGGTCCGAGAGCGCGTCGAGCGACAGGAAGCCCGCCGCGCCCATCGCCGCGATCCCGACGATGATGGTGTTGATCCAGGGCGTGAAGAACTTCTTGTGCACGGTGGCCAGGACGCTCGGCAGCAGGCCGTCACGGCTCATGGTGTAGAAGATCCGCGTCTGGCCGTAGAGCAGCACAAGCATGACGCTGGAGAGGCCGGCGATGGCGCCGATCTTCACCAGCACCGAGAACCATTTCAGCCCCATCATGTCCGTCGCCAGCGCGATCGGCGCGGGCACGTCGAGCAGGTTGTAGGGCACGATGCCGACCAGCACCGCCGACGTCAGGATGTAGAGGATGGTGCAGATGACCAGGGCGCCCAGGATGCCGATCGGCATGTCCTTGCCCGGGTTGCGCGACTCGGCGCCGGCGGTGGAGACCGCCTCGAAGCCCAGATAGGCGAAGAAGATCACCGCCGCCCCGTGGATCACCCCGCCGATGCCATACTTGTGGGAGGTGTCGCCGGTCACGACAGCGCCCAGCGCGCGGCCGATCTGGTGCAGCATGTCCATGTTCGCGCCCGGCGGCCGGGCGGGGATCTCGGCCGGCACCAGCGGCGCCCAGTTCGCGGGGTGCACGTACTTGATGCCGATGACGATGAAGGCGATCACCACCGTGAGCTTGATGGCGACGATGATGTTGTTGACGGTCGCCGATTCCGTCACGCCACGCACCAGGAGGAGGGTCACGAGGCCGATGATCACGATGGCCGGCAGGTTCATGACACCGGTTCCGATCACCGCGCCGGTCGCGTCCTTGACGGCCACCCCAGGGGCCGCCGTGAATTGGGGTGGAATGAGCACGCCGATGTCCTTCATCAGGCTGACGAAGTAGCCGGACCAGCCGACCGACACGGTCGAGGCCGCCAGGCCGTATTCCAAGAGCAGCAGGAGGCCCATGACCCAGGCCGCCCCCTCGCCCATCGAGGCGTAGGTGTAGGAGTAGGCCGAGCCTGAGACCGGCAGGGCGGAGGCGAGCTCGGCGTAGCAGAGCGCCACGAAGGCGCAGAGGGTGCCGGTGATCACGAAGGAGATCATGATCCCCGGCCCGGCGAACTGGGCGGCCGCGCGGCCGGTGAGGACGAAGATGCCGGTGCCGATGATGCAGCCGATGCCCAGCAGCACCAGGTTCAGCGCGCCGAGCGAGCGCTTCAGCTCACCGTGTTCGTGCTCGGCCTGGATCTGGCCGACCGATTTGCGCAGGAAGATGCGCCCTACCCCTGAAGCGTTCGCCATGTTTGGCAAATCCCTGTTGTGACTCGCATGCGCCCCCACCGGGCGTTTGGCGGCACGCTAGCGGCGACGGCGTGCGCGGGCAATGTCCGCTCGCGCACGCATTTTGCCCCACCTGCCGGAGTTTGTTGTGAATTCGGGCGCCGGACCTATTCTAAGGGGAAAATCCGGCCACCCCGCCACTGCTTCGAGGAGCAAACTTGGACGGCTCGCAAACCCCGCCTCCGATCCGCGCCCTGATCGCGCCGGTGACGCCCCTGCAGCAGAACTGCACGATCGTCTGGTGCGCCAAGACGCTGAAGGCCGCGGTGATCGATCCTGGCGGCGAAGTCCCGCGCCTGCTGGAGGCGCTGAACGGCCAGGGCCTGACGCTCGAGAAGATCTGGATCACCCACGGCCACCTGGACCACGCCGGCGGCACGGCGGCGCTAAAGGAGGCCACCGGCGTCCCCATCGAGGGGCCGCACCCCGACGACGCCTTCTGGATCGACCAGATCGACGCGTCGGGCGCCAAGTGGGGCATGCCGGAGGCGCGCAGCTTCACGCCCGACCGCTGGC
This sequence comes from Phenylobacterium sp., assembly GCF_028290885.1. GTDB lineage: Bacteria > Pseudomonadota > Alphaproteobacteria > Caulobacterales > Caulobacteraceae > Phenylobacterium. The sequence continues at coordinate 19,604 of NZ_JAQGIZ010000242.1, forward strand.
TGCAGGACGGCGACAAGGTGACACTGGGCGAGACCGAGTTCGAGGTCTACCACTGCCCCGGCCACACGCCGGGCCACGTGATCTTCTTCCACCGCGAGGCCCGCTTCGCCCAGGTCGGCGACGTCCTGTTCCAGGGCTCGATCGGGCGCACGGACTTCCCACGGGGCAACCACGCCGACCTGATCGCGGCCATCACCGGCAAGCTCTGGCCGCTGGGCGACGACGTGCGCTTCGTGCCGGGGCACGGGCCGATGTCGAGCTTCGGCCAGGAGCGGCGCACCAATCCCTTCGTCGCCGACGCAGTCTTGTCGCACTCGTGATTTCAACCGCGAAATCTGGACGTTACCCGCTGCAGCCAACGTCTGGACCATGGAGCAAATTCTCGACATGAGCACGGGCGCCCGCATCCTGATGGTGGATGACGACCCCGGCATCCGCGACGTGGTCTCGGACTTCCTGGGCAAGCACGGCTACAAGGTCGACACCGCCGGCGACGCCATCGAGATGGAGCAGGCGCTGGAGCGCGGACCCGTCGATCTGATCGTGCTCGACGTCATGCTGCCGGGCGAGGACGGCCTGGCCATCTGCCGCCGGTTCGCCAACGGCGAGGGCGGGCCGCCGATCATCATGCTGTCGGCCATGGGCGAGGACACCGACCGGATCGTGGGCCTTGAACTGGGCGCCGACGACTACCTGGCCAAGCCCTGCAACCCGCGCGAACTTCTGGCGCGGGTGCGGGCCGTGCTGCGCCGCGCCGAACAGCGCAGCGCCGCCGGCGGCGTGGGCGCGGGCTGCGAGTTCGCCGGCTGGCGGCTCGACCTCGTGCGCCGCGAGCTGCGTTCGCCGCAGGGCGTGGTCGTGAACCTGTCGTCGGGCGAGTTTTCCCTGCTCCGCGCCTTCGTGGAGCGGCCGCAGCGGGTGCTGACCCGCGACCAGCTGCTGGAATTCGCGCGCGGGCCGGACTCCGACGCCTTCGACCGGGCGATCGACGTGCAGATCAGCCGGCTGCGGCGTAAGCTCGACGACGGCGGCGGCGGCCACGAGCTGATCCGCACCATCCGCAACGAGGGCTATATGTTCACCGCCAAGGTGAAGCGCACATGATCCTCGGTCGCCTCCTCCTTCGCCAGGGCTATGCAGGACCCGTCCTGCGAAGCTCCGCCGGGAGCGAAGCGGGGTGAGCCGCCTCGGCGGCGCCAGGCCGACCGGATCGCTGTTCATCCAGCTGGCGACGCTGACCGGCCTGACCCTGGTGGCCGCCCAGGCAATCAGCCTCTTCCTGCTGTTCAACCTGCCGCCGCCCAATCCGGATTTCTACCGCCTCTCCGAGATCGAACAGACCATCAAGGGACCCCCGCCGGTCTTCACGGAGCGCCGTCCCTTGGAGGTGCGGACGACCTCGCGTCCGCCCGGACCGGCGATGGACGGCGCCGCCGCGCCGGCGATCCGCGTCAAGCTCGCCCAAGACCTCGGCGTGTCCGTCGACCGCGTCGTGCTGGGTAGCCGGGGCGGCCCCTTCGCCGACCGCCGGGTGTTCCGCATCATCCGCGACCGCATCGCCCGCGAGGGCGTGCGCGAGGAGCACTTCCTGGTGGCGCCGTTCGACGTGGGCATCCGGCAGCCGGACGGCCGCTGGACCGTCGTGCGTCCCCAGCGGGCGTTCGGGTTCAGCCTCTGGCAACGGCGGATAGCGCTGTGGTTCGTGCTGTCGGCGCTGGCCATGGCGCCGGTGGCCTACATCTTCGCCCGCCGGCTGTCGGCCCCGATCCGGCTGTTCGCCGACGCGGCCGAGCGGCTGGGCCGCGACCCGAGCGCCGAGCCCCTGGTGCTGAAGGGCCCCGCGGAGATCGGCGTGGCGGTGCGCGCGTTCAACGACATGCAGGAGCGCCTGCGGCGCTACGTCGAGGATCGCACCGCCATGGTCGGCGCCATCGCCCATGACATGCGCACGCCGCTGACCCGCCTGCGGTTCCGCATCGAGAGCCTCCCTGACGACCAGCGCGCCAAGATGTCCAACGACATCGACCAGATGGAGGCGATGATCTCCGCGGCGCTCACCTTCGTGCGCGACGCGAGCCGGCCCGGCGAACGCACGCCGCTCGAGCTGTCGTCCCTGCTGGAAAGCCTGTGCGACGAGATGGCCGAGACCGGGGCTTCCACCCAGGTGGAGTCCGGCGACAAGGTGGTGCTGGAGGGCGATCCGATGGCGCTGCGGCGGCTGTTCTCGAACCTGCTGGACAACGCCGTGAAGTTCGGCGGCCGGGCGCGGGCGCGGGTGTTCCGCGACGCCGCCAACGCGGTGGTCGAGATCGACGACGACGGTCCGGGCATCCCGACCGCCGACCGCGAGAAGGTCTTCGAGCCCTTCTATCGCCGCGAGCCCTCCCGCAGCCGGCAGACCGGCGGCATCGGCCTGGGACTGGCCATCGTGCGCTCGATCGCCCGCGGCCACGGCGGCGACGTCGACCTGGTCAACAGGGTCGGCGGCGGGCTGACGGTGCGGGTCCAACTGCCGCTCTGAGCCTCCAGGGTTGTGAGATCGCGCCCTTGTGATCGAGGCGGGGCGCCCCCTTAAAAACGGTTCAGCTTGGGCCGATCCTCAACCTTCGCCGCGAATAAGCCGCCGTTTTGGACGCAACCTTGGCCGCGCCTTGCGGGTTAGCCCAACCGCAACGCCACAAGACGCCTTGAGGAGCGTAACCCAAATGCCCACCGCTGACACAGGCAAGCCCCGCGCCCGCCGAGGCTTTGCCGCCATGAACCCCGAACGCCGCCGCGAGATCGCCCGCAAGGGCGGAGCCAGCGTGCCCGGCGAGAAGCGCAGCTTCGCCAAGGACCGCGATCTGGCGGCCTCCGCCGGCCGCAAGGGCGGCGAAGCCAGCCGCGGCGGCGGCCGCACCCGCGGCCGCGAAGCCTAGAGTCTTTGCCTGGTCGCGCTTCCTGGTCGGCGGACTTGTACAAGTCCCCGCCGGGAAGCGCTCAGGCCATCAACGAGACAACGGCGAAGGCGGGCTCCTCGTTGAGCCAGCTGGTTTCCAGCGTCCAGCCCGCCTTCTGCGCCAGGTCGGCAAAGCCCTGCACGGTGAATTTGCAGGAGTTCTCCGTGTGCAGGGTTTCCCCTTTCGCGAAGCGGAAGCTCCGGCCGGCCACCCTCACCTGCTGATCCTCGCGGCTTTCCAGGTGCATCTCGATGCGGCTCTCGCCGGCGTTCCAGATGGCGCGGTGCGCGAAGGCGTCTAGGTCGAAGTCCGCGCCCAGCTCGCGGTTGATCCGCGCCAGCAGGTTCTTGTTGAACGCCGCGGTGACGCCCAACGCGTCGTCATAGGCCGCCACCAGCACGTCCGGCGACTTCACTAGGTCGATCCCCACCAGGAACCGTGCGCCCTGGCCGAGCAGGGTCCGGGCGCCGGCCAGGAAGGCCAGGGCCTCCTCGGGCGTGAAGTTGCCGATCGTCGAGCCGGGGAAGAAGCCGGTGACCGGGCGGCCCTGCGCCGCGGGCGGCAGGGTGAGCGCGCGGGTGAAGTCCTCCAGCAGCGGCGCCACGGTGAGCTTCGGATAGTCCCGGCGGATCGCGGCCGCGGCCTCGTCCAGGGCCGCGCGGCTGATATCGACGGGGGCGTAGACCCCGACCTGCGGCGCGGCGTCCAGCAGGATCCGTGTCTTGAGGCTGGCCCCGCTGCCGAACTCCACCAGCGCCGCGCCAGGGGAGATGATCTTGGCGATCTCCGGCGCGATACGGCGCAGCAGCGCGATCTCGGTGCGGGTGGGATAGTATTCGGCGAGCTCAGTGATCGCCTCGAACAGGCGCGAGCCCTCGGCGTCGTAGAAGTATTTCGGCGGGACGGTCTTTCGCGGCCTTGAAAGGCCGGCCAGCACGTCGGCCTCGAACTCACTCGTCACCTCCGCGTCGGCGCTGCGCGACGCATCGCGGGCCAGGCGCACGCCGGAGAACATCCAGCGCTGCTGCGGATAAAAGAAGTTGCGGTAGCTCGCCCGCACGTGGCCGTTGGGCGTCACGCAGGCCCCGCCACGCAGCACGAGCTGGCTGGCCATGAACTTGCCGTTGTATTCGCCGACCGCGCCCGCGGCAGGCTTGAACCCCGGATAGGGGGCGTAGGCGCTGCGGGTCCAGGCCCAGAGGTCGCCGAACATCTGGCGCAGGCCGGCGCCCGGCGGCGGCGCGGCCGGCTCGAGCCGGCCCGAGCCGCGGAAGGCGCCGGCGACGGGCAGCCCCTGTGCGGCGTGCTCCCACTCGGCTTCGGTGGGCAGGCGCGCGCCGGCCCAGGCGGCATAGGCCTCGGCCTCGTAGAAGCTGACGTGGCTGACCGGCGCAGCCGGATCGAGCGGGCGCAGGCCGTGCAGGGTCATGGCGTTCCAGCCGGCGCCGTCCTGCTCAGGGCCTTCCTGCCAGTAGAGCGGCGCCGCCCAACCGTTGGACTGCGCGCAGGCCCAGCCTTCGGCAAGCCAGAGCTCGGGGCGCCGATAGCCGCCGTCGGCCATGAAGGCCAGCCATTCGCCGTTGGTCACCAGCCGATCGGCGAGCTCGAAAGGCTCCAGCCAGACCCTGTGGCGCGGAGTTTCGTTGTCGAAGGCGAACCCGTCACCGGCATGGCCGATCTGGACGAGGCCGCCCTCGAAGCCCACGAAGCGAAGCGGTTCGGGCGGCGGATTGTGCTGGGCCGCGCGCGGCGGCGCATAGCCCGGCTGCAGAGGCGACTGGGCGAACAGGTGCAGGATGTCCATCAGGATCAGCTCCTGATGCTGCTCCTCGTGCGCGAGGCCCAGGTCCAGCAGGTCGGCGAAGTCGCCCGCGCCCTCGGCCAACAGCCGGCCCATGGCTTCGTCGACGTGCGCCCGGTAGGCGAGCACGTCGTCCAGCGAGGGCCGCGTGAGCAGGCCGCGCTCGGGCCGGGGCTGCCGCGGGCCCAAGGCCTCGTAGTAGGAATTGAACAGGTAGTGGAAACGCGGGTCGAAGGGCCGATAACCCGCCAGCCTCGGGCCGAGGAGGAAAGTCTCCCAGAACCAGGTGGTGTGCGCCAGGTGCCACTTGGTGGGGCTCGCGTCGGGCATCGACTGGGCGAGCTGGTCCTCCGGCGTCAGGGAGCGGGTCAGCGCCTCGGTCGCCTGGCGCACCGCGCGGTAGCGGTGGACCGCACTCGACGCGGGGCCGGGGCCCCACCACGTGGTGCGCGTTTGCGACAGCGCCTTGGGGGGCGCCTGCGGATCGTCGGACTGGGCCATATGCCTCCTCTCCGCGCCCGGAACCCGGACGCGTCTCTCCCGCGGCGCCAGACCTAAGCACTCGAAGCTGCGGCGCCAACCGGGCCGGCAACCAGCGTTCCGAAAAAAGCGACGATTCCAGCAGACCAGGAGCCGGAACGGATACCGTCGGCCTCGCGTTCCCCGAGCGCCGGAGAAGCAGAGTGCGAACCGCCCTGTCGCCGGAAGTCGTATCGAGGGCGTGATGACCGCGACGTCCAGCTGGCGGGATGAAGTCGTCGCATTGATCCCGGCGCTGCGGGCCTTTGCCTGGTCCCTGAGCCACAACGGATCGGACGCCGACGACCTGGTGCAGGACACCCTGATCAAGGCCTGGACCAATCGGGAGAAGTTCGAACCCGGCACCAACCTGCGCGCCTGGCTCTTCACCATCCTGCGCAACACCTACTACACCCACGTCCTGCGCCGCCGCCGCGAGGTGCGCGACGAGAGCGGCGAGTACGCCGGAACCCTGAAGGCCCTGCCGACCCAGGATTGGAGCGTCGCGATCCGCTCGCTGCAGACCGCGCTGCAGAAACTCCCCGTCGAGCACCGGGAGGCGCTGATCCTGGTGGGCGCCGCCGGGCTGTCCTACGAAGAGGCCGCCGAGATCTGCGGCTGCGCGCTCGGCACCATCAAGAGCCGCGTCAACCGGGCCCGCGCCCGCCTGCTCAAGATCATGGACGCCGAAGACGCCACCGACGTCATGGCGCTGGAGACCCTGCCGGTGGCGGCCCGGGCCTAGCCGGCCTTCTTGGCCGGGTCCGCCGCGCCTTCGTCCAGCTGCTCGGCGACCGACAGGATCCGGTCAGGCACAGGCCGTTGCTCCACCGCGCGGAACATTGCCTTCAGGCCCTTGTCGAGCGCTTGCCTCTTGGCCCGATCCCCTGCCGATTTGCGCGCCATGGCCCCTCTCCGACGGTGCATGCCCAACGTGCCGCAGGGCTGATGTCCGGCAGGTTAAACGCCCTTCCGAACCGTCCGGTACGCGGCCTACTTTCCGTCCGGATAGACCACCGGCAGCACCAGGGCCGAGGGGTGGGCGGCGTCCATATAGACGGTGTTGGCGGCGACGCGGGGGGCCTGCCTGTGCTCGCCGGGCGCCTCTCCGGTGTTGGGGTTCACCTCGAAGCGCGGGCTGTTGGACGAGGTGATGTGCAGCGCGATCCTGTGGCCCTTCTCGAAGGTGATCGCCGTCGACCATAGGTCGATGTCGAGCTCCTCCGGCGCGCCGGGGGTCATCATCCTGACGTCGTCCGGCATGCGGCCGTGGCGGAAGCGGGCGCGGACCGGGGCGTCGAGGACCAGCGCCTCGTAGCCGTCCGGGTAGACGTCGACGAGCTTGGCCATGAAGTCGGTGTCGAGGCCGTCGGTGGCGCCGTAGAGCTCGACCTTCACCGGTCCGGCGATGGTCACGTCCTTGTCGAGCGCCGGCGTCTGGAAGCGCAGATAGTCCTGCCGGGCCGGGATCGCGCGCTGGTCCATGGGCCCGCGCTCGAACGTCAGGTTCGCGCCGCCGACGGTCGGGACCGGGTCGGCCGGATCGAAACGGTAGGAGACCTTCACGCCGTCGCCGCTCGGGGCCTTGCCGGACAGCACCTTGTCTGGGGTCAGGTAGTAGCGGACCTCGCGGTTGGCCGGCGGCCAGTTGGCCGAGGTCAGCAAACGGTTCTTGGGCGAGAGCTGGCCCTTCTCGGCCCCGGCCATCATGTAGTAGCCGACCGGCGGCTCATCCATGATCCCGTTGTCGACGCCCTTCAGCCAGTAGTCGAACCAGCGCAGCTCCTGGTCGCCGGCGAGGTTCAGGCGGTCGAAGCCCGGATATTCCAGATCGCCGCTCAGGGCGCCGTGGCCGAACGGGCCCATCAGCAGCTTCTGGTTGCCCCGCGCGCCCTTGGCGCCGTGATTCTGCAGGTATTCGAAGTTCGAAACGTTGCCGTGGTCGAAGATGTCGTACCAGCCGCCGACGTTGTAGATCGGGATCTGGATGTATTTGCGGTTGGTGCTCATCGCCGCGCGGTTCCAGAAAATGTCGTCGCCGACCCGCCGGCGCTGGGTGTTCAGCACCTCGTCCGAGACCCCCTGCCCCTTCGACCAGCCGAGCACGTCCTTCTCCTTCAGGACGCCGCCCATGTAGCTGTTCTGCATGAGGTCGTAGGGCGCGACGACGACGTAGGCGGCCTTCAGGTGCGGCGGGGCGGCCATGGCCGCCTCGTTGGCGGTGATGCCCATGGCGGAGCCGCCGGAAAGGCCGACCTTGCCGTTGCTCCAGGGCCGGGCGGCGGCCCATTCGACGCTGTCGTAGCCGTCCTCGACATCGTTTTCGAAGGCCGCATAGAAGCCCTGCGACCGTCCCTTGCCGCGGACGTCCTGCAGGACGTAGACAAAGCCTGCGTCGGTGTAATGCTTGGCCTGCTTGACCAGCGCCTCGCGCCGCTTCGACCCGTCGGGGTCGTGCTCCTTGTCTATCCGGCCGTCCTTCAGATAGGGTGTGCGGGTCATCACCACCGGCCAGGGTCCGGTCCCGGCCGGCTTGAAGACGTTGGCCGCGAGCTTCACCCCGTCACGCATGGCCGCCATTTCCTCCACGGCGCCCGGCGCCAGGCCCGGCCACCTATAGGGCGCGGCGGCGACGGCCTCGGCGGCCGGTTTTGCGGGGGCGCCGGCGGCGGCGGTCGCCAGCGTCAGCGCGAGCGCCGAGGCGAGGGCGAGATGAATGGGCTTGCTCATGCTGGAAATCCCCCCAGGGCGGGTCTGCGCCCGCGCCAAATCAGCTTCGTTTCAAATGCCGAGGGCTGTCCCGCTCCGCGGGCGGCATCTAAGCACAGCCACCGCCACGCCGTCAGCCGCCCGCCATCGAGACCGACTGGCGCTGGCTGCGGAAGCGCGCCGACAGCCCCTGGTACGCATTGGCCCGTCTCTGCCGCCAACACGCGTCGGGCAAATCGGGAGCGGCGCTGGGCCAGGTGACTGCCGATCTGGGCGCCCTGGGGCTTCCGTCGCGCGTTCGATGCCGTGCTAAGCCCGGCTGGCGAACATGTCGCCATATTCGGCCTGTTCGACCGAAAACCCTTCCAGCCACGCCTTCGCCCCGGCGAGGTCCATCCACTCGGGCGTCGCATAGCGGTATTCGCGACCGACGATCGGACGGAATCGGTAATTCCGGGCCCCGAGGTGTTCCAGGCATTCGACCGAGGGCGCCTTGCGGCGTGCGCCGAACTCGAAGCTGACGTAGCGCGGCCGGAAGGTCATGCCCCGCAGGACGTTGATCTCGAACCCCTCCACGTCGATCTTGACGTATTCCGGCTCCCCGAACTCCTTGGCCAGGAGGTCGAGCGTCGTGACCGGCACCTTCAGGGTATGGGTCCAGCTCACGTCCGCGTAGTCGGGGGAGGTCTCGATCCATTCGGCATGGCGGTCCACGAGGGTGCTGTAGCCGGGCGTGCTGCAGACGTTCAGCTCCGCCTCGCCCGGCGCCTCGGCGATCGCGGTGAACACCGGGTCGATGTCGAACATGTGCGAAAGGGCGGTCAGGCGCGGCGCGAAGGCGGTGTTCGGCTCGATCGCCAGCACGCGGCCGCCTTCGCGCGCGAAGATCTCCGAATACTCACCCTGGTTGGCGCCGACGTCGAAGACCCGCATCCCGGGCTGGAAGAACTGGCTGTAGAACGCCCCCATGCGCGCCTTGTGGGCCGCGATTTCCGGCTTGAAGACCGCCTGGTAGGCGCTGCGCGCCACCGGATAGAGCGGCGTCTTCATGAGCAGGGTCTTGAGCATCGGACTCCCCAACGTCGGCCTCGCCGCCGGGGCGCTGCCCCCGGCCGTCCCGACAGCGCGCGACGACTAGACCATCTGCCCCGCAACTCGCCAAGCGGCATTGCGCGGGCGGCAAACCGGGCAATCGCGGGAACTCCGTCCCTTCAGGCCGGTTGAAGTCGGTCCATCAGGGACGCAGGAGACTTCGTCATGAAGAAGAAGATCTTGATCGCCGGCGCCGGCGCAGCGCTGTTGCTTGGGTCCGTCGCCATCGCCCAGACCGGTTCAGGTTCAACCGGCTCCGCGACGGGCGGCGACCAACCGACCGGCAGCTCCTCCAACAGCGCGGGCTCCAGCCCGGCCACCAGCAACCCCAATGCGGCAAGCAGCGCGTCGCAGAACGCCACCGACACTGCGGCGACCAGTTCAACCCAGCAGGCCGGGGAGCGCGGCTGACGCAAACACCGCTCGGCGGGACGAGGGCGCGAGCGCGGCCGGACACCGATGAGGGCCTTGGCCCGGTCGGACTGCTGGCCTTGGCGAGCGTCCTCGCCCTGGCCCCTTCTCAGGATCTCGGAGGCCGCCCGCGGGCGATCGCGGCCGTCGAGGCTTCGGACAGGGCGATTGGCGACGCCTTACGCGCCGAGCTGGCGGCGGACGACGCGGCCGACTTCTCTTCGGTTTATCGCGAGCGCGGCTATCGGCCCCTGTGGTTCGCCGGCTCGCAGCCACGTCCGGAAGCCTACGCCCTCGTGGCGCAGTTGAAGCATGCCGACGGCGATGGCCTTGATCCGCGCGCCTATGGCGCAGATCGCCTCGCCGCTGCCGTGGCCCACCTGCAGGGCGACGCGGCCGTCGATGCGGCGCGCACCGAGCTGGCGCTTTCGAGGGCGTTCGCGCACTACGCCGTCGATCTGCGCAGCCCGCCGCCCTCGGCCGAACTACTGATCACCGATCCGGCGCTCACCCGCCCCCTGACGGCACGCACCGCCCTGCAGCGCGCCGCGCGTGCGCCTTCGCTGAGCCAGCACCTGGCCCAGCTCGTCCCGATGAACCCCGTCTACCAGGGCCTTCGCACGGCCCTGGCCGCCTACAGGGCCGAAAACCCGCTGGCGCCCCAGCAGGACGTCTACGCGCGCCGGCTGCGCATCAACCTCGCCAGGGCCAGGGCGCTGCCGCCCTACGCCGACGCCCGCTTCGTTCTGGTGGACGCCGCCTCGGCCCAGCTTTGGCTCTACGACGACGGCAAGGTCCGCGAGACCATGCCGGTGGCCGTGGGCAAGCTCAGCAACCCGACGCCGCTGATGGCCGGGATGATCCGCTACGCGGTGTTCAATCCCTACTGGAACGTGCCGCCGGACCTAGTGCGGGACAGCTTCGCTCCGAAGGTGCTGCAACATGGCCTGGGCTACCTCGCCGCGCAGCGGATGGAGATCCTCTCCGACTGGTCGGACCAGGCCAGCGTCGTCGATCCCGCCGCCGTCGATTGGGCCGCCGTCGCCGCGGGGCGCCAAACGCTTCGCATGCGCCAGCTGCCAGGCCCCGGCAATATGATGGGAGCGGTCAAGCTGATGCTGCCCAACAGCCTCGGGGTCTATCTGCACGACACACCGGACAAGACTGTCTTCAACTATGCGGAGCGGACCTTCAGCGCCGGCTGCGTGCGGCTCTCGAACGCCATGGGGCTCGCCCGCCGGCTGTTGGGCGGGGATCCGCCGGCCCAACCGGACGGCCCGCCGGAGCAAAGGGTCGACCTTCCCGAGCCGATCCCCGTCTACATCGCCTACTTCACCGCCATGCCCCACGCCGGCGGCATCGCCCTGGCCCAGGACATTTACCGCCGCGACGCTCCGCTCCTGGCCGAGCTTGACGCCAAGGCGCCGGCAGGACGCATACAGCTCGCCCAGCGCTGACCCTTCCTGCGGGCGGCGGCGCGCACTAAGAACTCCCGATGCCTCGCCGAAGTCCAGGACCGCATCCGTGACCCGCGAGGACGCGCAGGCGCTGGACGCCGCCGACCCGCTGGCGCGGTTCCGCGCGGCCTTCGCCCTGCCGGCGGGGGTGATCTACCTGGACGGCAACTCCCTCGGCCCGCCGCCCGTCGCCGTCCACGAACGTCTGGCGCAGGCCTCGCGCGCCGAATGGGGCGAAGGCCTGGTGCGCAGCTGGAACACCGCCGGCTGGATCGATGCGCCGCTGCGGGTCGGGGCCAAGATCGCCCGGCTGGTCGGGGCTGCGCCCGGCGAGGTGGTGGTCGCCGACTCCACCTCGGTGAACCTCTTCAAGCTGGCGGCGGGCGCCCTGTCGCTGCGGCCCGGCCGCACGACCATCCTTTCGGAGGCCGGCAACTTCCCCACCGACCTCTATGCCCTGCAGGGCCTTTCCGCCCTGCTCGGTGACCGCGCCCGGCTGAGGACCGTGGCCGCCGAGGACCTGGCCGGCGCCATCGACGAGGACACCGCCGTCGTGGCGCTGACGCATATCCACTACAAGTCGGCCCTGCGCTGGGACATGGCGAGGATCACCGCCGCGGCCCATGCGAAGGGCGCGCTGACGCTCTGGGACCTGTGCCATAGCGTGGGCGCCGTCGCCGTGGACCTGAACGGGGCGGCCGCCGACCTCGCGGTGGGTTGCAGCTACAAGTACCTGAACGGCGGTCCGGGCGCGCCGGCCTTCCTGTTCGTGGCCGAGCGCCACCAGGCCGCGATCCGCTCGCCGCTGACCGGCTGGATGGGCCACGCGGAGCCCTTCGCCTTCGAGGACGGCTACCGTCCGGCGGCCGACATCCGCGGCCAGATCACCGGCACCCCGCCGATCCTGGGCCTGGCGGCGCTGGAGGCCGGCATCGACCTGCAACTGGAAGCTGATCCTGCGCAGGTCGAGGCCAAGGGCCTGGCGCTCGCGGACCTGTTCATCGGCGAGGTCGAGGCGCGCGCCGGCGATGGCGAGCTCAGGCTCGCGACCCCCCGCGAGGCGGCCGCGCGGGGCCTGCACGTCGCCTTCGCCCATCCGGAGGGCTATGCGATCGTCCAGGCGATGATGGCCCGCGGCGTCGTCGGCGATTTCCGCGCGCCGGACATCGCGCGCTTCGGCTTCTCGCCGCTGTTCCTGAGTTATGCCGAGGTCTGGGACGCGGCCCAGGCCCTGGCGGAAGTGCTCGGCGCCCGGGCCTGGGACCAGCCGCAGTTCCGCACCCGCGCGGCGGTCACCTGAGGTCCGCAAGCGACCCGGCCAACGCAACTATCGGTCGTAACCTTACGTCAGGCATTTTGAATCATCCTGTGGATCGAGAGGAGTCCCCAACGGATGTCTCCCCGCCCAGGACAGTCACCGACGACGGCCGCCGGCCTGCCGCACGCCGTCGCTTTCGCCATCCAAGCCAACCGCAACATCGTGGTGCAGGCGACCGGCCTCATCATGGTGGTCGTGACCGGTCTGGGCGTTGTCCCGGCGCCCAATCTGCTGGCCTGGACCCTCGCCGCGTTCGTCGTGCTCACGACGGAGAACCTGCTGCTTCATCAAGTGGCGCGCGGCGGACGGTTCGCGCACGCCGCCGGCCGGTGGGCGCCGTGGCTGCGCATCCTGGCCACCTCGCTCTACGCGCTCGCCGCCTTCGTCCTGATCGTCAAGGGCGGCCCGGTTGAGCGGCTGTTCGCCTTCGCCTTGATGACCGTGTCTATGGTGCACGTGCTGATGCGCTACTACCGCGCGCGCTGGATCCTGCTGGCCAGCCTGTCGCCCTACATGGTCATCCTGGGCCTGGTGGCCTACGCCCAGGCGCGGATCGCGCTGGCGCAGCATCACTTGCTGGGCGCGTTCGCCGCCAGCTTCACCCTCGTCCTGTTCGGCGTGCAGTTCTGGTCGGCGCGGGCGCAGCTCGCCGGGGCCTGGATGGAGCTGATGAGCGCGCGCCAGGCCGCCGAGGAGCGCGAGCGCGCCGCCGAGGCCGCCAACCGCGCCAAGTCCGACTTCCTGGCCACCATGAGCCATGAGTTGCGCACGCCGTTGAACGGCGTGCTGGGCATGGCCCAGGCGCTGACCACCGAGCGGCTGACCGAGTTGCAGCACGAGCGGGTCAAGATCATCCGCCGGTGCAGCGAGGGCCTGCTGGCGGTGCTGAACGACCTCCTGGACCTCTCCAAGATCGAGAGTTCCTCCCTCGAGCTGGAAGTGGCCGAGTTCGACCTCGAGCACCTGGTGCGTGGCGCGGTGTCGGCCTACCAGCCGTTGGCCGACAAGAAGGGCCTGTCATTCTCGTTCGCGATCGATGAGGCGGCGCGCGGCCGCTATGAGGGCGACTCCGCGCGCATCCGGCGCATCCTCTACAGCCTGGCCGACAATGCGGTGAAGTTTACCGAGGGCGGCGGCATTACGCTCAGCGTGGCGCGAGAGGCGGGCGCCGTGGTGTTCCGCATCGACGACACCGGCGTCGGCATCGCGCCCGAGGACCTGGAACACCTGTTCGACGGCTTCTTCCAGGCGGACACCGGCCGCACCCGCCGCTATGGCGGCGCGGGCCTCGGGCTGGCCATCTGCCGCGAGCTGACCCACCTCATGGGCGGGACCGTCGAGGCCGTCAGCGAGCCCGGCGCAGGCTCGACCTTCATCGTGCGGCTGCCGTTGAAGCCGGCTGCGGTCGCCCCCGACGCCGGGCGGTCCGCCGGCTCGTCCGAGCCGGCGGACGCCCGCGAGATCCGCGTGCTGGCCGCCGAGGACAACGCCACCAACCAGTTGGTGCTGAAGGCGCTGCTGGCCCAGGCCGGGATCGTCCCCACCATGGTCGAGAACGGCCGCGAGGCGCTGGAGGCCTGGGAGACCCAGGACTGGGACATGATCCTGATGGATATCCAGATGCCGGTGATGGACGGCGTCGCCGCCACCCGGGCGATCCGCCAGCGCGAACGGGCGCTCGGTCGCGCCCGAACGCCGATCATCGCCGTCACCGCCAACGCCATGACCCATCAGGTCGCCGAGTACGAGGCCGTCGGCATGGACGATATGGTCCCCAAGCCGATCGACGTCGCCACCCTATTCGCGGCCATGGAGCAGGCCCTGGAGCAGGGCGCGGCCGAGCCTGCCCAAGCGTCGGCGGCTCGGGCCTAGACGCCCGCTGCCGGTCGCGTCGCGAATTGTCGGGGGTCGATCCTGCGAAGCTCGCAGAGCGAAGCAGGATGGCGGTGACGGAGGGATTCGAACCCTCGATACCCTTTCAGGTATGACGATTTAGCAAACCGTTGCCTTCAGCCACTCGGCCACGTCACCTTATTGAAAACGCTCCGGTATTTCGGAGGCCCTCAATGCCCATGTGCAGCCGGTGCGCAACCGGCCCCTGCTGGGACCGCGGTTTCTAGCCGACGCGCGCGGCTCTGCCTAGACGGCTGTGAGCCGGACGGCGAACGGAGGCCGCCCTCAGGCGGAAGCCAAGGGGCTCAGCCCCGGGCCAGCCACTCGCGGGCCTGGCGCTGCGCCTCGGCCACATCGAGGGAGGCCATCTCTTCCGAGAGCTCCTTGCGGTAGACCTTGGCTTCGACCGACCCGCGCATGGCGGCCAGGTTGAACAGCATGTGGGCGGAAACATAATCCAGCGGCGCCCCGCCCTGGCCGGTCGAATAGAGCAGACCCAGGCGGAAGAGTTCGTCGCCGGAGGCTTGCGCGCCCGGCAGCGGAAGACCCTCTTTGGCGACTTGCAGTTGCGCAAGCATGACCTTGTCCCTTTTGCGGCCGCCGGACCCCCGTTCTGGGAAACCTGATCGGCCTATCGCAAGGGCAGGAAACAGGACCCACGCTGAACACATGGTTAAGGTCACTGTTGTCCTGCCTTCATCTTGCCGCAGTGGTTAAAAGGTCGCAGGTCATCCGGCCGGGGCATGGCAGGCAAGGCGTGCGGCGTCGAACGGCGGTTGAGCGGCGTTCGTTCAGGCGCAGTTCAGGCGTAGCTGACATTGTAAGCATCGACCGAGGACGCGTTTTTGAGGATGATTGGCGACATGCGACGCCTGATCTCCGTCCTGGCCGCCGCCGCGCTCGCAGCCACACCGCTGGCTACGGCCGGCGCGGCCATGGCGAAGGACCACGGAGACGGCGGCCGGCCTGAGCAGCGCGGTCCCGGCGGCGATGGCCGCTGGCAGGGCGGCGGGCGCGGCGCGCCTGCGCCCCAGGTCTGGCGTGGCGGGGGCGAAGAGCGCGGCGGTGGGCGCGAGTATCGCGGCGGCGGCGAATACCGCGGCGGCTATGAGCGCGGCGGCGGACGCGGGGATCGGGCCGAGCCGCGCTATGAGCAGCGCTACGATCCGCGCGCCTATGCTCCGCCTCGCGGCTCCTATGCGCCGCCGCCGCACCGCGGCGGCTTCCTCCCGCCGCAAGCCGGCGGCCAGGTAATCCAGGACTACGGCCGCTTCCGGCTGCGGGCCCCGCCACGCGGCTATGAGTGGGTGCGGGTGCCTGGCGGCATGGCGCTGGTCTCGACCATGACCGGCCAGGTGTTCGACGTGGTGCCCTACTAGGGTTCCTAACCCAGCCCCAGCTTGGTGCGCAGCATCTGGTTGATGACGCCCGGGTTGGCCTTGCCGCCGGTCTCCTTCATCACCTGGCCCACGAACCAGCCGATGGCCTGGGGCTTGTCCTTCACCTGGGCAGCCTGGCCGGGGTTGTCCGCGATCAGCTTGTCGATGATCGCATCCAGCGCGCCGGTGTCCGAGACTTGCTGGAGCCCTTGCTTTTCGACGACCTCGCGGGCGCGGCCTTCGCCGGCCCACATGCGTTCGAACACTTCCTTGGCGATCTTGGAGGAGATCACCCCCTCCTCGATCAGCTGCACGAGTTCCGCAATGCCGCCTGGCTTGATCGGGCTGTCGGCGATGTCCAGCCCGCCGGCGGTCAGCCGCGCGGCCAGGTCGTTGGTCACCCAGTTGGCGGTGAGCTTGGCGTCGCGGCCCTTGGCGGCCGCCTCGTAGAAATCCGCCCTCGCCTGCTCGGTGATCAGCACCTGGGCGTCGTAGGCGGTCAGGCCATACTGCGACTGCAGGCGGGCCTTCTTGGCGTCCGGCAGCTCCGGCAAGGTCGCCTCGATGGCCTTCACCCAGGCCGGGTCCAGGTCGAGCGGCAGCAGGTCCGGGTCGGGGAAGTAGCGGTAGTCGTGCGCCTCTTCCTTAGAGCGCATGGAGCGGGTCTCGCCCTTGCCGGGGTCGAACAGGCGGGTCTCCTGGTCAATCTTGCCGCCGTCCTCCAGGATCTCGATCTGCCGGCGCGCCTCGTACTCGATGGCCTGCTGGATGTAGCGGTAGGAGTTGACGTTCTTGATCTCGCAGCGCGTGCCCAGGTAGCTGAAGCTGCCGGTCTCGCGGAACTTCTCGTAGTCGCCGGGGCGGCAAACCGAGACGTTGACGTCGGCGCGCAGGTTGCCCTTCTCCATGTCGCCGTCGCAGGTGCCCAGATAGATCAGGATGGTCCTCAGCTTCTTGACGTAAGCCGCGGCTTCTTCTGAACTTCTCATGTCCGGCATGGAGACGATCTCCATCAGCGCGGTGCCGGCCCGGTTCAGGTCGACGTAGGTGGAGTTGGGGTCCTGGTCGTGCAGGCTCTTGCCGGCGTCCTGCTCCAGGTGCAGCCGCTCGATGCGCACCGTGAAGGTCGAGCCGTCGTCGTGCTCGACGATCACCTCGCCGGCGCCGACGATCGGGTCCTTGAACTGGCTGATCTGATAGCCCTGCGGCAGGTCGGGGTAGAAGTAGTTCTTCCGGTCGAAGTGGCTC
>NZ_JAQGIZ010000278.1 GCF_028290885.1 Phenylobacterium sp.
CAACGCCGGCATCCTGCGCGACAAGACCTTCGCCAACACCTCCGAGGCCGACTGGGACGCGGTGATCAAGGTGCACCTGAAGGGGACCTACTGCACCGCCCTGCCGGTCTGGAAGTGGATGAAGGACAACGGCGGCGGCACGATGGTGCTGACCTCCTCGACCTCCGGGCTCTACGGCAATTTCGGCCAGACCAACTACGGCGCCGCAAAGGCCGGCATCTACGGAATGGTCCGGGTGATGGCCATCGAGGGGCGCAAGTACAACATCCGCGTCATGGGCCTGGCGCCCGGCGCCTACACCCGCCTGACCTCCGACCTGCCGGGCCGACAGGGCAAGGAGCCAGATCCGCTGAGCCTGCCGGAGAACGTCGCGCCGGGGGTGCTCTACATGGTCTCCGACCTCGCCGCCGACCACTCGGGCAAGGTGCTGGGCGTCTCCAGCCGCGGGGTGCGCGAGATCAAGATGCTGCAGACCGGCGGCTTCCAGCCCGGGCGGCCCTACAGCGCCCAGGAGGTGGCCGAACACGCCTCGGAAGTGTTCTTCCAGAACGTCGAGGAGCGGACGGCCCAGACGGCCTAGTGTGCTGGATTTGAAGTTCGCCTCATTCACGGGCCACGCGCCGAGCGAACTTCAAATCCAAGAAGCACACTAGAAACATATACTTGCTAGTGTCCTGATCGATTCCGAAGTTCGCCAAAGCCAGCCGCAAGCGCTTGCGAACTTCGGAATCGGGACACTAGGACCAATCGACATTCATTCGCTGCTGGCGGGGGTCCTTGTGCGTCCCTTCTCCCCTTGTGGGAGAAGGTGGCCTGCGCAGCAGGTCGGATGTGGGGTCTCTCAGAACCCTCGGCTTCACGCGATAGGCCGTCTCGCACGGACGGCGGAGCGAAACCCCACATCCGTCAGCCTTCGGCTGCCACCTTCTCCCACAAGGGGAGAAGGACCTCGAAACGGCCTTCGCTTTCGCCGCGCTGAATGTCGATCCGCCCTAGGCGAACCCGGCCAGCCGCGCGTCGAGGCGTTCGCGCACCGCGGGCCACTCGTCGGCGAGGATCGAGAAGATCACCGTGTCGCGGATGCGCCCGGTCCAGGTGACGCGGTCCTGGCGCAGGATGCCTTCCTGCGTCGCGCCGAGCTTGAGCACCGCGGCGCGGGAGCGGGCGTTGACCGCGTCGACCCGGAAGACGGCGCGGCGGCAGCCGGAGTCGAAGGCGGCGCCCAGCATCAACCGCTTGGTGGCGGGATTCACCGCCCCGCCGCGATGGTCGGGGTGATAATAGGTGCCGCCGATCTCCACCGACGCCTGATCGCGATCGATAGCGCTGTAACAGCTAAGGCCGATGCAGCGCCCGTCGATCGTCACCGCGAACCCGATGGTCCGCCCCTCGGCGATGTCGTTCGCCAACCGTGTCCACGTCGGGTCGAAATGCTCGCCGGCCCACGAGAACGGATAGAGCTCGGTCCAGGTCCGCGGATCGGCCTCGCAGGCGGCGCGCAGGTCCTCGCGGTGCGCCTCCCCCATCGGCTCCAGCCGCACGAAGCGGTTCTCCAGGACCTGCGGCTCCAACTGCATGTTTTCGCTCTGCACCCTAAAAAATCCCCGGCGGCTCTTGTGCAGCTCGCATCCGCACATACCTGTGGTCTGCCCATTCCTGGGCGTTTCCTCCCTAAACTTTCAAAAGCCGGGCCTTCGGGTCCGGCTCTTTTTTTGGCTGCGGCTCAGGCGTGCAGGAACAGCTGGGCCGCCTGGAACAGATAGGTGACGCCGACGCCGGTGACGATCCATCGCGTCCAGCGCTTGAAGTTCACGTCGCTCAGCCGGTCGAGGATCACCCCGCCCACCGCCGTGCCGGCCATGGAGAGCGGGATGGCGAGCGCGAACACCCACCAGGGCGGCAAGCCCTTGCCGCCGGCGCCGATCAGCGGCGCGCCATAGACGATGATCTTGGCCAGGTGGGCGAACACCTGGGTGGCGGCCTTGGTGGCGACGATGGCGTGGCGGGTCAGCTCCGTGCGGATGAAGAAGATGTCCAGGAGCGGCCCGGCGACCCCCGCCGACAGGTTCAGGCCGGTGACCGACAGGCCCGAGAGGAAGGCCTGCGCCGGCTTGGCGGCGTCGAGGTTGATCCACCGTTGCGGCAGCCAGGTGAGCCAGGGGACCAGACCCAGCAGCAGGTAGAGCAGCGGTTTGGAGGGGACGAGGGCCAGGAACGACACCGCCACGCCCGCGACCAGCGAGGCCAGGGCATACCAGCCGACGATGTCCCAGCGCACGTGCTTGCGGTGCAGGATCGCGCGCCAGCCGTTGGCGGTCAGCTGCAGGAGCCCGTGGGTGACGAAGGCCGCCGAGACCGGCAGCACCGCCGCCAGGGCGCCCATCAGCACCAGCCCGCCGGCCATGCCGAAGACGCCCGAGAGCGTCGCGGTGACGAAGGCCATCGCCACGACGAACAGGGCGACGGTCAGGCCCAAGCAGTGTCTCCCAAGGCCGCGAGCCGCTTGAAGAAAAAGGTGGTGGCGCAGAGCGCCCCGTCCGGCATCAGGGCGAAGTCCTCGACCACGCCCGCCCGCGTCCAGCCGAGGCTCGCATAGAGCTGCTCGGCCGCCCCGCCGGTCACCGTGTCCAGCACCAGCAGCCAGCGCCCCATGGCGCGGGCCTCGTCCTCCAGCACGGTCATCAGCGCCCTGGCCGCGCCCAGCCGCCGGCCGTGGCGGTGGACCAGCATCTTCGAGACGTCCGCCCGGTGCGGCTGGTTGGGCGGCCAGACGGGGATCAGCTGGACGACGCCGAAGATCCCCTCCGCGTCCTCCGCCACGAGGATGGCGCGGCCATCGTCCGCCTCCGCCTCGCCGCGCCAGAAGGCCGATGCCTCGTCCAGCGTGAGGTCGGCCATGAAGCTCACCGAGGCCCCGCCCGCCACGCAGTCGAGCAGCACCTCGCCCAGCGCCGGCGCGGCCGCGCGGGCTTCGTCAGGCGTCAGACGGCGGATGCGGAAGGGTGGTTGCATGTCCCGCGCCTACCGGCTCTCGCGTCGCACCGCCAGCCTCAAGCCCGAACGCCTCGCCTCAGCCCTTCTTCTTGGGAACGGCGCAGGCCCAGGTCTCGCCGGTCTTCCTGGCGACGCGCGGGTAGGGGCAGAGCAGCTGGCTGGGCGGCCCGCCGGGCGCCTGGGCCGGACCCGCGGTGGCGGTGAGTTCTCCCGGGGCCTTCTTGTCGCTCACCCAGCCGTCCAGCAGCGACAGCCACTCGACGCGCCCTGGCCCAACGCCGTCGCCGCAGTGGAGCATGCCGGGGACCATGTAGAGCCTATAGAACCCGCCGGTGTCCCCGATCGTGCGGCCCACCTCCTCGTAGTAGCGGATGGACGAGCGCGGCGGGATCGCGGGGTCGTTCCAGCCATGGTACTGGATCAACTTGCCGCCACGCTTGCGGAAGGCCGCCAGGTTCGGGTCCGGCGAGTCGATCACCGGGGCCATCTTGGCGTGCGCCTGGCTGTACTGCGCGCCCATATCCATTTTCAGGAAATCGAAGTTCGGATCCTGGAAGCCAAAGTATTTGAAGGCGTTGGATGCAAACTGGTGGCCCGCGGCCTTGGCGTTCAGATCCTGGCTCGGGCCGGTGATCCAGGCGTTCCAGCTGCCGTTCGCGGCTTCGGCGCCCGGGCTGTAGCCGGGGAACAGCACCTTGCCCTTGGCGTCCAGGCGGCCGTTGTAAATCGCCCGCGCCGACGCAACCTGCGGCGCGGTCAGGCAACCAGCCGTCTGGCCCGCCTTGCAGGCGAGCTTGCCGGGATCGACATGGCAGGCGGCCGGGTCGCGGATGAAGGCTTCGCCGCCGCATTGGGCCAGGGAGGTCTTCTGCAGCAGTTCCCGAGCCGGGGCGTCCAGGTAGCCGCCGGGCTTGGCCAGCGCCTGCTGCTGGAAGGCCGAGAGGCCGAACAGGTCGCTCATGTAGTTGGCCGGCGCGCCGGCGACGATGCCGTCGAAGTCGCCCGGGTAGCGCTGCGCTTCCATCAGCGCCTCGCGGCCGCCGTCGGAGCAGCCGAAGAAGTAGGACTTGCCGGGCGCCGAGCCCTTCTGGGCCGCGATCAGCGCCTTGGAGATCTCGGTGGTCTCCTTCAGGGCGCGGTAGCCGAAGTCGACCACCTTCTCCGGATGGCCCAGCGCCCAGGCCGCCGAAGTGCCGACCGCCTCCTGGTGGCCGTCGTCGGTGCCGGCGACCGCATAGCCGGCCTTGATCGGCCCCGTGAACAAGATCTTCGGGACCGTGCCGGCGAAACCGCCGTTGCCGACCTGCACGAACTTGCCGTTCCAGGCCGCGCCCACCGGGATCCAGACCTCCAGGCGGATGTCGCTGTCCTTGGTGGGCCGGCTGGTCACCGAGACCTTGCAGACCTGCGTGTCGCCCACGGCTTCAGCGACCGCCTTGGTCACCTCGGCATGCGGCAGGCGGGTCTTGGCGAGGTCAGCACAAGCCGTCTCCGCTTGCGCTGCGGCCGGCGCGCCCAGCGCCAGCAGCGACACGGTCGTTGCGGCAAGCGCCAGTGTGGTCGTTTTCATCCCCAAGCCCTCCCAAGCATTCTTTGTGCTCCGTGTAGGCACAACTGCCTTTGGGCGCAAAAACACTCCTCTCCCCCGGCTTTGCCTGAGGAGAGGAGATTGGTTCCTAGCTCCGGAAGCTGGCCGCCAGCGAGGGGTCCTGCGGCATCTCGCGGTACTGGCGCAGCTCGTTGCGGCCCACCACCATGTGGTGCACCTCGTCCGGGCCGTCGGCGATGCGCAGGGTGCGGGTCGAGGTGTACATCCGGGCCAGCGGGGTCTTCTGGCTGACGCCGAGCGCGCCGTACATCTGGATCGCCTGGTCGATGATCTGGCAGACCCGCTCGGGCACCATGGCCTTGACCATGTGGATCCAGACGCGGGCTTCCTGGTTGCCCAGGACGTCCATCGCCTTGGCGGCCTTCAGCACCATC
>NZ_JAQGIZ010000286.1 GCF_028290885.1 Phenylobacterium sp.
CCGAGGGCGAGGATAAGGGCGCGATGCACAGGACTGGCTCCGGATGAAATGCGACCGCGGCGAGGCGCGGGTGAATGCCGGTAACTTACGGGCGCCCCGCTCCTGCCGCAATGCTTCCGAGCATCGCTGAGACCACTGTTTGGTTACTGACCTGCAACGCGGGAGGCCCGGTTTTCAGGTCTCCTGGATCGCCGACAGCTTCCACGGCTCGCCCGTTCGACGGGCGAAGGTCCAGAGCTCGGTGGTCTCCGTCGGCTTGGCCGGATCGCCCGACAGCACCGCGCCGGAGGTCCGGTCGCGCATCACGTCGATGCTCTGATAGCGCATCGCCGCGGTGGCGTAGTCGACAGGGCCCTCGCTCCACGCCTCGCCGACGTCGGCCTGCTGCAAACGCACGTCGCTGACCTCGTTGCGCCGGCCGTGGGTGGCGTTGTCGCTCAACTCCTCGGCCAGGTAGGACATCACCTCCGGCGTGGTGCGTTCGCGAAGCGCGCCGTAGTCCTCGCGGCCAAAGGCGTCCTGGATCTCCTTCAACAGAGTCTCGAACGCGGCCTGGTCCTGCGGGGTGATCGGGATCTCCCAGGCCGGACCGCTGGTGGGCACATAGGGAGAAGCCGGAGCGGGGCCCGCGCCGAAGCCGCTGCCGCCACCACCACCACCAAACCCGGCTGGCCCGCCGAAGGCCGGCTGTGGCTGTTCCCACGGCATGGACGCCGAGGCGCGCCGGCGCGAGAACCAGCGCACGGCCAGGGACACCACGAAGAACAGGACGGCGAGCTGGATCAGGATGGTCAGCAGACCGCCCCCGCCGCCGCCCCAACCGCCGCCCCAGCCGTGGCCCATCAGGCCGCCGATCAAGCCGCCGGCCAGCAGGCCGCCGAGGAAGCCGCCGCCGATCCCGCCGAGCCCGCCGAATCGGCTGGCCGGGCGAGGGGCGGCGTAGCCGGGCATCCCGGGCTGCGGCGCATAGGCGCCCCCGGGCTGGGCCGCGCCGGGCGCTGTCATCGAGCGCTGCACCGGCGGCACATAGCCGGGCGCGGTCGGCGTCGACTGGGGCTGCGAATAGGTCCGCGCGCCGCGGGACCCGAAACTGCCGCCCCGCCGCGCATCCGCCGGCTCGGCGACCAGCATGCCGAGCGCCAGCGCTATACCGAGCGCTGCGCCGACACTTGACCGAAGGTGGGTCATCAAATTCTCCCTGACCCGCAAAATGTAAGGGGTCGGCAGGGCTGCCGCCAGAGCGGCGATCGCGGACTCCTGCGCGTCAGGGCCGGGCCGCGGCTTCAGTCACCGGCCGTCCCTCGTGGTCGGGATCGATCTGGATCGGCATGTCGACGGTCCGCAGGTTCTGGACCTTGAGGGCCTCGCTGATGGACCGCGGACCGTCGCCGTCGGTGGTGGTGAAGCTGAGGGTGGAGGGCTCGGCGCGGTGCTCGGCCACATTGGCGAAGCCGCCCTGCGGCTTGGCGTTGAAGGCCAGCGCATAGGTCTTCCGCGGCTCGACCGTGCAGAGCAGGACGAAGGTCTTCCCGTCCTCCAGCAGCCTGGGCGTCTTAAGGCAGTGAGGCATCTCGCCGCCCGCCGCGGAGCCGATGTCGAAGCCGGTGTCCAGCATGCGCTGGTCGAAGGTGAGCGTCAGGATCACCACGCCGGCCGGCAGCGCCTGGCCCGCCGCCGGATAGGTGGCGGTGACCTTGGGCGGATCGGTCCTGGCGTAGACGGTCAGCCCCGAGACCTCCTTTGGCGGCTGGGGCGGCAGGCCCGGCGGCGGCGCGGCGAGCGCCGCCCCGCTCCAGAGGCAGGCGATAAGGGCAAGGGCGGGCGCACGCATGGCCTCAATGTTGGCGCCGAAGAGCGACAGGAACATGGCCAAGCTGTTGCAGCATCGAATGACAATCGGGGCCGTGTTGCTCAGGCAGCCACATCGCTCGCCTGCCGCGTCACGGGGGCTCAAATTTCGCCGTCTTCGGATGATTTGCCGCTCGTCCCCGGACGTGACTTTTCCGCGGCGCGCGACCAAGGTGGCAATGGGAGGTTTTGAATGCCGAGACTCGCACCGGCCATGCCGCCCCACAGACTGGACATCGCCATCGGACAGCGGATTCGGGAGCGCCGGCGCGCGTTGGGGATGTCCCAAGTGGCGCTCGCAGAGGCCGTGGGGGTCACGTTCCAGCAGATTCAGAAGTACGAGCGCGGAAGCAACCGCATCAGCTTCTCGCGGCTTGTCGAAGTCGCCGAAGCCCTGAACTGCCAGTTGGGCGTATTGGCGGAGGGCCTCGATGCGTCCGCTCCGGTCGACCAGCTCGAGCACCTCAACGAACTGCTGGCGAAAGGCGGGGCGCTCGAGATGCTCGAGGCCTATGCGGCTCTGCCGACCAAGGGCCTGCGCCGCGCCATCCTGCAGCACGCCAAGGCGCTCGCCAGTGTCGAGCCGCCGGACAAATCGCCGTGACCGCGTTCGACGACGTCGAGCAATTCGTCAAGTCCGCCAATCGCGCGACGCGGATGGGCGACCTGTCCGACCTCCTGTCGAACGCAGTTCAAATGGTTGGCTTCGACCACGTCGCCCTGGTCCACCACGTAAACCTGTCGGCGCCTGGCGCCGCGGAACAGGCGCTGCAGTTCATCAACTACCCTGACGCATGGCGCGCCCTGATGCGCGCCCGGGGCTACCTGGGGGACGATCCCGTGCTCGCCGCGGTCCAGAGGTCGGCCGCCGCATTCCTTTGGTCGGAGCTTCCCGGCATCATCGCGTTGAATCCCCGGCAGATGGAGATCCTGGACGCGGCCTCGGCGTGCGGGCTGGGGGAAGGGTTCACGGTCCCCGTCAACGTGCCCGGTGAGTTCCTGGGGTCCTGCTCTTTCGCCATGCGGGCGGGGCGCGCGGTGCGGCGAAAGAATCTGCCCGCCGCCCAATACATCGGGTGCTTCGCCTTCGAGGCGGCGCGGCGCATTCGCCTTTCGAACGGCGCGAAGCGCGAGTTGCGTCCCACCCTCACCGGGCGGCAATTCGACTGCCTCGTGCTGGCCGCACAGGGCAAGAGCGACTGGCACATCGCCCAGCTGCTGGGGATTTCGCATGAAACCGTACACCAGCACATCGAGATGGCCAAGCGGCGCTACAATGTCGCCTCCCGCACCCAGCTGGTGGTGCGGGCCTTGTTCGACAGCCAGATCACCTTCGCCGACGTGATCGGACCGGGCGGCCCATCCCCCCATTAGGGGAATAGCCGCATCGGTCCCGCCGTAGCCATCCTGCCTCCAACGGAGGTGGCAAGATGATCCAGCTAATCGAGGCGGCCGATCGAGCGGCGTTCGAAAGCCAGCTCGCAGAGATGTATCGCGAGCGCAAGCGGGTGTTCGTCGACCGGCTGGGCTGGGAGGTCCCGGTCGTCGCCGGCGAGTTCGAGATCGACCAGTTCGACACCGACCGCGCCGTCTACGTCCTGGCCCTGGATCCTAGCGGAGCGCAGCTCGGTTCAGCCCGGCTGCTGCCGTCGACCGGTCCGACGCTCCTGTCGGAGGTCTTCCCGCACCTCTGCGAACGCGGCGTGCCAAGGGGGGGTGATGTCTGGGAGATCACCCGCATGTGCACGCACCCCGGCATCGCCGACGCCAAGCTGGTGCGCCAGAAGCTCATGGTGGGGATGGTCGAGTTCGCGCTCCTGAACGGGATCCGGCGGTTCACGCTGGTCAGCCACATCCCCTATCTGTCGGCCCTCCTGGCCATCGGCTGGGATTGCGAGCCGCTGGGGCTGCCGCAGGAGCACGCCGGCCAGATGGTGGGCGCCCTCGTGGTGAACGTGACTCCGGACACGCTGAGCCTGCTGCGCATGCGCGCGAACCTGCGGGGCCCCGTGCTGCGGTGGGAGGTGCGCGATGCCGCCTGAAGCCGCGATCGCGCCGCTCGGCCGCCCAGCCCGCGACGACACGTCCCCGTCGCAAGCCGACCTGTGGCTGGCCCGCCTCCAGCGGGACGGCTACTGCATCATCCGCGGCCTCGTCGGAAACGATCTCGTCGCGGGCCTGTCCGCCGACCTGGCCGAGCGCTTCGAGCGCACCCCGTTTTGCGAGGGGGTCTTCTATGGCGGACGCACCAAGCGCTTCGGCGGCGTGCTGAAGCGCTCGGGGTTCGCCGAGGCCTTCGTCCGCCACCCCTTGATCCTCGACATCGTGCAGGCCGTGCTTGGTCCCTATTGCGACCGGTTCCAGCTCAACCTCACCCAGGCCCTGGAGATCTACCCGGGCCAGGACGCGCAGCCGCCGCATCGCGATCAGGACATGTGGGGCGGGGCCAAGGGCGAGATGGAATACCTGGTCAACGTCATGTGGCCGCTCGGCCCCTATCGCCGCGATAACGGCGCGACGGTGATCTATCCCCAAAGCCACAACGGCGGCAGCGGAGCGGGCGACCCGATCTTCGCCGAGATGGACGCCGGCGACGTGCTGCTGTTCCTGGGCTCGACGCTGCACGGCGGCGGCGGCAACAGCGCCGAGCGGCCGCGAACCGGCATGATCGTCAGCTACAGCCTGGGCTGGCTTAAGCCTTACGAGAACCAGTGGCTGGTCTATCCCCCGGAGGTCGCCCGCACCTTCTCGCCGGAGCTGGCCCGCCTGGTGGGCTACCAGCAGCACCGCCCCAACCTGGGGAACTACGAAGGCCGCTGTCCCTCCGTCCTCCTGACCGGCGAGCCGGTGGATTTCCTGGGCGCGGTCGACGAACTTCTGCCCCGCCAGGCGGAGGCGCTGCAGGCCAAGCGCGCCGCCGCCGCAGGAGCGCAGGTCGGGGCTCCCCCTGCGGGCGTGCGCTGATGCCGCCGGCCAACCCGCCGCGCGCGCCGGATCTGGTGGAGGACGCCCTCGGACGGCTGCGCGAGGCGATCGCCATCCTGGACGCCATCGAGGAGGGGGGCATGCTGGGCGAGCTTCCCGCGAAGGCCACAGCGCGCCGGAACCACCAGCGCGCGGTATCCCTTCTGGCGATCCTCAGGCGGGAACTGGCTGGGTTGGCCCGCGACTTGGCGGCCGCCGGCCAGGTCCAGGATGCGATCGCTCGCGCTGCGGTCCGCGATCGCTCGTGAGGGCGGCGGCCCCCTCGCGCCGCCGCCAACCTCTGCTAAGACTTCCCCGCCACACCTCGGGGAGCTTCACCATATGCGTCGCCGCACCTTCCTTGCCGCCGTGCCGGCTGCAGCCCTGTCCGGGCGCGCCTTCGCCACCAGCCGACAGGAAAACCCGAACCGCGACCGGCCGGACGTGCACGGCGGGGATCGGATCGACGGGGCCACCTGGGCCTCGCGCAGCCCAGCCTGGGGGCTGCACGGGGCCGCGGCGACGGCGCATCCGCTGGCGACTCAGGCGGCGATCGAGATCCTGAAGGCCGGCGGCTCGGCGGTGGACGCCGCGGTCTGCGCCAACGCCATCCTGGGCTTCGGCGAGCCGATCTCCTGCGGGGTCGGCGGCGACTGTTTCGTGATGCTGTGGGACCCCAAGGCCCGCAAGGTGGTGGGCCTGAACGGCTCCGGCCGTAGCCCCAAGGGCCTGAGCCTCGCCGAACAGCGCAAGCGGGCCAACGCCAAGGGCGTGATCAACCTGCACGGCGCCGTGTCGGTCAGCGTGCCGGGCGCGGTCGACGCCTGGTGGAGCCTGCACCAGCGCTACGGCAAGCTGCCGTGGAAGGACCTCTTCCAGCCGGCCATCCGCTACGCCGAGGAAGGCGCGCCGATCGTCCAGAACGTCGCCTTCTACGTCGGCTCGTCGCAGCGCATCTTCAACAAGCCGGACGCCGGCATCGAGGAGGTGGCGAACTTCAACGGCCTCTGGGTGAAGGACGGCAAGACGCCGCGCGAGGGCGACATCTTCCGCAATCCGCAACTCGCCCGCACCTACCGGCTGATCGCCGAGGGCGGCGGCCGCGCCTTCTACGAGGGCGAGATCGCCGACGCCATCGAGCGCTACTTCAAGCGGATCGGCGGCTGGATGACCAAGGCCGACCTCGCCGCCCACCATTCGGAATGGGTCGAGCCGCGGACGATCAACTACCGCGGCGTTGACGTCTGGGGCCTGCCGCCCAACAGCCAGGGGCTGGTGACCCTGCAGATCCTGAACATGATGGAGCAGTTCGACTTCAAGCAAATGGGCTTCCAGTCGGCGGCGGCGATCCACCATTCGGTGGAGGCCAAGCGGCTGGCGTTCGAGGACCGCGCGCGGTTCTACGCCGACCCCGCCTACTACAAGCAACCCACCGACTGGCTGCTCTCCAAGGACTACGCCCGCGAGCGCGCCAAGCTGATCCGCCCCGACAAGATCCTCGAAACCGTCTTCCCCGGCAACGCGCCCAGCCACGGCGACACCACCTACTTCACCGTCGCCGACAAGGACGGGATGATGATCTCGCAGATCCAGTCCAACTATTCGGGCATGGGCTCGGGCTTGATGCCCGACGGCCTGGGCTTCATGTTCCAGAACCGCGGCCAGCTGTTCTCGCTCGCCGACGGCCACCCCAACGTCTATGCGCCGGGCAAGCGGCCGTTCCAGACGATCATCCCGGGATTTGCGACCAAGGGCGGCGAGCCGCTGCTCTCCTTCGGGGTGATGGGCGGGGACATGCAGCCGCAGGGCCAGGCGCAGGTGATCTCCAACCTCATCGACTTCGAGCTCGGCCTGCAGGAGGCCGGCGACGCCCCGCGCTGGCACCACGACGGCGGCCGCGAGCCGACCGGCGAAGACCTCGGGCCCATCGGCAAGCTGAACCTGGAGACCGGCGTGCCGCAGGCTGCGCAGAAGGCCCTGGCGGCGCTCGGCTGGCCGCTGGAGCCCTCTCCCGGCGGCTACGGCGGCTACGAAGCCATCCAGCGCTGGCCCGGCCGCTACGCTGCGGCGACCGAGATGCGCAAGGACGGGGTGGCGCTGGCGTATTGATGGGACCGACTTTCTTCCCAACGCCCGCGGAGTGGCGGGGCTGGCTGGAGGCGAACCACGCCACGGCCAAGGATATCTCGGTCGGCTTCTGGAAGGTCGGCTCCGGCAGGCCCTCGACCACCTGGCCGCAGAGCGTCGACGAGGCGCTGGCGTTCGGCTGGATTGACGGGGTGCGCCATCGCATCGATGACGACGCCTACCGCATCCGCTTCACACCCCGAAAGGCCAGCGGCATCTGGAGCCAGGTCAACGTTAAGCGCTTCGCCGAACTCGACGCCGAGGGCCGCATCGCACCGGCGTCTATTCCTACGAACGGGCCGCCAGCGAGCTGGCGCGTGACGAGCTGAAGCAATTCCAGACGAACGCAGCGGCGTGGACCTTCTTCCAGGCGCAGCCGCCCGGCTACCGCAAGCTGACCGTCCACCGCATCCTGGCCGCCAAGGGCGCCGCCACCCGCGCCAAACGGCTGGCGCTCTTGATTGACGCCTCGGCGCAGGCGCGCAGACTGGCCACCGCCACGCAAATGGAGGCCCCCGGAGGCGCGTCATGACCCAGGACGAGATGGACGTCATCGTCATGGCCTTCCCCATGGCCGAGAAGGGGATCAGCTACGGCCGTCCCTCCTACAAGGTGAACGGCAAGTTCTTCACCCGCCTGCGCCGCGAGGACGGCAGCGTGGTGCTGATGGACGTCAGTTTCGACGAGCGGGAGATGCTGATGGAGGCCGAGCCCAGGACCTTCCACTTCACCGCCCACTACAAGGACTACCCCTGCGTCCTCGCCCGCATCGACAGCCTGCATCCCGGCTCGTTCAGGAACTTCCTCGAACGCCGCTGGCGCAAGATCGCGCCGAAGAAGCTGGTGAAGGAGTACGAGGCGAAGGCGGGGGCCTAACCCAAAAATCCGCTCATCCCGGCGAAGGCCGGGACCCAGGGGATTGCGCACTGCCAAGACGAGCGGTTCGGAGAGCGTGGCAGTGTCGTCAAGGGTTCTGGAGGGTCATCCCGCGTTCCAGATCGCTGGGGCGCGTGGGCACCTTTCTACGTCTGGATCAATGGCCAGTTCCCACTTGGACGGCCACCCTTCCCGACCCGCACGGTCGCTCTCACCGAGCAGAAGCAGGAAGGCTCCTACGGACGAGCCGGCCGCCCATCTTGGAGTTGCAAACGCATCTTCATGGTCGAAGAAATAGACCGCGGGGACATCGTCACCTGCTGAAAGGTCCAGGCCGTAGAGGCTCCCGCATCCGTCCGAGAAGATCGGAACCGCCTGCGACGACAGGAGATGTGTGGTCTCAACCGCGACATGGCGCCATCCAACTCTGTCATTCCAGACTGGCGCGATTGCGTCGAACTCACCCACGCGTGAAATGCGTTCGCGGTAGAGGGCTTCGAGGTCCGCAGGCAGCTTCTGGCCAAGCTGCTGACTAACATGTCGAATAATCCGTTCGGAGTTGTCAGCACGATGGCGACGCAACAATCCCTTTTCCTCCAGTTCACGTGCTGCTGCGGCGGCCTCGATGTGCACTGGAGACATCCTATTTGGGCGTAGGGCCTGGCCGCGAAAGGCCAGCACGTAGGAGGTAGGGCTCTACCATTCGGTCGATCCGCAGCTTGGCCGCCATTATCTCGGCTTGGCTTGGAATCCTACCCTTTAGCGCCGCCCTAAATGCGGTCCATTCGTTACTTGCGATCTGATGAGCTTCGTCGGGCAGCCCCCAGAGATTGGCCAGCCTGTTTGGATCAGCAGCGGGCTCCAAGTGTGCATATTCAAGGGGCTTGCTGTGATGCACTTTCGCGCCGATTTCCGACGCGGATATTCCGCTCGCCTGCGCGAACCGATCTCTCGCTTGTCGCCTCAGCGCGGCTTTTGCGGCGTCCGACAGACCGCGCGCCGCCTGTTCTACCGCAGACCTACCCTGCCACGCCTCTCGCTCAAGGAAGTTGAGTGGCGTCTTGAGGCCGCTCTCGACGGCACGAACGGCAGGCGCAACCCCCGAAAGAGCGATGCGGGAGCCGCCGCCCGCCGCGATCAGCCCGTCCATCCAACCGGCGGGTTGAAGCCAGGGGGCTATCTGGGCGTATTGCGCGGTGATCCCTAGGCCCGCCTTCGCGGCCTGATGATCATAGTACCCGACGACGTGTCCCTCGGGGCTCGTCAGGGGCACGGGACCGCCGAACAGCGACGAGAAGAACGTGGGGAGGGGCAGCGTCGCCGGCGTTAAATAGGCTGGGCCACCCACGGCTCGATGGGCTGCAATCTGCCGCGCGTCGGCGGGTAAAGGCGACGCGTTCGGCGAACCCGAGAGCTGCCGAGACCTACTGCCGACGGGCGGGATACCTTCTGGAGACCGATAGCTGACGTCCGAGCGTACTGCATCTGTGGGAGGAGCGCCGCCGCCAAAGCTGGTCGCAGTCGGCGGCCTGTCCGTCGCCACCCTGACGCTTCGAAATCTGTTCGGGCCTGGTGGAACCCAAGTGAATCCCGGATCGATGTCCTTGGGCGAGGAAGGCGATGAGATCGCGAGTCCGGGATCGATGTCTTGGCTTGAGGGAACTTCTCGCCCGAACTCCGGATCCGGGTCGTTGCCAGGCGCTCCGTAGAAGAAATCCTGATAGCGACGCGCTGAGGCCTCCTGACGCTCCCGCTCTATATCTGCCGGGGACCTCAGGTACCATTGCGTGAGCGCATCGCCTTCCAGGCTTCCAGGGTCGATCCAGCTCTCAGACACACGCGCGCTCCTCATGTCGATGGGGCTTCCGCCGGGCAGGCGGACGGTCACGGCGGACGAACCGCCGCTTGCTCAATCGTCGGGGTTGCGTGGCCTTGCTGCGGCGCCTTGTCCGCTCAACGGCGGGTGGCGCGAGGCAGTGATCGACGCGGCGCCAGCTTGGCAGAACGCGAATGCGCTGGGCGATGTTACACTTCCCATACCCCCCATAAGCTGTGGTATGGAGGTGCGGCGTGAGCGCGCCCGCACCGGATCACCCTCGCGGGCTGGGGAGCCTGTGGGACATGATCGAGAAGTACGGGATTGAGGTCGCCTACGCATTGGGCTCGCTCGACTTCGCCCGCCGCTATTGGGAAAAGGAAGTAGTCCAAAACGCCTTCTCCTCCAGCGAG
This sequence comes from Phenylobacterium sp., assembly GCF_028290885.1. Classification (GTDB taxonomy): domain Bacteria; phylum Pseudomonadota; class Alphaproteobacteria; order Caulobacterales; family Caulobacteraceae; genus Phenylobacterium. Next base: position 10,045 of record NZ_JAQGIZ010000286.1, read on the forward strand.
GACGCCGACACCACGCAGCGCATTCGGCAGACGGCGGCCAAGGGGGCTTTCCATAATCTTCGGAAGCTTTGCATCCTCACGGATATTGTCGATCTGGAGCCCCAAATCGTTCGGCTAGAACGCCGTCTGGACTGGGATAGCGCAGATGGCATAGCGCGGGATTTCAAGGCCCTTGAAGACCGTCTGAAAGACGAACTGAGGAACGAGTTTTTCTTCCATCTCGACCGTCGCGACGTGTCGCTCTACGGCAAGCCCACTCAGTTCGGCGCAGATGTCGCAGCGAAGTTTCCGACCGCGACCGAGGACATTGAGGGCGCCGGAAACTGCCTAGCCCTTCAACAGTCTACGGCGGCTGTTTTCCACCTCATGAGGGTGATGGAAATAGGCGTGAAGACGCTAGGCAGGCGGCTGAAGGTCAAGATCAACGTCAACACCGAGTCATGGAACGACATCATGAATCACGTTGACGGCGCCATTCGCGGGCTGCCTGCCAAGACCGCGAGCAACAAGCGCCGGAAGGAAGAACTGGCGCTGATATCGGCCACCCTGAACGTAGTGCGGATCGCGTGGCGAAACCCGGTGATGCACCCCAAGAAGACCTACACGCGGGAAGAGGCGCACGCCGTTTTCAATGCGTCTCGGACGTTCATGGCCGACTTGGCGAGGTTGGTTTGACCGGCGCCGTGACCTTCTTGAACGCCTTCTCAAAATCCTTCGGATCTTCCGACGCCTCGACGGCGTGCGCCGTTTCCACGAACCGTTCGTGGCGCTGGGCGTCGGTGAGCTTGGGCTTTGCTCGCGCGTTGCGAGGCATCATGGAAGCCTTTCAGTTGGATGAGCCATCAATCAAGCCCCAAAAGATCACGATGTTGATTGAGGTAATTCCAGGCCCAGGGTTGAATGTTGTAGGCAAAGTTGGTGAAAAAGCTGCTGACATTTGCGGACCGGTAGATGATTTTATCATGCTCAAGTCCGTTAACTACGCCGGATTGGATACTGAGGTTCACGGTTCTTGTCTGGCCTTCAATATACTCCCTGAGGATATTCTTCTCCTCAGTGGTGAGGATATTCAATCGCTTCTTCATGGCACCCAGCCGAAAGTGGTTTTTGCATGTCTGCGCAATCCACCCAATCACCTGAGAGGTAATGATTGCCCCCAGAAGGATCAGGGAGAGACCAAGATAAAGCTTACCTTCCTCCCGGTATTTCAAAAGACCGAAGCGAGAAATGATGGTGGCGGGCGCCAGAAGAACAAATCCCAGCGCAGCGGCCAGCCCGACGAAATACCTAAGTGGCATTTTCATCATGCCTAGCAGCTGCGTCAGACCCTCCACGCCTCAGTCCTCCCATGGCAATTCGAGTTGCGCTTCCGGTTCACGCCGTCCCCAGCGATGCGGCTTCGTGAACCATCGCCGTTTACCAGACGATACGGGCGTCACCGGCCCACCGGCGACCAATTGTTTCGTAGGTAAGGCGCTTGCCACGGACACCCTTGAGCGCGTTTTCGACGCGGGCGCTGTCGTCAATACCTGCTGCAATCCGGTTGGAATACCGGAAGTCGAACTCAGCCAGATAGCGGTGCAGGTGCTTCCGCGAGCAGTGCTGATAGATGCCGCGCATGCCCCGCTTGAAGATGCTGAAGGTGCCCTCGACGGTGTTCGTGTGGACGGTCACGTCGGCCTCGCGGACGTACTCGCCGACCGAGTGATTGACCGCCTCGTGACCCGCCATGACCGCGCCAACGCGGCGATAGATGTTGGACGAGTCGGTGAGCAGACGGGTGTCGGGATCGACATTGGCGACGACTGCGGCGGTCGCGGCGTTGGCGGTCACGTTGTCCAGTACAACGGAGCGCAGGCGACCGGTTCCGCGGTCAACCATGCTCAGCACTGCGTTCATGTTCTTGCCGCCCCGCGCCGAGAAGTTGCCGTCGTGGCCGATGAAGGTTTCGTCCGCTTCCACGTCCCCGCCGCCACCGCCAAGGGTGGTGAGCGCGCCATCGGCCATGGCCTCGCGAATGCGATAGGTGAGGAACCACGCGGTCTTCATGGAGCATTCGAGCATCCGCTGAATTTGGCGGGTGCTGATGCCCTTCTTGCTGGCGCACATCAGGTGGATGACCTGAAGCCACAGATGCAGGGGCAGGTGCGAGCTTTCGAAGATCGCGCCCTGGCGGACGGTGAACTGGCCCTTGCAGGAGTAGCACTTGTGCAGGCCGAGCCGGGTGGTCTTGCCGCCCAGACGCCCCACGCGCTCGCACTCCCCGCAATGCGGGCAGTAGGCGCCATCGGGCCAAAGGCGCGCTTCGACGTATGCGAAAGCGGCGGCTTCGGTCTGGAATTGCGGGGCGTTGAGAACGGACTTGGCCACGGGAAATCTCCTATGGCCTCACCCTATATATTGGGTCAGGTATGTCAAGTGTAACATCGCCATGCGCTGTCAAGAACAAACCAGGAACTTCATGCATCGCCAAATTCAGCGTGAGGCGATCTGCCTCGGCACTAACGCGCGGGCCTCAGAAAAAGAGGCGATGGCGTTCCGAGAGCGCGCTCGGGCCGCTGACGGCCGTTTTCCCACAAACCGAACGTCCATTGTGTGACGCCAACAGGCGCTGCCGCTTCCGCGACGGTCAAGCCGAGCCTCCGCCGCTGTGCACGAAGCTGCGCCGGAAGCGGGTTGCTTTGTTCACCCCGAAATTCGGGTCTACTCGCCTTCGAGGACCACCCGAACGCCCGGTACCAAAAAGGCTACATAACCCAGATGGAATGACTCAGACGTGGGCTCGAAAAGCTCAGCGATCGTCCGATCCGCATGGGCGCTTTGCAATCTGGGTCCCGGCCTTCGCCGGGATGAGCGGAAATCTTATGCTTAGAACTCGTCTTCCATCATCGAGCGAAATTGGTCGAAGATCTCCTTGGCCCGTTCCTCGGGCGACAACTCAGGTTCCCCCTCGACTTGCGGCGAAGGCGTTGGCCTCCCGCCGGTCAGCCGGCCTATCACGGCGCCGTTCTGGACCAGCAAGACCTCCTCGCCCTCCTCCGCGGCCGTCAACAGGGCGGCGAGCTTCGGCGGCAGGTCGTCGAGGTCGATGCGCTTCATGGCCGCCAGTCTAGACCCGCTCCAAATCCGCGGCCAAGCGTGACAGGGGAGCCCGGCGCCCCTAGGGAGGACGGATGGCGTACCGGTCGATGCGGGAATTCATGGGCAAGCTGGAGGCGGCGGGCGAGCTCGTCCGCGTGTCCGAGCCGGTCTCCACCGTCCTTCAGATGACCGAGATCCACCGCCGCCTGCTGGCCCAGGGCGGGCCGGCGGTGCTGTTCGAGAACGTCATCCGCGCCGACGGCGAACGCTCGCCCATGCCCTGCCTGGTGAACCTGTTCGGCACGGTGAAGCGGGTGGCCATGGGCGTGACGCTGGAGGGCCGTGAGCGGGCCACGGCCGCCGACCTTCGGGAGGTCGGCGAGCTCTTGGCCTTCCTGCGCGCGCCCGAGCCGCCCCGCGGCCTGAAGGACGCCTGGGACATGCTGCCGCTCGCCAAGACGGTGATGTCCATGCGGCCCGCCACGGTGAAGAAGGCCCCCGTGCAGGAGGTGGTCTGGAAGGGCGCCGACATCGACCTTGCCAAGCTGCCGATCCAGACCTGCTGGCCGGGCGAGCCCGCGCCGCTGATCACCTGGCCGCTGGTGGTCACCCGCGGACCTTCGCAAGAGCGCGAGGACGACTATAACCTCGGCATCTACCGCATGCAGGTGCTGGGGCCCGACCGCACGATCATGCGCTGGCTCGCCCACCGCGGCGGCGCCCAGCACCACCGCCGCTGGAAGGCCGAAGGCCGCCGCGAGCCCCTGCCCGCCTGCGCAGTCATCGGCGCTGACCCCGGGACCATCCTGGCCGCCGTGACCCCAGTGCCGGACACCCTGTCGGAGTACCAGTTCGCCGGCCTCCTACGCGGCGCCAAGGTCGAGCTGGTCGCGGCCAAGACCGTGCCGCTGATGGTCCCGGCCAACGCCGAGATCGTCATCGAGGGCCACGTCCTGCTGGACGAATACGCCGATGAAGGGCCCTACGGCGACCACACCGGCTTCTACAATTCGGTCGAGAAGTTCCCGGTCTTCCAGGTCAGCGCCATCACCATGCGCAAGGACCCGATCTACCTGACCACCTTCACCGGCCGGCCGCCGGACGAGCCCAGCGTGCTGGGCGAGGCGCTGAACGAGGTGTTCATCCCGCTGCTGCGCCAGCAGTTCCCGGAGATCGTCGACTTCTGGCTGCCGCCGGAGGGCTGCTCCTACCGCATCGCCGTGGTGTCGATGAAGAAGGCCTACGCCGGCCACGCCAAGCGGGTGATGATGGGCGTCTGGAGCTATCTTCGCCAGTTCATGTACACCAAGTGGGTGATCGTCGTGGACCACGACATCGACGCGCGGAACTGGAAGGACGTCATGTGGGCGATCTCCACCCGCATGGACCCGGCGCGCGACATCACCGTCGTCGAGAACACTCCCATCGACTACCTGGACTTCGCCTCGCCGGAGAGCGGCCTGGGCTCGAAGATCGGCCTCGACGCCACCGACAAATGGCCGCCGGAGACCCACCGCGAATGGGGCCGCAAGCTCGGCATGGACGCAGAGACGGTCGAGGCGGTCACGCAGATGTGGGCGAAGCTCGGCCTGCCGGGCGAGGGTCGGCCAATCGACTGAACTTGGCGACCGAACTTGGCGACCGAACTTGGCGACTGATCTTGCGGGAAGCCGCGAAGCGCGACCAACTGCGCCGCTGAACTGGGCGCCGCGGGGGGCGCAGTCGGGGAAACGCCATGGATGCAACGCCTTCCGCCCATGCGGCCGCGCTGTGGGTCGGCCTGCACCTGATCCTGCTGCTGGTGCTGTCGGTGCTGGTGGTGCGCCAGCGACGCCGCCACCGCGTGCTGCTAGGCGACGCGGACATCCCGCAGCTGGCCCAGGCGGTCCGGGCCTTCGGCAACGCCACGGAATATGTGCCGGCCGGCCTCGTGGCCATAGCGGTCCTGGCCATGGCCGGCGCGCCGCCGATGGTGGTGCACCTCACCGGCCTCACCCTGCTGGCCGGCCGCCTCGCCCACGCGGTGGGCCTGTCGCGCAGCGGCGGCGCCTCGGTGCTGCGCTCGGCCGGCGCGATCCTGACCTGGCTGGCCTACATCCTGGGCGGCGTGGCGCTGATCTTCTACGCGATCCCGTAAGGGCTTCGCTTGTGGCGGGCGGCCCGCTCGGCCATATGCGCGGGATGGACGAAAACCTGTTGAACGACGTGGTGGCCGAGGCGCTGGCCGCAGGCGCGGACGCCGCCGAGGCGGTGGGCGCCGAGCGCCGCGCCCTTTCGATCACCGTGCGCCTTGGCGAGCTCGAAGAGGTGGAGCGCGAGGAATCCCGCGACCTGGGCCTGCGGGTCTTCGTCGGCCGCCGGCAGGCCAGCGTCTCCGGCTCCGACGTCAGCCCTCAGGCCCGCGCCAAGCTGGTGGAGCGCTGCGTGGCCATGGCCAGGCTCGCGCCGGAGGACCCCTACGCGGGCCTCGCCGATCCCGAGCGGCTGGCGCGCGGGCCGCTGCCCGACCTCGACCTCTACGACCCGGCCGAACCCGCCCCCGAAGCCCTCGAAGCCAAGGCGCGGACCGCCGAGGACGCCGCCCGCGCCGTGCCGAAGGTGACCAACTCCGACGGCGCCTCGGCTTCCTGGTCGGCCAGCCAGTGGCGGATGGTGACCAGCGCCGGCTTCTCCGGCCTGCATCGCGCCTCGGCGTTTTCGCTGGGCGCCTCGGCCATCGCCGGCGACGAGGGGGGCATGGAGACCGGCTACGAAGGCCGCTCGAAGCGCTGGCAGGCCGACCTGCCGGAGCCCGGCGTCATCGGCGCCGAGGCCGGCCGGCGCGCCGCCGAGCGGCTGGGGGCGCGCAAGATCGCGTCCACCACCGCCCCGGTGATCTTCGAGAATCGACTGGCGGCCTCGCTGCTCGGCCCGCTGATCGGCGCGATCTCCGGGCCTTCCATCGCGCGCGGCACCTCCTTCCTGAAAGACAAGCTCGGCCAGCCGGTGTTCGCCAAGGGCATCGCCGTCACCGACGACCCGCACCGCCTGCGCGGCCTCGGCTCCTCGCCGTTCGACGACGAGGGCGTGGCGAACCACGCGCTCAGCCTGATCGACGACGGCGTGCTGACAACCTGGCTCCTGAACACCTCCTCGGCGCGCCAGCTTGGCCTGACCACCACCGGCCACGCCTCCCGCGGCCTCGCCGGTCCGCCCGGCGTCGGGCCGTCCAACCTCACCTTGCAGCCAGGCACGCGAACCCAGGCCGAATTGATGAAGGACGCCGGCGCGGGCCTGCTGGTCACCTCGATGTTCGGGCCCTCGCTGAACGGCAACACCGGCGACTGGTCGGTGGGCTGCGCGGGCTTCTGGTTCGAGGACGGCGAGGTCGCCTATCCGGTCAACGAGATCACCGTGGCCGGCAATCTGATCGACATCTACGGCCGGCTGGTCCCCGGTTCCGACCTGGAGATCCGCGGCTCGTCCAACGCACCCTCGATCCTCGTCGACGCCCTGGCGATCGCCGGCCTCTAACCCACCCATTGATCCCGAGGCGAGGGCGGCCTATCGGCTGCCAGCAGATCGTTTCAGCCGTTACGAGACTTAGGGACCATGCCCGACAAACAGCTCCTCCACCTGGTGATCGGCGGCGAACTGAAGGCGCTCGACGGGCCCGCGGAATTCCGCGACCTCTCCAAGGTCGACTTCGTGGGCGCCTATCCGAACTACAGCCAGGCCCTCGCCGCCTGGCGGGGCAAGGCCCAGTCGACGGTGGACAACGCGCTGATGCGCTATTTCATCATCCACGCCCACAAGCTGCTCGATCCGGAATCCGATCACCCGCACGAGCACTAGGATGGGCTATTCCCGTCGCAACAGCTTCTCGCTGAGCAGCGTCCCCAGCATGCCGGCGCGGAAGTCGGCCTTCATGCCGGCGGGGTCGTACATCGGGCTTTCCACCCACTCCAGGAACGATATCCCGGCGGGTTCGCCCTCCTCAAGGTAGCGCTCGAAGACGTAGTCCAGCACCCCGGTCTTGCCGTGCTTCACGTGCAGGTAGCGCAGGTGCAGCTGGTCCATCGCCTCGCGGATGGTCTTGCCCTGCCGAAAGTGCATGTAGAGGACGCTCATGATGCCGGCGCGGTCCGCGCCGGACTTGCAGTGGACCAGCGCCGGATAGGCGATGGTCTCGTAGAGCCGCTTGGCGCCCAGCATCCGCTCACGGGTCGGGACCTCGCGCGAGGTGACGGTGAAGTCGACCAGTTCCAGGCCGAGCCGGCGGCAGGCGTCCTTCTCCAGGGCGTGGAAGCTGGCGTCGAAGCCGCCCCGCAGGTTGACGATCGTTTTGATGCCGCGGTCCTTCCAGGCCGCCAGTTGGTGCGGCCAGGGCTGATTGGTGCGCACCAGTTCGTCGGAGATCCAGTGGGCGTTCTGGAAGCCCAGCCGCAGATAGGCGTGGTCGTTCCACAGATAGTCCGCATAGGTCCGCAGGCGCCCGCCCGGCGTGGCGAGGTTGAATCCGGACTCGGTTGGCGCGACGGTCATCCCGCCCTACCTAAGGCGTCAGGCGCTTGGACGGAAGGCGCACGGTGGTCGCGCCGTGACCGGTGGTCGGCTTGACTTCAACCCCGCATCGGACGACCCCAGGCCTTATGAGCGAGCGCGCCCCGCCTGAGCTTTCCGCCCGCGCCCTGGTCGGCCGGGTGGCGCGGGTCTACATGGCCCCGCGGTGGAAAGGCTGGCTGACCGCCCTGTTCGCCGCGATCCTGGTGGCCTTTTTCTCCTCGAAGCTGATCCAGATCCTGGAACCGGCGACCAACGACCTGATGGTCAACCACAAGCCGGGCGCCCTGCTCAAACTGCCGCTGGTGATCGCCGCCTACGCCATCGGCCGCACGCTCGCCCAGGTGATCCAGGCCTCGCTGGTCAACCGGATCGGCAACGCCGTCGTGGGCGACGTGCAGGTGCAGCTGTTCGGCAAGCTGGTGCGGGCCGACCTCGCCCGGCTGCGCAGCCAGCACTCAGGCGCCTACGTCTCCTCGGTGCTCTATGACGCGGGCCTGATCCGCGAGGCGGCGACCGCCGGTGTGATCAACTACACCCAGCACCTGCTGACGGTGATCGGGGCCATCACCATCATGGTCTCCAATGACCTCGTCTTGTCGCTGGCGGTGGTGGTCGCGGCCCCGCCGGCCAGCTGGATCATGCGCCGCTTCTCCAAGCGCACCACCAAGGCCGCCAAGGGCGCGATGGCCGAGACCTCGGCGCTCTCCAGCGCGATCATGGAGAGCCTGGACGGCGTGCGGGTGGTCAAGATCGAGAACCGCGAGGCCTATGAGGAGGCGCGCGTCGACGAGGTGGTGCGCCGCCGCCAGTCGCACCTGACCAAGGGCGCCAATGCGCGCGCCTATGCGGCGCCGGCCACAGAGCTGCTGATGACCCTGATCACCGCCGCGGTGATCGCCTACGCCGGCTGGCGCTCCGAGCACGGCCACATGACGGTCGGCGCCTTCGTAGCCTTCATGGGCGCGCTCGGCATGGCCTCCCAGTCCCTGCGCCAGCTCGCCAACCTGCAGACGGTGTTCGCCGAGGGCATGTCCGCGGCGCGGCGCCTGTTCGCCGCGCTCGACGTGGAGCCGGAAGTCCGCGAGCAGCCCGGCGCGAAGCCGCTGCCCCGGGGCCAGGCCACGATCGGCTTCGAGCACGTGGGCTTCGCCTATGGGCCTGAAGGGGCTCCGACCCTGAGCGACGTGAGCTTCCAGGTGCATCGCGGCGAAACCGTCGCCTTGGTCGGGCCCTCCGGAGGGGGCAAGACCACGATCCTCAACCTGATCCCGCGCTTCTACGACCCGACGGCAGGCCGGGTGCTGATCGACAGCCACGACCTGCGAGACGTCACGCTGACCTCGCTGCGCGACCAGATCGCGCTGGTGACCCAGGAGCCCTTCCTGTTCGACGACACCATCCGCGCCAACATCGCCTATGCGCGGCCGGAGGCGTCGAAGGCCGAGATCGAGCAGGCGGCCCGCGAGGCCGCGGCGCACGAGTTCATCCTGGCCCTGCCGCAGGGCTACGACACCTCGGTCGGCGAGGCTGGCGCGCGGCTTTCCGGCGGTCAGCGGCAGCGCATCGCCATAGCGCGGGCCTTCCTGAAGGACGCCCCCATCCTGCTGCTCGACGAGGCCACCAGCGCGCTCGACACCGAGAGCGAGGCCCAGGTGCAGGCGGCGCTGAAGCGGCTGATGGCCGGGCGCGCCACCATCCTGATCGCCCACCGCCTGTCCACCGTTCGCGGCGCCGACCGCATCTACGTCATCGACGGGGGCCGGATCGTCGAGACCGGCGACCACCAGGGCCTGCTGCGCAAGCGGGGCCTCTACACGCGCCTCGCCAAGAGCCAGGACTTGGAGGCGTCGGGGGAGGCGGAGACCGCGGCTTGAAGAAGCTGCTGCGGAGCGACGCGGTCCAGGCCCTGCTGGGATGGCTGCTGGGCCTCTACATCCGGGTCATCCTGGCCACTGTGCGTTGGCGTCACGAGAACCTGGCGTGCGTCGAGCCGGTGCTGGCGGGCGAGGCCGGCGCCGTCGCCCTCTTCTGGCATGGCCGCATCCCGCTTTGCCTCGCCACCGCGCCGCAATGGTGGCGCAAGCGCACCAAGGCGCTGATTTCACCGTCGGCGGACGGGGAGTTCATCGCCCAGGCCCTGGCCATGGCCGGCTTCCCGGCGATCCGCATCTCCACCGCCAAGCCCGGCGACACGGCCAAGGCCCGCCAGGCGGTTACCGCCTTCCGCGAGGCGATCACCCATGTGGCCGAGGGCGGGGCGCTGGTGGTGACGCCGGACGGCCCGCGCGGCCCCAACGAGGTGATCGCCGCGGGCTCCCTGCAGATCGCGCGGCGGTCGAGGCAGCCGGTCTTCCTGATGGGCATCGCGGCCAATCCGGCGATGCAGATGAACACCTGGGACAAGGTGATGTTCGCCCGGCCGTTCGGCCGCGGCGCGGTGGTCTGGGATGGCCCGCTCTATGTGCCGCCGGACGCCGACGAGGCGGCCATCTCCGCCCTGATCGCCGACTGGTCCGCCAGGCTTTCCGCGGCCACGCGCCGCGCCGAGGCCCTGGTCGGCCGTACGCCGCATTGATCCCGCCCGCGCGCAGTGAGACATAGGCCTGCGATGGCTCACGCGCACCACGACCACGCCCAACACGACCACGGCGCCCACAAGCATGGGCACAGCCACGGCCATGGGCATCACCACCATGCCCCGGCGGACATGGGCCGGGCGTTCGCGATCGGCGTGGGGCTGAACACCCTCTTCGTCGCCGTGGAGGTCACCGCGGGGTTCTGGGCGCACTCCATGGCGTTGCTGGCGGACGCCGGCCACAACCTCTCCGACGTGCTGGCCCTGATGCTGGCCTGGGGCGCGACCATCCTGGCAAGGCGGGCGCCCAGCGGCCGGCGGACCTACGGCCTGCGCAAGGGCACCATCCTGGCTTCCCTCGCCAACGCGGTGTTCCTACTGATGGCGGTGGGCGCCATCGCCTCGGAATCCATCCAGCGGCTGTCGTCGCCGAGCGTGATCGGGACCGGCACCGTGATGCTGACGGCGGCGCTGGGCGTGGCGATCAACACGGTCACGGCGCTGCTCTTCATGCGCGGCGCCAAGGCCGACCTGAACGCCCGCGGCGCCTTCCTGCACATGGCGAGCGACGCGGCGGTTTCGGTTGCCGTGGTGATCGGGGCGGGCGTCATCGCGCTGACCGGCCTGGAGTGGATCGACCCCGCGCTCAGCCTGGCCATCGCCGTGTTCATCGTCTTCGGGACCTGGGGCCTGCTGCGCGATTCCGTGAACCTGGCGCTCGACGGCGTGCCGCGGGAGATCGACGCAGCCGAGGTCCGCGCCTGGCTGGCGGCGCTGCCCGGCGTCGAGGAGATCCACGACCTGCATATCTGGGCGATGAGCACCACGGAGACGGCGCTGACCGCCCACGTGATCCGCCCGGCCGCCCGCCTCGAGAATGAGGATGACGGCGACAGCTTCCTGCACAACGCCTGCGAGGGGCTGGCGCTTCGGTTCAACATCGGCCACGCGACCCTGCAGGTGGAAACCGACGCCGACAGCGCCTGCCGGCTCGCCCCGGCCGGGGTGGTGTGATTCCGCTCCGCCAAGGCTTCGCAGGACCACGTCCTCCGAAGCTCCGCAGGAGCGTAGGAGGAACCCTGCCGCTGGCGCTCTACACCGCGGCGACCGGCCTTCTAGAGCCGCTTGCGCCGGCCCTGCTCCGCCGCCGCGCCCGCGCGGGGAAGGAAGATAGCGAGCGGCTGAACGAACGCCTGGGGCGTCCCGCCATCGCGCGGCCGGCGGGACCGCTCGTCTGGCTGCACGGCGTCAGCGTCGGCGAAAGCCTGTCGCTGCTGCCGCTGATCGGAGCGCTCCGGGCCCGGCGGCCCGACCTCACCCTGCTCGTCACCTCCGGCACCGTCACCTCCGCCCAGGTGCTCGCCAAGCGGCTGCCGAGCGCCGTCATCCATCAGTTCGCCCCGGTGGACGCCCCCGGCGCGGCGGCGCGGTTCCTCGACCACTGGGAGCCGGACGCGGCCCTGCTGGTGGAGAGCGAGCTTTGGCCCAACCTGATCCAGGCCGCCCAGGCGCGCGGCGTGCGGCTGGCCCTGCTGTCGGCCCGGATGACCCAGGCGAGCGCCGAAGGCTGGGGCCGCGCCCCGGCCAGCGCACGGGCGCTGCTGCAGGCCTTCGACCTCGTGCTGCCGCAGGATGCGGCGACCGAAGCGCGGCTGGTCGGCCTGGGCGCCCGCGTCGGCCCCCGTCTCAATCTCAAGCTCGTGGGCGACGCCCCGCCGGTGGACGGCGCCCTGGCAGCGGCCTTGAGGAGCGGCAAGGGGGGCCGCAAGCTCGTGCTCGCGGCCAGCACGCACCCGGGCGAAGAGCCGCTGATCGCCGGGGCCTTTCGCGCCGCCATCAGCGACGGCCCGCCGGCGGCGCTGGTCGTCGCCCCGCGCCATCCCGACCGCGGTCCACAGGTCACCGCCGAGCTGCAGGGCATGGGCTTCGCTGTCGCGCGCCGCGCGGCCGGCGAGGCGCTGGAACCCGCCACCACGGCCTATGTCGTCGACACCCTTGGCGAACTCGGCGCGTTCTACGCCGTGGCCGACGCGGTGGTAATGGGCGGCAGCTTCGTCGAGGGGATCGGCGGCCATAATCCGCTGGAGGCCGCGCGCCTGGAGGCGGCGATCGTCACCGGCCCGCACATCTTCAACGCCCGCGACATCTACGCCGGGATGCTCGCCGAAGCCGCCGCCATCGAGGCCGCCGACGCCGCGGCGCTGGCCCGCCACATCCGCGGCCTGCTGGACAATCCGGTGATCGCCCGGCGGATCGGCGAGGCGGCGGCGGCCTACGCCGGGCGGCAGGGCGCGGCGCTTGAGGCCGCGCTGGCGCTCCTCGAACCCCTGCTGCCGGCATGAAGCTCGCGACGCCCCGCTGGTGGTATGTCCGCGACCTTCCGGCGCGCCGCGGCGGCATGCCGGTGAGCCGCGTGGTGCTGACGCCCATTTCGTGGATCTGGGCCGCCGTCACCGCCCGCCGGATCGCCCGCGCCGAGCCCTTCGATCCGGGCGTGCCGGTGATCTGTGTCGGCAACCTCACCCTGGGCGGGGCAGGCAAGACGCCGGTAGTGCGGGCGCTCGCCGAACGGCTTGCCGCCCGCGGCTGCAAGGTCCACCTGCTGTCGCGCGGCTATGGCGGACGCCTCGAGGGCCCTGTCCGCGTCGATCCCACGCGGCACGCGAGCGCCGACGTCGGCGACGAGCCGCTGATGCTGGCCCGCGACTTCCCCGTCTGGGTGGCCCGCGACCGGGCGGCGGGGGCGAAGGCCGCGGCGCAGGGCGGGGCTGAGGTGATCGTCATGGACGATGGCCACCAGAACCCCTCGGTGAAGAAGGCGCTGTCGCTGGTGGTGGTGGATGGGGAGACCCGGCATGACGAGTGGCCGTTCGGCGACGGGCGGGTGTTCCCCGCCGGGCCGATGCGCGAGCCGCTGGCCGCGGGCCTGGCGCGCGCCGACGCGGCGTTGATCCTCCTCCCCGCCGACCTGTCCGCCGTCGAGCCGGAGCTGGTTCGCGCGTTGAACGGCCCGCCGTTGCTGGTGGCGCACCTCGCGGCCGCCGCCCCGCCGCCCGAGGGCCCTCAAGTGGGGTTCGCCGGCGTCGGCAAGCCCTGGAAGGTGGAGCGCGCCCTGCAGGCGGCCGGCTGCGACCTCGCCGACTTCGCCCCCTTCGCCGATCACGCCACCTACGACGAGGCGACGCTCAAGCGCTTGGCCGACCGAGCGCAGCAGTTCGGCGCCGGGCTGGTCACCACCGAGAAGGACTGGGTGCGGCTGCCGTCCAGCTGGCAGGCCCGGGTGACCCCCTGGCCCGTCCGCGCCGAGTTCGACGACCCGGCCGCACTCGACGCCTTTCTGGCGAAAGCCGGCCTCTAACCGACCGCGCCCGCCTTCTGAGCGAAGCGCCAGCTCGCCTGGGCGAGCATGGTCACCCGGTCGGCCTGCTGGGCGGCGTGGGGGCTGTTGGCGGTGCCGTCGCGCACGCGGCCCACGATCCCCTGCAGGATGCCGGCCAACCGGAAGGCGTTGTAGCTGAAGAACCAGTCGAGGTCGTGCAGGCCCGAGCGGCCGGTCAGGCTGCAGTAGTAGTCGACGGTCTCCTCGACGGTCGGGATGCCGTGGGCCTTCAGGTCCGGCACCGTCGAGATCGTCCCGTTGACCCAGTTCATCAACAGGTAGGTGAAGTCAGCCAGCGGCTCGCCGAGCGTCGAGAGCTCCCAGTCAAGGACGGCGGTCACCCTGGGCTCGGTCGGGTGGAAGATCATGTTGTCGAGCCGGTAGTCGCCGTGCACGACGGTGGTGCGCTCCTGGGCCGGCAGGGTCGCGGGCAGCCACTCGATCAGCTTCTCCATCTCCGGGATGTGGTCGGTCTCTGAGGCCTTGTACTGCTTGGTCCAGCGCTCGACCTGGCGGCCCATGTAGTTGCCGGGCCGGCCGAAGTCGCTAAGGCCGATGGCCTCATAGTCGGTGTTGTGCAGGTCGGCCAAGGTCTTGATCTTGGCCATGAAGATCGCGTGCCGCTCGGCCGGCTGGCACTGCGGCAGGGTCTGGTCCCAGAGGATCCGGCCCTCGACCATGTCCATGATGTAGAACCAGGTGCCGATCACCGCGTCGTCGATGCACAGGCCGTAGGTCTTGGCTACCGGGAAGCCGGTCGTGCCCAGCGCGGTGATCACCTTATACTCGCGGTCGACGGCGTGGGCGGAGGGCAAGAGCTTGCCCGGCGGCTTGCGGCGCAGGACGTACTTCTTGCCGGGCGTGATCAGCTGGTAGGTCGGGTTCGACTGCCCGCCCTTGAACTGGCGCACCTCCAGCGGGCCGGCGTAGCCCGCCACGTTGGCCCGCATCCAGCGGTCGAGGGACGCCTCGTCAAACCTGTGGCTCTCGGCCACGGCCTTGGTGCCGGTGTTGAGCTGCTCGCGCTCCTGTTCGGCGGCGTCGGCCATGGCGCACCCTTCCCTCTTACACTTGTTTGAACCCACTTTACCGGGGCGGACGCGACGGGAGCAAGGCGCTCAACGAGCGAGCGCGCGCGCCCTCCTTCAGCGCGCCAAGGCGCGCCAGCCGATATCCGTGCGGTGGAAGCCCTCCGGCCAGTCGATCAGCGCCACCGCGCCATAGGCCCGCTCACGCGCCTCGCTGAGGTCCTCGCCGGTGGCGCAGACGTTCAGCGCCCGTCCGGGGCCGGCCAGAATCGCGCCGTCCGGGCCCGCCGACGTGCCGGCTTGGAAAACCACCACCTCGGGGCCGAAATCGCGGTCCAGCCCGCGGATCACGCTGCCGGCCTTGGCGGGTCCGGGATAGCCCTGCGTCGCCAGCACCACGCAGACGGCGTCGTCGTCGCGCCAGACGGGCTGCGGCATCTCGTGCAGGCGGCCCGTCGCGCAGGCCATCAGGTAGGGGACCAGGTCGCTCTCCAGGCGCAGCATCAGCACCTGGCATTCGGGGTCGCCGAACCGGGCGTTGAACTCCACCAGCTTGGGCCCGTGCCGCGTGGCCATCAGCTCGACGAACAGCACGCCGCGATAGGGCGCGCCCTCCGCCGCGATGCCCTTGAACGCCGGCTCCACCAGCCGCCTGCGCACCTGCTCGACCAGGTCGAAGGTGAAGGCCGGGGCCGGCGAATAGGTCCCCATGCCGCCGGTGTTCGGGCCTTCGTCGCCGTCGAAGGCGCGTTTGTGGTCCTGGGCCCAGCCGAACAGCATCGAGGTCTTGCCGTCGCTGAGCGCGAACAGCGAGCCGATCTCGCCTTCGAGGAACTCCTCGATCACCACCCGCGCACCGGCGGGGCCGAAGCCGCCCCCGAAGGCGTCGTCGATGGCCGCTTCGGCCGCGTGGCGGTCAGGCGCAATGACCACGCCCTTGCCGGCCGCCAGTCCGTCGGCCTTCACCACATAGGGCGGGTGGAAGTGGGCCAGCGCCGCCTTCGCCGACTCTGCGTCGTCGCAGATCCGGTAGGCGCCGGTGGGCAGGTGGTGGCGGTCGGCGAAGGCCTTGGTGAAGGCCTTGGAGGATTCCAGCCGCCCGGCCGCCGCCGTGGGGCCGAAGCAGGGGATGTTGGCGGCTTCCAGGGCATCGGCCAGGCCCGCCTCGATGGCCACCTCCGGACCGATCACCACCAGGTCGGCGGCGATCTCCTGGGCCAGCATGACCAGGCGGGCGACCTCGGTGGTCTGGACGTCGCGGACCTCCGCGATCGCGGCTATGCCGGGGTTGCCCGGCGCGCAGACCAGGCGCGTCAGCAGCGGCGACTGCTTGATCTTCCACGCCAGCGCATGCTCGCGCCCGCCGGAGCCGACCAGGAGGATGTTCATGCGCGGGCTTTCGCGCGCGCGCCGGGCGCGGTCAAGCCGCAGTTCGGAGCGCCGGCTAGCCCTCGACGTCCAGCGAATAGCCGGCCGAGCGCACCGTGCGGATCGGGTCGTCGGTCTCGGAGACGCCCAGCGCCTTGCGCAGGCGCCCGATGTGCACGTCGACCGTGCGGGCCTCCACATAGACGTCGGAGCCCCAGACGGCGTCCAGCAGCTGCTCGCGGGAGAACACCCGGCCCGGGTGCTGCATCAGGTAGTCGAGCAGGCGGAACTCGGTGGGGCCCAGGTGCACCTCCTGGCCGGACCGCTTCACGCGGTGGGCCACGCGGTCGATCAGGATGTCGCCGCGGCGCACGCGGTCTTCCGCCAGGCCCGGCCGCAGGCGCCGCAGCACGGCGCGGATGCGCGCGGTCAGTTCGGTCATCGAGAACGGCTTGACCACATAGTCGTCGGCGCCGGTGTCGAGGCCGCGGACCCGGTCGCTCTCCTCGCCGCGCGCGGTCAGCATGATGATCGGCACGTTGCGGGTCTCGTTGCGCTGGCGCAGCCGGCGGCAGACCTCGATGCCGGAGATCTTCGGCAGCATCCAGTCGAGCACGATCAGGTCGGGCAGCCGCTCGTCCACCAGCAGCAGCGCCTCTTCGCCGTCGCCGGCGAGCGCCACGTCGTAGCCCTCTTTCTGCAGGTTGTACTGCAGGAGGGTCGCGAGGGAATCCTCGTCCTCGACCACCAGGACGTGGGGCGTCATCTGCATGGCGGCCTCAGACCCGCAGCTCGTCGGTCTTGGGCCGGCCGCCGATCATCTCGGCGCCGGTGATCTGGTAGTGGACGATCTCGGCGATGTTGGTGGCGTGGTCGCCGATCCGCTCCAGGTTCTTGGCGACGAACAGCATGTGGGCGCAGGCGGTGATCGTGCGCGGATCGCCCATCATGTAGGTCAGGAGCTCGCGGAACAGGCTGTTGTAGTGCTCGTCGACCTCGTCGTCCTGGCTCCAGACGGCCAGCGCGCGCTCCAGGTCCGAGCGGCTATAGGCGTCGAGCACGCTGGAGAGCCGTCCGAGCACCAGCTTGCCCATCCGCTCGATGGACCGGGTGAGCGGCGTGAGCGGGTCGGACTCGACGATCACCAGGGTGCGCTTGGCGATGTTCTTGGCCAGGTCGCCGCAGCGTTCGAGATTATTGGCGATCTTCATCGCCGCCATCGCGCGGCGCAGGTCGTCGGCCACCGGCTGGCGAAGGGCGATCAGCCGGATGGTCTTGCGCTCGATGTCGCGCTCGGCCTCGTCGAGCTTGTCGTCGCGACCCACGACGGAGGCGGCCAGCTCCTGGTTGCGCTTGACCACGGCGTTCACGGCGTCGGCGACCTGCGCCTCGGTGAGCCCGCCCATGCGGACGCACTCGGCCGCAAGGCTGTTCAGCTCATCCTCGTAGGATTTGACGATGTGCTCGCTCATCCGCTTTGCCCTGACACCGCGGAGGCCCGCGCCGTCCCTATGCTACAGTCTCATGACGCTTTGACGACGCCTTCCGGGTCGCCGGCCATGGGAAAATACGCCGTGAAGGTGCTGCCCTCGCCCTCGACGCTGGCGACCGCCAGCCCACCGCGATGGCGGTTCATGATGTGCTTGACGATCGCCAGGCCGAGGCCCGTTCCGGAGCGCGCGCCGCTCTTCTGACCGTCCACGCGATAGAAGCGCTCGGAGAGGCGCGGCAGGTTCTGGCGGGCGATGCCGGGGCCCAGGTCGATGAACCGCAAGGCGACGTAGGTTTCTTGTGAGGGGTCCGGCGCGACCAATGACAGGCGCGGGACGCCGTCATGGCTGGCCGCCGCCGCCAGCTCGCTCAGCCCGCCCTGCATCTCGATGCGGACCGACGCGCCGTCGGGGGAATATTTGATGGCGTTGTCGAGCAGGTTCTGCACCACCTGGACGATCTGGTCGCGTTCGCCGCGGACCAGCGCCGGCGGAGCCCCGCAGGAGCGCCAGTCGAGCTTGACGCCGCGCTGAGCGCCAAGCGGGGCCGCGGCCTCCACCACCTCGCGAACCACCACCCCCAGATCGACGACGCCGCGCGGCGGGACGTGCTCGTCGAGCTCGATCCGGCTGAGGGAGGTGAGGTCGGCGATCAGCCGCGCCATCCGGTCGGCCTGCGCCTGCATGATGCCGAGGAATTTCTCGCGGGCGGCCGGGTCGTCGCGAGCGTGGCCGCGCAGGGTCTCGATGAAGCCGGAAAGCGAGGCCAGCGGCGTGCGCAGCTCATGGCTGGCGTTGGCGAGGAAGTCGACGCGGGTGCGCTCGACCCGCCGCACCTCGGTCTCGTCGTGGAAGGTGAGCAGCGCCAGGCGCACGCCATCCGTCCCGAACCCCAGCGGCCGGGCCCGCACCCGCAGGCTCCGCGACTGGGCGCCGGTCGTCTCGTAGGCGCTTTCCGCGTCGGCGACGTCGAATAGGGCCTTGTCCACCGCGCCCAGCACCGCGGGATCGCGAACCGCCGACAGCAGCATGCCCTCATCCGCGGTCAGCCGCAGCAGCTCGCGCGCCGCGGCGTTGGCGAGGATGAAGCGCCGTCCAGTCAAGTCGGCGCGCCTCGACCCGGACACCACCAGGATCGGATCCGGCAGGGCGTCCACCAACGCCGCGTAGAGCTGCGAGGCCGACGCCGACGACGGGAGGGGGTCGAGGAGGGACAGGGGCGAATCTCCGTTCCGCAACACCCTAGCATCCTCAGTCCTGTGACAGGCCGATGACGAGCGGCCGCATATCGGCGGTGTCAGGAACCCGACCTTGGCCGTCGCCGGCCGTAGAGGCGAGTTCCGGGGCGGCGCAAAGCCACGCAATGCCATGAAAAGCTCTCGAGACGCGCGCTCTGACGGCGACGCGCCCAACCCCAGCGCTGCTGCGCTGGACGAGGCCCTCGCGCAGAAAGACGCCCTGCTGCACGAGGTCGATTACCGGGTGAAGAACAATCTGCAGCTGATCGCCTCGCTGACCCTGCTGCCGCAGCGACGCCTGCGTGCTCACCGTCGCCGACGACGGCGTGGGCCTGGCGGACCATTCGCCGCGCTTCGGCCTGACGATCGTCCAGCTGCTCTGCCAGCAGCTCCACGCCGGGCTGGAGACCGCCGGCGCGCAACCCGGCGTGCGCACGACGGTTACTGTCCCGATGACCTCTTCCGACGCGCCATGACCGCCGCCCGGCCGCTCGATGTCCCGATCGTGGGCCGCCGCCTCGCCGAGGCGGGCTGACGGTTGTCGAACCTCATCGCCAACACCATAGGGACCGTCGCGGCGCTCTGCTCCATGACCAGCTTCGTCCCGCAGATCGTCAAGATCTTGCGCGACCGCGACGCCTCCGAGGTGTCGCTGAAGATGTACCTCGTGACCGTCACCGGCTTTTGCCTGTGGACCGGCTATGGCGTGCTGATCGGGAGCTGGCCGGTGACCGTCTCGAACGTCGTCTGCCTCCTGATGTCGGCCGCGGTCCTGGCGCTCAAATGGCGGTTCAGCCGGCATAGGTGACGCCCACGCCGCGCTGGCTCTAGTCAGGCGGAACCGGCGGCCTTAAGGCTGCTCGCGGTTCGCCCCCCGGGGCGCAGGCCCTCGAGTGGAAGCATGGACGAGCGTTTGGCCGCAGCGGACGCGGCGCTCAAGGCCGGGCGTGGCGACGAGGCCATCCTGCGGCTGACCGAACTCCTGGAAGCCGACCCCGACCAGCCCGCGCCGGTCTACCGCGCGCTCCTGGTGCAGCTCTATCGGGCCGGACGTCCGGAAGAAGGCGTCCGATGGGCGGAGGCGGCCGCCGGCCGCTCTCCGCGCGACGCCGACATCCTGAATATGCTTGGCGTGAGCTACCGGCGTCTGGCGCGCTATCCGGAGGCCCTGGCGAGGTTCGAGCAGGCGGCCAAGCTCAAGCCCAACAACGCCGCGATCCAGTCGAACCGGGGCAATGTGCTGCTCGACATGGACGACGGCGTCCGCGCCGAGGCGGTGTTCGCCAAGCTGGCGCGCGCCGAGCCGCGCAACAGCGGGCACCAGCGCGAGCTCGGCCGCGCGTTGCTCAAGCAGGGCAAGGTCGGCGCCGCCATGACCCGCCTGCGACAGGCCGTGGCGCTCAGGAAGGACCACCTCGAGGCCTGGCTCGACATGATCGGCGTCGAGAACGAGATGCATCGTACGACGGAAGCTGAGGCCCTGATCGACCGGGCGCTGGCGGCCATGCCCGACCATCCGCGGCTGCTCGAGGCCAGGGCCATGGTGATGCGGCGGGCGGGCCAGCGGCGACGCTGCGAGGCCTATCTGCTGGAGCTTCTCCCCCGCTTCGAGACCGCGACCTGGCTGCATTCGCAACTCGGCGGCGTCATCGCCGACTACGATCGCGACCGCGCCAACGTGCATCTGCGAAAGGCCGTTGAGCTGGCGCCCGACAACATCGGCTACCTCACGGCCCTGATCGAGAGCCTTGAGCGGACGCGCTCGGGCGACGAGGGCGCAAATATCGAAGAAGCCTACCAGCTCGCCCGGCGTGCCTTGGCGCTGAAGCCGACTGAGCCGGGTCACCTGAAGATCCTCAATGAGGTGCTGATCCGCGTTTGCGCCTTCGACGATCTCGACCGGCTGGGCGACTTCAAGACGCTGGGCCGTGGCTGGGCGGCCTCCAACCGCCACACGGCGCTCCTGAAGCAACTGGCGTTCGTGCGCGGCCCGGAGGATCGCCTGGAGCTGGTCGAACAGCACCGCATCTGGGGCCGGCTCGTGGAAGCCAAGGCGGCGGAGGCGCCGATCCGCAGGCCTGCGCCGCGTGCCGCCGATGGGCGCATCCGCCTGGGCTTCATGTCCTCGGACCTGCGCCAGCACCCGGTCGCCTACTTCGCCCTTCCGTTGTTCGACCACGTCGATCGCCAGCGCTTCGACCTCTATTGCTACTCGTTCTTCCAGGGCGATGAGGACCCGCTGCAGGCCTATATCGCCAAGCAGGTGACCGCCTTCCGCTGGCTGCCCGACAAGTCCTCGCGCGAGATCGCCCAGACCATCGCCGACGACCAGCTGGACATGCTCATCGAGCTCGGCGGCTCGACGCATATGAACCGGCTGGACGTGATGGCCTTCCGCGCTGCGCCGCGGCAGGCGAGCTGGCTGGGCTACCCGCACTCGGCCGGGCTTTCGACGATCGACTATTTCATCTGCGATCCCTATTCGGCGCCCACCGATCCGGCCCTGATGATCGAAAAGCCGCTGACGATGCCGCACACCTGGCTGGCGCTGGGGCGCGCGGTGTTCAGCGAGAATCGTCCGATCACAGACGGCCTGCCGGAAGAGCGCAACGGCTTCCTGACCTTCGGCACCGCCAACAACCCGCACAAGTACAGCCGCGCGGTGCTCGGCGCCTGGGCGCGGGTGATGGCCGCGGTTCCCGGCTCGAAGTTCGCCTTCGTGCGGCCGGAGGGCTCCTCGGCCAGCTTCCGCCGCAATGTGCTGGCGCAGTTCGCGTCGCACGGCATCGGCGAAGAGCGGATCGTCTTCCATACGGTGCGCGGCAAGCACCTGCCCTACTACAACGAGATCGACATCACCCTCGACCCCTTCCCGCTGACCGGGGGCACGACCACCACCGAGGCCCTGTGGATGGGCGTCCCGGCGGTCAGCCTGCGCGGCGAGGCCTTCTTCGAGCGGCTGAGCTATTCAATCCTGTCGAACGCGGGCCTCGGCGACCTGGTGGGCGCGGACCTCGACCAGTACCAGGCGATCGCCCTGAAGCTGGCCGGCGACCGCGAGCGGCGCCGCGACCTGCGCGCGACCCTGCGCGACCGCATCCGCAACAGCCCGCTCGGCCGCACGGACGACTTCGCCCGGGACTTCTACGACATGGTGGCCGGCGCCGTCGCCGAGACGCCGGTGAAGGCCGCTACAGCCGGAAATACTCGCCGATAAGGTCGTTCGGGCGCGGCCGGAAGGCGAGCTCGCCGGGCGCGCCGGCAAAGGCGATCGAACCCTTCGGCACCCGCTTGTTCACGACGCTGACGCCCTGGCTGACCACCGCGTCGTCCTCGACCACCGAGCGGCCGATGACGGCGGTGTTCGGATAGAGCACCACCCGCTCGCCCAGCACCGGGACCTGGTCCTTGTGCCGCCCGACCGTCGAGTTCTGGTAGAGGACAAGGTGGTTCCCGTAGGTCGCCTTGGCCAGCACGATGCCGACGCTGTGGCCGATGTAGAACACCTCCGGCATGGCGATCTCGTAGAACAGGTCGATGCCGTTGAACGCCTTGTTCATCAGGAAAAGCCGGGTCGGCGCCTCGGTGTCGCCGGACCGCTTCCAGATCGTATTAGCCAGGAAATACAGATAGATGGTGTGCTGCGAGGACTGCAGGACATTGAACTCGTCCGGCCGCCAGGGCGCGCAGGCGTTGATGCACCGATGCACCCTTTCCAGGGCCTCGTCGAGGTGGGCGTCGACGCTCGCCCGGAACGCCGCCTCGCGCCCGTCCGGGACCACCGCCGCGCACTGGGCGACGGTGTAGGCCAAGAGGCTCTCACGGGTATGGTCCTTCAGTCTCAAGCCGTCAGCCCCTGCAGATAGCCGCGCACCACCTCCTTGACCGGCGCGGGCGCCACGCCAAGCGCCCGCAGCCGCGCGATATCCGCCCGCGGCGGCGCCGGCGGCGAAGCGTCGCCGCTGAACGCCACACGCCAGCCGGCCTGCAGGAAGATGTTGGCGATCTCGCCGTTGTTGGTGAGTTCCCCGCTGGCGACGTTGACGACGCCGCGCACCGACCTGTCCGCCATGGCGAGCAGGGCCGAGACCACGTCCTCCAGATGGATGTAGTCGCGCGCCACGTGCGGGCTGGACGCGAGGTCCAGGTCGCGGGTCCTGGCCGCCTCGACAAGCCACTGGGAGAGGAAGCCGGGCGATTCCAGTTCCCAGTCGTAGACGTTGGCGAGGCGGGCCACCACGCCGCGCCCTTCGGTACGCGTGAGCACGATGTTCTCGCCCAGCGCCTTGGAGAGGTCGTAGGTCCGGCGCGGGTCGACGGGGTCGAAGACCAGCGGCGTCGCCTCGTCGACGACCGGCGCGGCCAGGCCGTCGTAGAGCCGCGTCGAGGACAGGTAGATCAACTGCTCGAACCGCCCGGCGCGGACCAGCGCGTTGACCAGGCTGGCGTGGGCCTCGACGGTGTCGAAGGGCCGGCGGTCGTAGTCGGCGGTGAGGCCCGCGCAGTAGAAGACCGCCCCCATGTCGCGGCCGAACAGGCTCGTATCGCCCTTGGCCGGCGTGTAGGTGTCCCAGCCCATGGCGGTGAGCCGCGCCCGCAGCCGGCGGCCGACAAAGCCGGTGGCGCCGATGATGGTGGCGAGGCCGATCACCTCGCCTGGAGGCCTCCCACCGGATGGTGCAGCCTGGGATCCTTGTGGCGCAGCAGCTTCGGCGAGACGTCGCGGACGATCCGGTAGGCGTCGGTCTCGAAGATCGCCGGGTCCTTCACCGCCACCATGTTGAAGCCGTGCGGCGGACCCTCCAGATGGATCGCATCGGCCGGGATCAGCTCGATCGGTCGGCCCGAAAGGTCATAGTTCGAGTTGAAATCCCGCAGCGCGAAGAGGTGGTAGCCGTGGCCGGTCAGCAGGCGGGCGATCTCGGTCGCCTCCAGCCCGTTCGACCAGTCCACGTAGTGCCGGTGCACCTCGAACAGGATGTCGGGCGCCTGGCCGGGCGGCAGCGCGAGGAACGGCTCGGCCCCCTTCAGCGCGCCCAGCTCGGCGCCTTCGATGTCGACCACGATCAGGTCGAGCCGGTCGACGCCCGCGGCCTCCAGGTAGTCGGCGATGGTCACGGTCCGGAAGCCGTCCGCGGCGTCCGCCTCCGCCACTTCGGCGCTGGCGAAGCTGTCGTAGCCGACCAGCTTCAGCTTGGTGGTCGAGTCCGACCACAGCCCTTCGGGCCGCGGGCGGATGTTGCCCAGGCCGTTGAGCTCGGCGTTGCGGACCAGCATCGCGCGCTGCTGGTTGTTGGGCTCGAAGGCGTGCACCACGCCGCCGCGCGGGGCGATCTCGCGGGCGATCAGCACGGCGTGGTCGCCGAAGTAGGCGCCGCCGATCACCACCTGTTTCGCGCGCCTGGCGAGGTTCACCAGCAGCCGGCTGGTCTGCGGCTCCCAGGCATGGTCGGGCGCCTCGGGCGTCGACATCACGAAGTCGCGGGCGATCTTCGAGCGGTAGAGGAATTCGAAGGTCACGCCGCTGGAGAGCGTCTTGCGGACCACCTGGTCGTCGTCGAACAGGGCGTCCGCCAGCGGGCCGGTGATCTCCTCGCGCACATCGACGCCGGGCGCGTCGATCGCGGCCTCGAAGGCGATCAGCTGGCGAATGAAGGCGGCGCGCCAGGCCTCGTCCTGTGCGATGCGTTTCAGCGCCGCCAGCGCCTTGTCCTCAACCATAAGCGAACCTGTTCCTTGGGGGCAGCAGGGCACGTCTAGCAGATCGTGCGCACGATCTCAGCCCTGGTGATCGGGGTAGCCGGCGTCGCGCGCGGAGATGACCTGCGGGGCGGCCGGCCAGGCGATGGCGAAGGCCGGGTCGTCCCAGCGGACGCCGGCCTCGTGGCCCGGCTGGAAGGCCGGGCTGATCTGGTAGAGCATGTCGGTGTCGGGCTCCAGGGTCAGGAAGCCGTGGGCCACGCCCTGCGGGATCAGCAGCGCGCGGCCGTTCTCCGCCGACAGCTCAGCCGAGGTCCAGCGCCGGTAGCTGGGGCTGTCCGTGCGCAGGTCGAGCGCCACGTCGAACATCCGTCCACGGACGGCCCGCACCAGCTTGGTCTCTGCGTGCGGCGCCCGCTGGTAGTGCATCCCGCGCAGGGTCCCGCGATGCGGGTTGCGCGAGAGGCTGGTCTGGACGGGGACGAACGGATGGCCGGCGGCGGCGAACTCGTCCGGACACTGCAGGCGCGCGAAGGCCCCCCGCGCGTCCTCGCGGGGCTCTATGTCGATCACCACGACGCCGTCGATGCCCGTCTCGCTGAACCGCATCAGGGAAAGACCCTGGTCTGCGGCGAGGCGGTGACGAAGCGGCCGCCCCAGTCGCGGATGAAAGCCATCTGCGCCATGATCTCGTCCCTCAGGTTCCAGGGCAGGATCAGCAGGTCGTCGGGCCGGATCTCCCGCACCGCCTGGGGCGCGAGGATCGGCAGGTGGCTGCCCGGCAGGAAGCGGCCCTGCTTGGCCGGGCTCGCGTCGAACACGGCGACGACATCGTCCGTGGTCGTCCCACAGTAGTTCAGGAAGGTGTTGCCCTTCGCCGCCGCGCCGTAGGCCGCGACCCGCCGGCCCGCCGCCTTCTCAACCGCCAGGAAGGCGCGGAAGCTGTCGCGCACCGCTTCGACTCTCGGGGCGAACCCTGCGTAACTCTCGATCCGGTCGAGGCCGGCGGCGTGTTCATCCTCTCGCAGCGTCACGAGCGCCTCGGTCTCCTCGTGGCCCGAGCCCATGTGGCAGCAGAACAGCCGCAACGATCCGCCATGGGTGGAAAGTCGTTCGACATCGAATGGTCTCAGCCCATTGGCCCGCAGCACCTGCTCCACGGCCAGCAGCGAGAGGTAGGAAAAGTGCTCGTGGTAGATGGTGTCGAACTGCACCTTCTCGATCAGGTTCAGGAGGTGCGGGAATTCAAAGGTCAGAACGCCTTCGTCCTTCAGCAGCTCGCGGAAGCCGGCCACGAAGTCGCCGATGTCCGGCACGTGGGCCAGCACATTGTTGGCGGCCATCAGGTCGGCGCGGTAGCCCCGCGCGGCCAGGCGCTGGCCGGTCTGTTCGCCGAAGAACATCACCTCGGTGGGCACGCCGCGCGCCCGGGCGGCCTCGGCGGTGTTGGCAGTCGGCTCGACGCCGAGGACGGGGATGTCCATCTCGACGAAGTGCTGCAGCAGATAGCCGTCGTTGCTCGCGACTTCGACGACGAGGGACTCCGGGCCCAGGTCGAACCGCTCGGCCATGGCCGCCGCATAGCGGCGGGCGTGCTCCACCCAGCTGGTGGAGTAGGATGAGAAGTAGGCGTAGGCGTCGTCGAAGATGGCGTCGGCCGGCACGGCGTCGTCGGCCTGCACCAGGAAGCACTCGTGGCAGACGCGGACATGCAGCGGATAGGCCGGCTCGTTTCCCGCCGCCAGCTGCTCGGCCGTGAGGTAGCTGTTGGCCAGGGGCTGTCGGCCGAGGTCGATGAAGGTGTCGACGAGCGGTGTGCGGCAGAATCGGCAGAGCGGCGGGGTCATGCGGCGTCTTCGTAAGCCGCGATCTCTTCCCGGCACAAGGCCAGGGCGTCCTCGCCATTCGCCTGCCGGCGGTGCCAGTCCATGGTCAGCGCCACGGCCTTCGGCGCGTCGAGCCGGCTCTCGAAGCCAAGCGTCCGCCGGGCCAATCCCGCGTCAATGGCGAGTGATGTGGCCTCCAGGGATTTGGGGTCCGGCTCGTGGCGCCAGGGCTGGGCGCCCAGCGCCTCGACGCCCAGCGTCGCCAGCTCGCCCACGGTTACCGCCGGGCCGCCGGGCCGCGGGCCGAAGTTGAGCGCGCGAGGGGTCGCCGGGTCGGTCGCCAGCGCCTGCAGGTAGACGAGGTAGCCCGCCACGCAGTCCAGCACGTGCTGCCAGGGCCGCGTCGCCTCCGGATGGCGCAGCACCACCGGCTGCCGGCTGCGGGCGGCGCGGACGATGTCGGCCACGATGCGGTCGCGGGAAAAGTCGCCGCCGCCTATGACGTTGCCGCCCCGCGCCGTGGCCAGCGGCACGCCGGCCGGCTCGAAATAGCTCTTGGCGAAGCTCTGCACGGCAATCTCGGTCGCGGCCTTGGAGGCGGAATAGGGATCCTTGCCGCCCAGCGCATCGCCCTCGGCGAAGGCCCGGCCGGTCTCGGCATTGGCGTAGACCTTGTCGGAGGTGATCGCGAGCGCGGCCTTGAGCGCGGCCTGCACGCGCAGGGCCTGCAGCAGGTGGACCGTACCCATGACGTTGGTCGCGAAGGTCTCGACCGGCTCGGCGATCGCCGTGCGCACGATCGGCTGGGCGGCCATGTGCAGGACCAGGTCGAAGCTGCGGCCGGCCAGCGCGGCTTCCACCGCGGCCCGGTCGCGGAGGTCGACGACCAGCGAGCGGGTCAGGGTCTCGACGCCGGCAAGTTCGAACAGGCTGGGGCTCTGGTCCGGCGCCAGCGCGAGGCCCGTGACCTCCGCCCCGAGGCGCTCGAGCCAGACCGCCGCCCAGGAGCCCTTGAAGCCGGTGTGGCCGGTCAGCAGGACCCGCTGGCCGCGCCAGAAGGCGCGATCTAGCGCCGCCACGGCGCCTCCCCCGAAGCCCACATGGCCTCGAGGATGTTCTTGTCGCGCTGGGTGTCCATCGGCGCCCAGAATCCGTCGTGCCGGAACGCCATCAGCTGGTCGTCATGGGCCAGGCCCACCAGCGGCTCCTGCTCCCAGATGGTCCGGTCGCCGGAGATGCGATCAATCACACTTGGCTGTAGAACGAAGAAGCCGCCGTTGATCAGCCCGTTGTCGCCGGGCGGCTTCTCGATGAATCGCTCCACCTGGCCGTCGACGATCTCCAGGGCGCCGAACCGGCCCGGCGGCGAAACGGCGGTCACGGTGGCGTCGCGCCCATGGCTGCGGTGGAAGTCGGCCAGCGCGCGCAGGTTGAGATCCGCC
Organism: Phenylobacterium sp.; assembly: GCF_028290885.1. Classification (GTDB taxonomy): domain Bacteria; phylum Pseudomonadota; class Alphaproteobacteria; order Caulobacterales; family Caulobacteraceae; genus Phenylobacterium. Next base: position 37,717 of record NZ_JAQGIZ010000286.1, read on the forward strand.
ACCCCGTCGCTGTAGGTCAGGAAGAAGGGCTCGTTCGGCTCGAGATAGCGCGCGACCCGCTTCAGGCGCCCGCCTGTCATGGTCTCGGCGCCGGTGTCGACCAGGGTCACCCGCCAGGGCTCGTGGTTGGTGGCGTGGTACTCGATCTCGCCCTTCGCCAGGTCGACGGTCAGGTCGGCGTTGTGGAGCACATAGTTCGAGAAATACTCCTTGATGACGTAGCCCTTGTAGCCAAGGCAGACGATGAAGTCGTTGAAGCCGTAGTGCGAGTAGAGCTTCATGATGTGCCACAGGACCGGCCGCCCGCCGATCTCGATCATCGTCTTGGGCTTCAGGTGGCTCTCTTCCGAGATGCGCGTGCCGAGGCCGCCCGCCAGGATCACCGTCTTCATCGCGTCGAAGCCTCTCGCCGGCCGCGCCCCTGCGAACCGCCGCTCCTCATATCGCGTACCTCCGGCGCGATGAAGCGCCAATGGTCGCCCGAGCGTCGTGAGGTCTTGGGGCCCTGGGGCCCTGAGGCCCTGGGGCCCTGGGGCCCTGGGGCCTTGCGGCGTCGCGCCCGCCGGGGGATGTGAGGGTCCATGGCTGAGGACCGCGTCGCCTTCATCGTCGCCGGCGTGCAGAAGGGCGGCACCACCGCCCTCTTCGACTATCTGGGCGAGGCGCCGGAGCTGTCGCTGTCGCGCGTCAAGGAGGTTCACTTCTTCGACGACGAGGGGCAGGACTGGGCCCGCCCGGACTACGGCGCCTACCACGCCAACTTCGATCCCTTCGATGGGCGGCCGCGCGGCGAGGCGACGCCGATCTACCTCTATTGGCCGGGCAGCCTCGAGCGCATCCGCGCCTACAACCCGGCCATCAAGCTGGTCGTCATGCTGCGCGATCCGGTGGAGCGGGCCTGGTCGCACTGGAAGATGGAATACGCCCGCGGGGTGGAGACCAGGCCCTTCGCCTGGTGCGTCCGTGAGGGCCGCCAGCGGCTGTTCGCCGCCGACCCCTGGGGCTTCCACCGGGAGCTCTCCTACGTCGAGCGCGGCTTCTACGGCGAGCAGATCGAACGGCTCTACGGCCTCTTTCCCCGCGATCAGGTGCTGGTGCTGCGCGCCGAAGACCTGCGCCGCGATCCCGGCCCAGCCCTCTCGCAGGTCCGTGGTTTCCTGGGCCTGTCCGCCGCCGCGGCGCCGGCGGCGCGCGAGGCGCATGTCGGCCGAGAGATGGACTACGGCTCGGCGCTGACCGTCGCCGACATGGACCACCTTCGCGGGGTCTACGCGCGCGACCTGGCGCGGCTGGCGGACCTCACCGGCGTCCGCTTCGGCTGAGGCCATAGTTTCGTCGCGGCCGCCCGCGAGGTTTGCCGCGACCGCCGCCCGAAGGACCCGCCATGCGCCCGGCCCCGCTCGCCCTGTTCGGCCTGACCCTCGCCTTCGCCCCGCTCGCCGCGCTGCGCGCCGCGCCCGAGGCGCCGAAGTTCGTCCTGCCGCTCGCCTGCCAGATCGGCCGCACCTGCGAGGTGCAGCACTACGTCGACCGCGATCCCGGCCCTGGCGCACTGGACTACCGCTGCGGACATCGCACCTACCAGGGCCACAACGGCGTCGACATCCGGCTGCTGGACATGGCCGCCGAGCGCGCCGGCGTCGACGTCCTGGCCGCGGCGCCCGGCCGTGTCGCGCGCCTGCGCGACGGGGTTCAGGACATCTCGGTCCACGCGCCGGGGGCGTCCCCGGTCGCCGGCCAGGAGTGCGGCAACGGTGTGGTCGTCGATCACGGAAACGGCTGGGAGACGCAGTACTGCCACGTCGCGCGCGGTAGCGTCCGGGTGAAGGTCGGCGACACCGTGGCGGCCGGCCAGCCGCTCGCCCACGTCGGCCTCTCGGGCGACACGGAGTTCCCGCACCTGCACTTCACGGTTCGCCACGCGGGCCAGGTGGTCGATCCCTTCGCCCCGGACATGGCCAACCCGGCCGCCTGCCGCGCCCAGGCCGCCACCCTCTGGAGCGCGCCGGCGCTGCGCCAGCTGGGCTACAAGGCCGGCGCGGTGCTGAATGTCGGCTTCGCCTCGGGCCCGGTGACCATGGAAAACGTCGAGGCGGGCGGCATTCCGGGCCCCAGCGCCGCGGCTCCGCTGATCGCCTATGCGCGTCTCATCGGGCTGGACCCCGGCGACAGCATCGAGCTCGTCCTGACCGGTCCGCACGGCGAGACCCTGGTCCAGAGCCAGCTCGCCCCACTCGCCACCGGCAAGGCCCAGTACGTCGCCTACGCCGGCAAGAAGCCGCCGCCCGGCGGCTGGCCGCACGGCGCCTACGCCGCCGAGGTCCGCGTACACCGTGCGGGCGCCGTGGCCGTCTCGCGGCGGTTCAGCGCGACCATCTAGGCGGTATGGGCGACTTGCGTTAGATCACGCAGCGACCTTTGCGAGAGCGCGCCCACCGGCCCCATGGATCGACTGACCGTTCAGACCCGCTTCGGGCCGCTTCTCGTCGTGGGGCGCCTGCACGCCGGCCGCCCTCGGGCGACGCTGCTGGCGGTGGGTGGAGCCTTTCCGCCGGCGGATTACCTGCATGACCTGGTCGACAAGCACCCGAACGACAACGTCATCGTGGGCTGTTTGCCCGGGATGCGCTCGCCCTCGTTCGACCGCCATCTTCCGGCAAGCTATTCCGCCGCGTTCGATGAGCTTATCGGGGTGCTGCTGCCGACGCAGCCGATCGTCGCCTATGGCGTGTCCACCGGGTGCCTGGTGACCCTGGGGCTGCGCGCGCCGAACATCGTCCGGCACATCGCCCAGGAGCCGTTCTTCAACACCCGCGATCTGTGGCCGTTCCAGGCCTATGCGCAAGAGAAGCTGACCGCGAACCCGGACAACATGCCGCTTGCCGATTTCCTGACCTCCATCTTCGGCATCCGCCCGGGCGGCGTCGACAACGTCGACTACGAGCATCTTGCGCGCGGGATTCGCATTCCGACCGACGCTATCGTCGCGGAGTCGCCGCTGCTGCCCATGCGGACCATGGACACCTGGCCTTCGCTTACGAGCGCCCACGACCGGGACCTGTTGCGCGCCAGCGGCATGGTGCGGATTCATCAGGCGGCGGAGGGCAGCGGCCACAACATCGTCGTCAACGCGATTGGCGAGCGGTTCGTGCACGAGGTCCGTGCGAACGCCCTGCGCGCGGCCGCGCTCGTCCGCGAAACAGACACCGCTTAACCGTTAAGTGATCGGGGATCGGCTTCCGCGCGGTGACGCTCTGGGCTAGTGTCGCTTGTCAGCCTAGCTCTCCATGGCTGTGTCGCTTTGGCCGGGTAGCGGATCGCAAGGTCCGTTGCCCGGCCTTCGCGTTTTCGGGCCGTCAGCCGGGCGGGCGCAACACGATCACCCCGTACCGCGCGATCCACAGCAGGCCGCGGGCGATGGCGGACCGGCGTTGCGCCGGAAAGATCTGCACGAGTTCGCTGACCTTGGCCCCGGGCCGCTCGGCGAGCCAGGCGACGATCGTCTCCGCCTCCTCCAGGCTGGGCCGGTTGAAATAGCTGTAGTTCGTGAGCGGACGGGAGAGCAGCGCCTTCGCGTCGGGCCAGGTGACGGACGCCCCCAGTTGCACGGTCCAGCCCGTGGCCAGATGCTGCGTGGGATAGCCGCCGAACAGCCGGAAGGGATCTGGCCGGTAGGGGTTGTCGCGCATCGACGGCTCCGGCGCGCGGCGGCGGCGGCGCGCGTCCAGGTCGGCCCAGAGCGCCTGATATTGCGGGATGATCTGCGACCAGTCGAACATCGCCCTGGCGTGGGCCTGGGCCTGCTGGCCGAGCCTTCGGCGAAGGTCGGCGTTCTGCACCAGGGCGGAGATGGCCGCCGTCGACTCGGCGAAGTCGATCGCCACGAACTGGCTCGCGGCCCCGACATAGTCGACATAGCCGATCCAGTTGTTGGCGTACCAATAGGCGAGATCGATGCCGTCGCCGGGCGCCGGGGCGATCGTCGGGATGCGGAAGCCGTGCTCGCCGTGGCCGACGGTGTCACGATAGCCGTTCCAGTCGGTGACGACGCACGGCAGGCCCGCGGCCATGGCCTCCACCGGGGTCAGGCCGAAGGTTTCCTGGATGTTGTCCGACAGGCTGATGAAGAAGTCGCCCACCGACCAGATGGAGAAGCGGACGTCAGGCGGCCGGCCGTCGACCTCGCGGTAGTGGACGGACGGGCACAACGCGCGGGCGCCCTCGTGATAGCGCACGCCCTCCGCCTCCGATTCCGCCCAGCCGGAGTTCACCCAATAGATCGGCTGGCCGGTCGCCTGGGCCGCCTTTTCCAGGGCCAGCGCCATCAGCGCGGGGTTCATCTTTTCGCGGGTGTTGAAGCGACCGACGTAGAGGGCGACCACGGCGTCCTCGGGGATGTCCAGGCGCTCGCGCCAGGCCTTCCGCTGCTCGGCCGTGGTCTCGAACTCGCCCGCGTTGACGCCGAGCGGGATCGTCACGCGCTGGACCTCGGCGCCTCGCCGCGGCCCGCCATACGCCTCGGCGAGGTGTTCGCGGATGCCGGCGAGCTGGAGCTCGACACTGTCGCGGACCGCCGAGGACGTGCAGATCAGCGCGTCGTGATCTGACAGCGGCGCGGTCGCATATTGCGAGAGGAGGTCCATCACCCGTGCGGTGGCGGTGGTGTGCGTGAGGCCACAGATCGAATAGCTGTTGGCGCCGTAGATACGGCGGGCCCACGCCTCCTCGCCGAGATTGGGTCCGGGGAGGTTCAGCACGCCCACCTGGCCGATCCCGGGGCGATTGGTCGTGGTGATCCAGGTCTTCGGCCGTTCGGTCGGTTGGATGCGTTCGACCAGCGCCTGCAGCTCGGTGATGGTCGATGCGCCGGCGTGCCAGAAATAGAACCGCTCCACGTCGGCGTGGCGCAGGAAGCCCCGCAGGAAGCTTTCGCCCGCCGAGTGCCGCCCGAGGAGCCGCCCGCCGGTCGTGTCGAACCCATTGGGATGCATGTAGATCGCAGCGTTGGTCATCGCACGCCCGGGCCTCGCGCCCCTTCCTGAACGCCACAAAAGAAAAGGGCCGCCCCGAAGGGCGGCCCCAAACTCACACCAAAGCCGAGGCTTAGATGATGTTGGTGACGTCGATGTCGGTCAGCGACCGGCCGACGAGCACCACCGCGTCGTCACCCGTGTCCAGGCCACCACTGGGGTTGGTGTCGGCGAAGACCACGACGTCCGCCCCGACCTGGGCCACCACGTAGTGGACCGTACCGGTGAAGAAGCCGCCGGCGAGCGAAGCCGCCTGCGCATAGTCCGTCGCGTTGACCTCGACGTAGTTGGCCGAAGTGGCCGAACCCAAGCCAGTTGTGTGATCGGCGAGGGTGAAGTGCAGGTGGTCGAGCGGCGCAGCCGAGGTACCGCCTTCCCAATCCTTGATCTGGTCGCCGGAGCCGGCGACGGTCGAGGAGTCGCCAGTGACGATCGGTGCGCTCGTCGTGGCGACAGAGGTCGTGCTAAACACGAAGACGTCGTTCCCCGCGCCGCCGGTCAGGGTGTCCTGGCCGCCGCCTCCGGTGATCGTGTCGTTGCCGGCGCCGCCGGTGATCGTGTCGGTGCCGGAGCCCGTCGTGATCAGATCGTTGCCGGCGCCGCCATCGACGTTTTCCTTGCCGGTGGTGCCGCCGCTGATCGTGTCGTCGCCGGCGCCGAGCGTGACGACTACGTCACCCGCGCCGACCACCACGGTGTCATTGCCGTCGCTAGCGTCGATGTGGTCGTTGCCGCCACCACCGGTGATGGTGTCGTCACCGGCGCCCGAGGATATCGTGTCACCGCCCGCGACGGAGCTGCCCGTAATGGCGTCGTTGCCGGCGCCAGCGGTGAAGCTGTCCTGACCACCGCCGCCGGAAAGGACGTTCGCGCCCTCGCCGCCGATGATGACGTCGTTGCCGGCGCTGCCGGTGATGGTGTCGTTGCCCGCGCCGCCGTCGATGCGGTCGCTCTGGCTCGTCGCCACCACGAGATGCAGGTCGATGACGTCGTTGCCGTCTTCGCCCAGCACAGTCAGGTTGCCGGTCGCCGCCGCCGTGGCGGTGATCGTGTCAGCGCCAAGGTTGCCATCGACGAGGTCGTTGCCGCCGCCGTCGATGCTGATCGTGTCGGTGCCTTGGCCGCCCAGAAGGGTGTCGGCGCCGGACCCGTGATCGACGAGGATGTCGTTGCCGGCATTCCCTGCGACAAAGGCGTTGCCGGTGGTGCTGGTAAGAACCGTGATGGTGTCGTCGCCATCGCCACCGACGATGTTGTTGGTGCCAGCGCCGCCGCCGCTCGAGATGACGTCGTTGCCGGCCCCGCCGTCGATGGTGTTGTTGCCGGCGCCGCCGGTGATGACGTCGTTGCCGTCAACGCCAGCCAGGCTGTCGTTGCCCCCGAGGCCCGACAGGGTGTCGTTGCCCAGGTCGCCGCTCAGGATGTCGTTGCCAGCGCCGCCGATGATGCTGTCATTGCCTTGACCGCCGAGCAGGATGTTGGTGCCGGTGCCGGCGGCAGTGGCGGTGATCGTGTCATCGCCCTTGTTGCCGTTGGAGAAATTGTTGCCGTCGCCAACGTTGATCGTGTCGTTGCCCTGGCCGCCGTAGATCGTGTCGTTGCCGTCAGCGGTCGTGCCAGCGGTGTCGCCGCCCCAGAGCGAATCGTTGCCCTGGTTGCCTTGCAGCACGTCGCCGCCAGAAGACCCTTGCAGGGTGTCGTTGCCGTCGCCGCCGAACAGGCCGTCGGTCTTGCTGGTGCCGACAGCGGTGCCGGCAGCCCCATCGCCCAAGACGTTGTCGCCGACAATGAGCGTCGAGCCGTCCGAGAAGATCGGGGTGGTGTGGCTGGCTTCGCCTTCACCGTAGACGCCCGTCCCGAACACCACCGCATGAGCCGTCACCAGGTCCGTGATGGTCACCGTGGGGGTCGTAGTGGCCGTCGCTGCGTTGTAAAGCACCGACATCTTCGATCCGGAAGACGTCGCGTTGCTGAACACCAGCGTATCGGCGGTGCTGCTGAAGGTGAGCGCCTGCGCAGCCGTGATTGTCTCAAAAAGATAAGTCGCCATAGATCTCTCCAGTCTGTGTCACACGGACCCCCGGCACGCCTGACCCCCATCCCCGATGGAGCAGTCCCGACGGTCCATTTATCCCAAGCGCCATAGCGTGGCTGCGGCGAAGGTTAAACGAGCCCGAGGGAAGACGTATCGGAAGCCCGTGATTTACGCAACAGCAAAAAGGCCCTGGAATCCTTAGACTAGCCCCCTGTTACCGAGACGCATCGGTCAGTCGTGGAGCGCCCCGTGAAGGGTGTCCGTGATCGGCGAAATCAGCGATCCCATGACCGTCTTTTCACCCGTCACGACCATCACCTGAGCCGGCATTCCAGGCGTGATCTGAGCACTGCGCTTCAGCTTCGTCAGCTCCTTCGAATCGATCCTCAGATCGGCGCGGTAGAAGGACGCGCCGGACTTCTCGTTGACGATCTTGTCGGCCGAAACCAGCACCACCTTGGCCTTCATCGGCCCGTGCCAGCGCTGGTTCAGTCCGGTGAACCGCACCTGCGCATCCATGCCCTCACGGATCTTGTCGATGTCCTTGGGCTCGATCATCGCAGTGACCACGATCGGCGCATTGGCGGGCACCACGTCGAGCAGCACTTCGCCGGGCCCGGTGACGCCGCCGACGGTGAATTGGGTGAGGTTGAAGACGTAGCCGTCGACCGGCGCGCGGACCACCGTGGCGTCCAGCATCTCCTTCGCGGCCGCGAGTCGCGGCAGGGTGTCGGCGAGCTTCGTCTGGGCGTCGCGCAGGCCTTCGGCGGCCTGGCTCGTGCGGGTGTCGCGGTTGGCCGAGACCTGCATCCGCGTCTCGCCCCCCTGCTGGCGAAGCCGCGCAATGTCGGACAGCAACGAGCCCTTCCGGCCCTGCAGGTCGGCCAGCGAGCGCTGGTAGCGCAGGATCAGCGGCTTGGGCGCGAAGCCCTTGTCGTAGAGGGTCTGGTAGCCGGCCATCTCCTCTTTGGTCAGCGAGATCTGCTCGTCGACGGAGGCGACCTGCGCCTGCTGGCCCCCAACCTGGGTCTGAATCTGGTCGAGCCGCTGGGACAGCACCGAGTTCTGGCTCTCGAAGAGCTGGCTACGCGTGGTGAACAGGAACTGCTGGTCGCGAACCATCCCCGCGACGCGCGGGTCCGACATCCGGCCCATCACCTCCGGCGGGAACTCCAGCGTCGGGCGATTCGTCGCCTCGGCCGTGAACCGCGCGGCCTGGACCTGCAGGCTGTCCACTTGGTTCTGCAGGACGTCGTAACTCGCGCGCGCCTCGACATCGTTGAACAGGATCATCGGTTGGCTGGCGCGGACGTGCTGGCCTTCCTGGACCAGGATCTGGCGAACCGTGCCGCCCTCCCGATGCCGCAGGGTCTTCTTGTTCGATTCGACACGGACCTCGCCCGAAGCGGTGATGCCGGTCGCGAGCGGGGTGAGGGAGGCCCAGAGGCCCAGGCCCAGGACCAGGACCCCGATGATCGCCGCGCCGACGATCATCGGCCGGCGCATGCGCCGCTGCAGCGCCGGATCGATCGGCAGCAGTTCGTCGCCGCCAAACGTCGGAGCGACGTAGGAGGAGCGGACGGGGGTGAGGTCGAGTTTCATCGGCCAGCCTCCACAGCGCGGACTTCGGTCGGCTTCATCAGTCGGTTCATCACCTGGTCGCGCGGGCCGAACAGTTCGATACGGCCTTCGCGAAGAACGAGCATCCGGTCCGCGGCCCGGAAGATGGAAGGCTTGTGGGAAATGATCACCACCGTGGCGCCGTTGGCCTTCATGGCGTCAAGCGCCTGCAGGAGCGCGTCCTCGCCCTCCGCGTCGAGGCTGGCGTTCGGTTCGTCGAGCACGATGAACGCCGGATTGCCCAGCATGGTGCGCGCCAGCCCGACCCGCTGGCGCTGCCCGGCGGACAGGGTGTGGCCGCCGTCGCCGACATCGGTCTCATAGCCCTTCGGCAGGCGCAGGATGAGTTCGTGCACTCCGGCCAGCTGGGCGGCCTTCACGACGTCCTCGTCGCTCACGTCGGAGCGGAAGCGCGCGATGTTGTCGCGGATGGTGCCCGCGAACAGCTCGGTGTCCTGCGGCAGGTAGCCCACGTGGCGACCAAAGTCCGCGCGATCCCACGCGAAGACGTCCGCGCCGTCGAGCCGCACGACGCCGTTGACCGGGCGCCAGATGCCGACCAGCAGCCGCGCCAAGGTCGACTTGCCGGCCCCGGACGGTCCGATGACGCCGAGGATCTCGCCGGGTTCGAGCGTGAAATTGATGTTGGCAAGCAGCAGCTTGTTCGCGCCGGGCGGCGCATAGTTGAGCGTCTCGACCGCGAGCCGGCCGCTGGGCCGCGGAAGCGCGGTGGCGGGCATCGAGGGCTCGGCCTTCGACAGCAGCTGCATCAGCCGGCCGTGCGCCCTGACCATGTTGTTCAGCGGATCCCAGGAGCCCACGATCTTCTCGATCGGCTGCAGCGCCCGGCTGGCCAGGATCATGTTGGCGAACAGCATGCCCTGGTGGAGCTTGCCCTTGATGATCAGGTAGGCGCCGATCGCGATGATCAGCACCTGGATGCCCATACGGACGGCCTTGATGATGTCGGTGAAGACGTTGGAATTCTCGGCCGCCGCCGCGCCGCGTTCGATGGTGACCGCGCGGTGGCCCGCCCAGGACGCGCCCAGCGTGGGCAGCATGCCCATGGCGCGCACCACTTCGCCGTTGCGCAGCGCGGCGTCGGTGAAGGCGTAGCTGCGAAGCTGAGCATCGCCGGCGTCGCGCTGGATCGGCCGGATGGTCCGCTCCTGCAGCAGCGCCAGGCCGAGCAGCGCCACGGCGCCCGCGGTGGTGACGATGCCGACCCACGGATCGATGATGAACAGCGCGATCAGGAACACCGGGATCCAGGGCACGTCGAAGAAGGCGGCCGCGGCGATCCCGGTCAGGGTCTGGCGGAACTGGTCGAGGTCGCGCAGGGCCTGGGCCCGGGCGCCCGTGTCGCCCCGCACCGAGGCGTCGAACAGGGCCGAGAACACCTTCCCCGAGACCCGCTGGTCGAGCATCACCCCGTAGTTGATCAGGATCCGCGCGCGGTAATCATCGATCGCGCTGGAAACCCCGAACACGAACAGGGTGATCAACGTCAGGACGATCAGGGTGGGGACATTCTGGCTGACCATCACCCGGCCGTAGACCTGGTAGGTGTACAGCGGCAACGCCAGGTAGAGGACGTTCGAAAAGAAGCTGAACGCCGCGGCCACGGCGAACGGATGCTTTCCATCGGAAAGCGCGCGAGTCAGCACGTTGTCGGGCTGATTGCTGAGAAAGCTGAATATTTTCATGCGCGATAAGCTGTGCCGTCCGTCCCGTGCCGTCAGAAGCTATATCTGAAAGGTGACCTAAAAAGGTGAACGCGGAGCTAGGTTCTTAAGCGACCGCGCGGCGTCCGAAGCGGGCGCAGAGATGCTCGGGGGCCCTTGCGATGTCAATGCTGCCGATGTCAATGCTGCGCCTCCAACGGCGCGCGCCGCCCGTGCTAGAAGGCGTCTCGCCGCGCGAAGCAGCAGCGCCAGGAGTTGGAATGTCGAGGGTCGCCATTGTCGGGAGCTGCATAACGAGGGATGTGTGGCGGTTCCGTGGCGACAGGGTTACCGATCCGCAGCCTGATATCCTCTACGTCTCGCGAACCAGCCTTCCGAGCCTTTTTGCCACACCCCTGAAAAGTTTCCACCCCGCCGCCGGGCCGCCGCGGGGGCTGCGTCCACAACCGCACCGGTCGCTGGTGGCGGACCTCTGCAAGACCGCGCTGGCGAGCCTGGTGGCCTTTCGCCCGACGCACCTAATCTTCGACTTCATCGACGAGCGGTTCGACCTGCTCTCAGCCAGGGGAACCCTCGTCACCTACAGCTGGGAGCTGGAGGCCAGCGGCTATCTGGCGCAGCCGGCGCTGCGCGGCGCCCGGCCGGTCCCGCGGCTCTCGGCCGCCGGTGAGCGGCTATGGCTGGAGGCGGCCGGCGAACTCGCCGCCTTCGTCCGGGCGACGCCGCTGGCCGAGGCGCGGCTCATCCTGCACTCCGCCCGCTGGGCCGAGCGGCGGCGCCTGGCCAGCGGTCGCGACGCGCCGCTCGAGGGCGTCGAGATCCTCCCCGGACAAGCCGCGGACGTGTGCGCGCACAACGCCCTGCTGGCGCGCTACGAGGCCGCCTTCGCCGAGCTGATGCCGCCGATGGCGCGGGTCGAGGCGCCCCGGCAGCGGCTGGCCGACGACGCCCACCAGTGGGGGGTGAGCCCCTTCCACTACGTGCAGGACTACTACGCAGAGATCTGGCGCCAGCTCGCCGCCCTCGGGATCGGGGCGCGGATTCCAGCCTAGGGCTTGGCCGCCTTGCGCGCCCAGTGCTCGAGCGGCGTCATGCCCTGCCCCACCAGTTCCGGGGTCGCGGCCAGGTAGGCCGCGGTGGGGAAGCCCGGCCGCGCCTCGGCGACCGCCCAGGCGCCGCCCTGCAGGTAGTCGACCAGCGGGTTGGCGGCCGGATCGAGCGCCTCGCCGCGCGCCGCCACATAGTGGGGCAGGTCGAACCAGGGGCTTGGGCTGCGGCCCTCGGCCGCGCCGCCGATCAGGAAGTGCGTCAGGGGCTCGGTCCCGATCTCCGCCACGTCCGGGTTCTGCTCGACGTACCATCGAGGGTCGAACAGCGGATGCGGCGTCAGGCCTTCGCGCCAGCCCGTGGTCAGGTAATGCACGAGGGGCGGCGTCTCGGCCGCCTGCCGCGGCATCTGGCGGCGGTACCAGGCGGCGTCGAACAGCGGATGCGGCGAGAGCCCGTCGCGCCAGCCCGTGCGGACATAGTGCGACGCCGGGTCCTCGTCCGCGGCGAGACCGGGGCCCTGGGCCGCATAGTGCAGCACGTCGAACAGCGGGTGCGGATTGCGCCCGCCGGCTGCGCCTTCGCGAAGGAAGTGTTCGAGCGGCGAAACCTGCGCCCCGCGAAGGGCCGAAGCGTTCTGCGCCGCGTAGTAGTCGGCGTGCAGCAGCGGATGCGGACTGTGGCCGCGCGCCGCCCCGCGAACGAGATAATGCACCAGTGGGGAAAGCCCGGAGGCGGCGACCTCGGGATAGGTCTCCAGGTGCCAGGCCTGGTCGAACAGGGTCGCCGGAACCGCCGTGGGATCGGCCCCGCGCCGCACATAGGCGGCCATTGCGCCCGGGTCTCCGTTCCGCCAGACCCCGGCGTCGGCGATCAGCCGCACTTGGCCTGCGCGCCCCAGCCGCAGCAGCAGGCGGTCGATTCCCCGCTGAAACCTGCCGTGGCGGCGGATTGGCCGCGGCGAGGCATGTTCCAGGTGTCGCTGCACGGCCAGCCGGCGCGCCGAGGCCTGCGCCTCCGCACGGCCTTTCAGCGCCTCAGTGAGCGCCAGCGTCAGCTCGGTGCGGGTCAGCGCCTCGCGCACCTGCGCCCGGTGGGCGAGTTCGTGGGCGAGGGCCAGGTCGGCGCGCAGGCCTGCGACCTTCTGCGCCACGGCGGCAGCCTTCTGGGCGACGCCGGCCGCGGCCTGGGTGGCGGCCCGCGGTTCAGCGGGTTTCGGCGGTGGCGCGGCGGTCTTGGCCAAATCTGCGGCCGCGACTCTGCTGCGGCCCCTCCCGTTGATCTGAACGGGTTGTCTCGGGTGCGCGCCCGAGCCTGTCAAGGCAAGCGGCTCAGAGGCCTTCCCGCTCCAGCCACTGGCGATAGCCGCCCTCGCTCGCCTGGAAGGGATCGGGGAAGGCGGCCTGTAGGTCGGCGCGCTCGCGGTAGAGCACCCGGTGCGCCTTCTCGATCGGCGCCCCGTCCGAATAGGCCCCATACGCCCACCAGCGCTCCGGGATCGCCGCGTCTGTCGCCTCGGTGACCTGGCGCTTGTACCAGCTCCAGATCTCGTAGACCGGGAAGTTGGTCCCGCCGTACTTCTTGGTCATGGCGTCGCCCATCGGCCCCAGCTTGGTGAAGTGCCAGAAGCGCAGCGGCTGGCCGTTGACGGTGACCTGCCCGTCCTTCTGTACAGAAACCGTCCGGGTGCTGAGGTTCCAGCTGGCGACATTGTAACCGGGGTCGCGGACCACCTTCACCTTGTCGAACAGCGCCGGGACGTGGTCGCACCAGCGCTGGTCCACGAAGATGCCGTTGGGCATGTCGTCGTAGCACCAGTCGAGCAGCCGGTCGTTCCACCAGCTGGCGAAACGGGCGCCTTCGCCCCGCGTGCGGACCGCCACGAAGCCCAGGTTGAAGATGCCGGTGCGCGAGGCCGAAAGGTCGTTGTCGCGGATCGCCTCGGCCGTGTCGTTCGCATCGACCAGGTGCGGGGTGAGCAGGATATCGTGGTCTTCCAGCCACGCCTCCAGCGGGGCCAGGCTGCCGAACAGGGCTGTGTCGGGATCGAGGTAGATCACCGCCTCCGCACCCGAGTCGCAGGCCTGGAGCATGAAGGGGCCCTTCACCGCGGTGCAGACCTCGACCACGTCGTGCTTGAAGAGCCACCCCTGGAAGTCGGGGATCCCCAGGTCCTCCGCCCACACCACGCGGTCGAACGGCTCGGCGGCGGGATCGAAGGCGAAGCCCTGCGGCGGGCGGTCGGTGATCAGGGCCACCAATTCCCAGTCCGGGTGGAAGCGGCGCAGCGTCTGGAACAGCACGCGGGCGCGGTTCAGGTAGGAGAAGGTGAAGCTGGAATAGCAGAGCACCTTCACGCCCGGCCCTCCAGGAGGTCGACCGTCAGCGCGCTGAACGCCAGGTCGTAGAGCTGCGGCTTGCGTTGCGCGCGCGCCAGGCCCGCCAGGCCGCCGCTTTCCAGCGCCGCGGCCAGCGC
>NZ_JAQGIZ010000040.1 GCF_028290885.1 Phenylobacterium sp.
GTGTCCTTATCGATTCCGAAGTTCGCCAAAGCCAGCCGCAAGCGCTTGCGAACTTCGGAATCGGGACACTAGCCGGCCGGCTTCAGCCGCCCGGCCCCGTCCAGGCGATCAGCGGATTGAGCAGGAAGACCGGCGTGCGCGGCGCGAGCCCCAGCTCCTCCCAGGTGAAGGCGAGTTCCGCCTGGCCCATGGCGAAGGACTTGCACGTGTCGACGTGCTTGCGCCCGACGGCCAGCGTCACCGCATCCCCGCGGCGCTCCACATAGAAGGCGAAGTCCGCTTTGGCGGTGCAGCCGTTGGACGACACCCGCATGGTCAGCGCCTCGCGCCCGGCCTGCGCGGAATAGAGCGGTTCCAGCTCCGCCAAGGCGCCGGGCGCAGGCGCGACCGCGGGCGGCCCCGTCACCGTCGCGCAGCCGCCGAGCGCCAGGGCCGCGACCAGGAAGAGCCTGCGATTCATCCGTCCCACTCCGCCACAGTCGGCGGACAAGCAAAAGGCCCCGGAGCGATCCGGGGCCTTCGCAATCGTCACAGGATGTCTGTCGCCTAGGACGCGTAGAATTCGATGACGAGGTTGGGTTCCATCTTCACCGGATAGGGCACTTCGGCCAGCTCCGGCATGCGGATGTACTTGGCGCTCATGCCCTTGCCGTCGACTTCGATGTAGTCGGGCGTGTCGCGCTCGGGCGACTGCAGGGCTTCCAGCACCAGGGCCATGTTGCGCGAGCGCTCGCGCACCGAGACCACGTCGCCCGGCTTCACGCGGAACGACGGGATGTTCACCCGCTTGCCGTTCACCAGCACGTGGCCGTGGTTGACGAACTGACGGGCCGCGAACGGCGTCGGCACGAACTTGGAGCGATAGACCACCGCATCCAGGCGGCTTTCCAGCAGCGCGATCAGGTTCTCGGAGGTGTTGCCCTTCCGGCGCGCGGCCTCTTCGTAGATCTTGCTGAACTGCTTCTCGGTCAGGTTGCCGTAGTAGCCCTTCAGTTTCTGCTTGGCGCGCAGCTGCAGGCCGAAGTCGGAGACCTTCTGCTTGCGGCGCTGGCCGTGCTGGCCGGGCCCGTAGGCGCGCTTGTTGATCGGGGATTTCGGGCGGCCCCAGATGTTTTCGCCCATCCGGCGGTCGAGTTTGTACTTGGCGCTGTGGCGCTTGGACATTTCGTTCTCTTCTTCGACCCGAGCCGGCGCTTCCGAAGCTGGAAGCGCGATCTCAACGGCGGCGTTCGCGTCAACCCGTCATAGATCCTCGGACCGCACGGTTGCCCGGCGGAGAGGAAGGCGGGGTGTATGCCCACCGGCCCTCGCGGAGTCAAGGTTTCGGCGGGCGCAGCGCCGTGCGTTCGGCCAGCGCCTTCGCCGTTTCCTGCGCCTGCGCCCACCAAAGTTTGACCAGCTCGCCGGCTTGCCCCGGTCGCGCGAGCGTCACCGCCTGGCCGGCCCACAGCGACATCATCTCGGGATCGCCGGCCTTGTCGGCGGCCGCGCGCATCGCCTGGGTGAGGCGGTTCTGCACCGGATAGGCCGGCACGTCCTCCTGGACGCCGCGCATCTCCCGGACGAACCGGTTCTCGAGCCCGCGCGCATAGCGGCCGGAGAAGGCCCGGGTCAGCCGGGTCGCGTCGTCCGGCGCATCGCGGAGTGCAGCCTGCCAGGTCGGCCCGTTGGTCGCCTCGTCGGAGAGCAGGAAGGCGCTGCCCATCTGCACGGCGCTCGCCCCCAGGGCCAGGGCGGCGGCGACGCCTCGCCCGTCCATGATGCCGCCGGCGGCGATCACCGGCAGGTCGACGGCTTCCAGCACCGTCGCCACCAGCGCCATGGTCCCCACCGAGCTCGCCTCGATATCCTCCAGGAAATAGGCGTGGTGGCCACCCGCCTCGAAACCCTGCGCACAGATCCCGTCGGCCCCGACCTCCGCCCAGGCGCGCGCCTCGGCCACGGTGTTGGCGGTTCCCACGACATAGCTGCCGGCGGCGTGCAGGGCGTCGACCTGTTCCCGGGTCAGGACCGAGAAGGCAAAGGAGGCGACCGGCGGCGCGGCCCGCGTCAGGGCGTCGAGTTGCGCCTCGAAGTCGTGCGAGAAGCTGCTGGGGAGAGCCGGCAGCGGCGCGCCAAGCTCGGCATACCACGGCGCCAGGCGCGCCAGCGCCGCATCGACCTCCGAGGGCTCCGGCCGCGCGGGCGGCGCCATCAGTAGGTTGACCGCGAAAGGCGCGTCGGTCTGCGCCCGCAGGCTGTCCACCGCCGCCGCCATATCCGCCGGCGCGACTGTCGCGCCGGCCAATACGCCCAAACCGCCGGCCCGGCTCACCGCAACCGCCATGACGTCGAAGCTGGCGCCCACCATCGGCGCCTGCAGGATCGGGATCGGCAGGGCTTTCAGCAGCGCGGCGAAGCTCACGCGCCCTCTCCCTTCGCCTTCTTTTCCGCCAGCTTGGCCAGCACCCGTCCGCGGCCCTTGGACAGCGCCGTGACTACGCCGCGGAAGGTGCGCACCTCCTGGTCTGTGAAGCTGGCGCGGCCGAGCGCCGAACGCAGGTTCTGCACCATTGAGGGCCGTTTCTCCGGCGGGTGGAAGAAGCCGGCGTTGTCCAGCTCGCGCTCGAAATGCTCGTAGAGACCCTGCATGGCCGCGCCGTCCGCCGGCGGCGGCCCGTTGCGGAACGGCTGCGGCGCCTCGTCGGCCACGGTCATGCGCCACTCATAGGCGGTGATGGCGACCGCCTGGGCGAGGTTGAGCGACTTGAACAGCGCGTCGACCGGCAAGGTCACCACCGCCTGGCAGAGCGCGATATCGGCGGTCTCCAGCCCGGCGCGCTCGCCGCCGAACATCAGCCCGGCCTTCAGGCCCTGGGCGCCGGCGTTCGCCAGGTTGCGGGCGGCCACCCGCGGCGTCAGCACCGGCAACTGCAGGTCACGCGGGCGGGCGGTGGTCGCGTAGACCAGCTGCAGGTCGGCGAGCGCGTCCTCGACGCGGTCGAACACCCGCGCGGCGTTCAGCGGCCAGTCGGCGCCGGAGGCCGAGGCCCAGGCGCGCTCCTGCGGCCAACCGTCCCGGGGGTTGACCAGCCGCAGCTCGGAAAGCCCAAAGTTGGCCATCACGCGGGCGGCGGCGCCGATGTTCTCTGCAAGCTGCGGCGCGTTCAGGATAATGACAGGGGTCGCAGGGGAGGCTTTGGGCATGACACGCTTACAATCGCTTGGCGCGGCCAGCGCAAGCCTCGGCAGGCGCGGCCTCCTGGTGGGAAGTGCGAGCCTGGCGCTGGCGGCCTGCAGCCGGAGCCAGCCGCTGACCGCGTCCCGCACGCCCGCCCTCGACATGAAGGGGCTGGATTCCGGGGTCGCCGAACTGGCCGCCCGCGCCATGCCCGGCGTGCTGGGCTTCGGCCTTATGAACCTGGAGAGCGGCCAGTTCTGGGTGCGGCTCGGCGACCGCACCTTCCCGATGCAGAGCGTCTTCAAACTGCCGCTTGGCGCCGCGGTGCTCTCCGAAGTCGACGCCGGACGCCTCAACCTCGCCGAAACCCTGACCCTGACGGGCAAGCAGCTCTCGCCTCCCTGGTCGCCGATCGCCGACGCCTGGCCGGGGCGCGCGGCCTACACCGCCCAGGAACTGCTCATCGCCACGGTGGGCAACAGCGACAACACCGCCGCGGACCTCCTCATGGAGCGGATCGGCGGACCGGGCGCGGTCGGCGCCTGGCTGGAGTCGAAGAAGGTCGATGAGGTGCGGGTGGACCGCTACGAACGCGAAGTGCAGCCCGACGTCTACGGCATGGCCTCGTTCCGGCCGGCCTGGAAGGGCGAGGCGGCCTTCAGCGCCGCCCAGGCGACCGTCGCGCCCGAGCGCCGCCGCGCCGCTATGCTGGCCTACATGGCCGACCCCCGCGACTCCGCGACACCGAGGGGCATGCTGGGGTTCCTGCGCCGCTTCGACACCGGCGAGCTCCTCTCCGCGACCTCCACCGCGCGGCTACTGACCATCATGCGAAGCACTCCGCGCGGCGCCGACCGGCTGAAGGCGGGGTTCCCGAAGGGCGCGAGCTTCGCCCACAAGGCTGGAACCTCCGGCACGGACCAGGGCCTCAACGCCGCCTACAACGACGTGGGCATCTTCACCCTGCCCGATCGGCGCAGCTATGCGATCGCGGCCTTTCTGGCGGGCTCGACCGCCCCGGAGAAAGACCGCGCCGCGCTGTTCGCCGATCTCGGCCGTCTGGCGGCCAGGAGCGTCGGCTGAGGGGCGCCTCGGCGCCGCAGCCTGCAGCCTTTGCGTCCGCGCCGACGAAGGCTATACGGCCCCAACCTTCAAGTTCGCGCGGAGCCGTCGCCCCTCATGGCAAAGATCAAAGTCGCCAACCCCGTCGTCGACCTCGACGGGGACGAGATGACCCGCATCATCTGGAAGCTGATCAAGGACAAGCTGATCTTCCCCTTCCTCGACCTCAAGATCGACTATTACGACCTGAGCATGGAGAACCGCGACGCCACCGACGACAAGGTGACGGTCGAGGCCGCAGAGGCGATCAAGAAGCACGGCGTGGGCATCAAGTGCGCGACCATCACGCCTGACGAGGCGCGGGTGAAGGAGTTCAACCTCAAGCAGATGTGGAAGTCGCCGAACGGCACCATCCGCAACATCCTGGGCGGCGTCGTCTTCCGTGAGCCGATCATCTGCCGCAACGTGCCGCGCCTGGTCCCCAACTGGACCCAGCCGATCATCATCGGCCGCCACGCCTTTGGCGACCAGTACCGCGCCACCGACTTCAAGGTGCCGGGTCCCGGCAAGCTGACCATCAAGTGGGAGGGCGAAGACGGCCAGAAGATCGAGCACGAGGTCTTCGACTTCCCGGGGTCTGGCGTGGCCATGGCCATGTACAACCTCGACGGGTCGATCCGCGACTTCGCCCACGCCTCGTTCGCCTATGCGCTGGACCGCAAGTACCCGCTCTATCTGTCGACCAAGAACACCATCCTCAAGGCCTACGACGGGCGCTTCAAGGACATCTTCCAGGAGACCTTCGACGCCGCCTATTCCGACCAGTTCAAGGCCGCCGGCATCACCTACGAGCACCGGCTGATCGACGACATGGTGGCGTCGGCGCTGAAGTGGTCCGGCGGCTTCATCTGGGCCTGCAAGAACTACGACGGCGACGTGCAGTCCGATACCGTGGCGCAGGGCTTCGGCTCGCTCGGCCTGATGACCTCCGTGCTGATCACCCCGGACGGCAAGATCATGGAGGCCGAGGCCGCCCACGGCACCGTCACCCGCCACTACCGCCAGTTTCAGCGGGGCGAGAGCACCTCGACCAATTCCATCGCCTCGATCTTCGCCTGGACGCGGGGCCTGGAGCACCGCGCCAAGCTCGACAACAACCCCGAGCTCGACCGGTTCGCCAAAACGCTCGAACGGGTGTGCGTGGAGACCGTCGAGAGCGGCTCGATGACCAAGGATCTGGCGCTGCTGGTCGGCGACACCCAAGGCTGGCTCACCACCGAGGGCTTCATCGACAAGGTGGCCCTGAACCTCGAGAAATCGCTGGCCGCCTGATCCGGCGGAATCCGGACGCCATCATCGGTTCGTTCTTGCTTCGTTCCCGCGCGCCGCTATCCTGGCGCAGGAACGAGGAGGCGAGCGATGACCATCGGCTACATCACCATCGGCTATAACGACGAGGCGCAGGCCGTGGCGTTCTACGACGCCGTCTTGGGCGCGATCGGCTATGAGCGCGGACCGGTCGAGGGCGGCTGGGCCTTCTACGGCCACGGCGAGGCGCCGGGTGTCGGGCTCTGCAAGCCCTTCGACGGCCAGACCGCGCGCGGCGGCAACGGGGCCATGACCGGCTTCAAGGCCGACACCCGCGACCAGGTGCACACGGCCTATCAGGCGGCGCTCGCCCACGGCGGGACCGACGAAGGCGCGCCGGGCTTCCGGCCCCCGGAAGCGGCCAACGCTTCTACGGCGCCTATGTCCGCGATGGCGTCGGCAACAAGCTCTGCGTCTACGCGACGCTAACCTAGGCGACCGAGAGCTAGGCTCCGGCGATCGTCGCCTTGGCGGCCGCGAGGCCCTCCGCGGCCTTCGCGCCGTCGGGGGCGCCGCCTTGGGCGAAGTCGGGGCGCCCGCCGGCGCCCTGGCCGCCTAGGGCCAGGACCGCCGACTTGGCGATCTCGACGGCGTTGTTGGCGGCCTGGGCCGAGCCGGTCACCGCCACAGTCACCGCCGCCTTGCCGTCGGCGGTGCCGATCAGCAGGATCACGCCGTCGGGCAGCTGTTTCTTGAATTCTTCGGCGATGGGCCGCAGATCCTTGCCGCCGACGCCGTCCATCACCCGGGCGAGCACCTGCACGCCGCCGATGTCCTC
>NZ_JAQGIZ010000079.1 GCF_028290885.1 Phenylobacterium sp.
CGGCGAGAGGTCCAGGGCGGCCTGCGCCCGCGGCGGCGGCGCGCCCTCGTAGCGAAGGGCTGCGTAGCTGGCGCTCGCCAGTGGCGAAAGGTCATGGATTGACGTGCTCATGAGCGAACTGTATGAAAACTACTTCGCGACTGCAAATAATTTCTGGATTTTTTATACAGCGAGATCCGAGCGAGACCCGACCCATGGACGAGCGCTACCAACGCCTGCGCCAAGCCCGCATCGCCAAGGGCTTCGAGACCGCCGCCGCGGCCGCCGACGCCTTCGGCTGGAACCGCAACACCTACGCCTCCAACGAGAACGGCAACGCGCCCTTCTCCTACCGCCGGGCCAAGGAGTTCGCGGTGGCCTTCGGCGTGCGCCCGGAATGGCTCTATGACGCGGCCGGCGCCATGCTGCCGGCGGCCGAGGCCGGCTATGTGCCGATCATCGGCCGGGTCGGCGCCAACCCCGACGGGCTGGTGCTGTTCGCCACGGGGCAGGAGCCGGGCGATCTCGCCCCAATCCCGCCTGGCGGCACCGAGCAGGCCCGGGCCTTGCTGGTCGTCGGCCATTCCATGCACGGCATCGCCGACGACGGCGCCCTGATCTATTTCGAGGATCAGAGGACCGCCCCCAGCCCTGACATGCTTGGCCACGTCGTGGTGGTCGAGGTCGACACCGACGAGGTATTGGTCAAGCGCCTGCTGCGCGGCTCCCGCGCCGGCCGCTTCGACCTGGAAAGCATCGCCGGCCCCACGCGCCAGGACGCCAAGCTGCGCTGGGCGGCGCACATCACCGCGATCATCCCGCCCTATCAGGCCCGCCGAATCATCCGCGGCGCGGCCTGATCCGCAAGTGACCTACGGCGCTAGCCGAAGGGAAAATGTATGTTTCATACGCACACCGGCCATGGACGGCGCAGGCTCGGCCGTCCTATCTGACCGGCCATGTGCAACGAGTACCGCTTCAAGCAATCGCTCGACCGCATCGTCGACGAGTTCAGCCAGCTGCGGCTCCCCATCCACTGGGCCGGCGGCGCGCCCAACCTGGAGCCGCGCGACTCCATCCGCCCCACCGATCCGGCCCCCGTCCTGGTCGGTTCGCCGGACGGCGCCGAGCTCAAGCAGCTCCGCTGGGGGTTCGTGCAGCCCAAAGGCGGACCGCTGATCAACTTCCGCTCCGATGGGCGGCGCTTCCCGACCGGCCGCTGCCTGATCCCCGCCGACGGCTTCTACGAATTCACCGGCGACAAGGCTCCCAAGTCCAAGTGGCTGTTCACCACCACGGACAACGAGCTCTTCTGCATAGGCGGCCTGGTGCGCGGCGACCGCTTCACCATGCTGACCACCGAGCCCGGCCCCGACATCACGCCCTACCACAACCGCCAGATCGTGATCCTGCCCCGCGCCCAATGGGCCGACTGGCTGGGCCCCTCGCCGGACGCGCCGATCCCCGCGCTGCCTGCGGGTAGCCTGAAGGTGGAGCAGATCCGCTAGGGGAGGCCCGCGGAACGATGGCAGCTATCCACCCCCGGAGCCGGCCCCGTCAGCCTCAAGCGCTAGTCTTCCAACGAACACAGCCAAACTCATCGACGATGTCGTTTGCGCGTTTGAGTTGTTCCCGGCTTGCCGAATGAAAGAAGAAATGGCCTTCCCAAAACTCAATACGGTCCACGCTGTCTGCCGAAATCAACCAGCCATCTGACCCTGTAATCATCAGCATGGCGACGACGCCCGTGAGGACGCCCAAGGCTTCCGCATGCGACGGCAATATCTCGATTTGGTCTTGTTCGTCCCAATGATGCCCGTCGAAGTAGAGCCCTGGTGCTTCATTCAGCGGTCGGGCCTCACCGAGCCCGCGCCAAGCGGCGGCGACAATCGCATTCTCAAATCCGCCGTAGAGTCCGGTTTGCCAGTGATCGACCCAAAGAAGCCGCGCCCGATTGGAGGGCAGCCAGCGATTAAGCGTCCGCACAAAGTGTTCGGTGCGGCCAATGTCGGAAAGTTGTTGAGCAGCGACCCTTGCCTGTCGCCGGGCCTTAGTGCGGGCCAGGACAAGCGCCGAACGGTACCATTGGTTTTCCAACGATATGGAAAAGCCCTGACTGCCGAAGATCGTTTCCGCTTCGGATGGAGCAAGGCAGCGCATCGTCAAGCCTCCCCGACGCAGCTATTTTGGCGCGCTAATGTGCCGTCACGGACGAGACAAGAATGTCCGCTCTCCATCATCCGCAGCGGACCTCGCGCCCCCCTAAGGCAGATCCTCCGACAGGATGGCCATCTCGAACATGAACGAGCCGTCGCCGTCCTCGTCCTCGAACACCACGCCGACGAATTCCTCGCCGACATAGACCTCGGCGGAATCCTTCTGCTTTGGCCGGGGCGTCAGCACGATGCGGGCGTTGGCGAAGGTGCCCCGCAGGTGGCCCTCGAGCTTACGGATCATTCGTTCGTCCACGCCAACGCTCCTGCAGTCCAAAGTCTGCGCGAACCTAGCTGGTCCGGACGCCCCGGAAAACGGCAAAGGCGTGAAAACCTCAGATCACGTAGTCGTAGACGACCTCGGCCAGCGTGTGG
>NZ_JAQGIZ010000103.1 GCF_028290885.1 Phenylobacterium sp.
GCCACCAGCCGGTCCCAGCCGACCAGCGACAGCAGGTGGGCGTAGATCTGGGCGAGCGCGCCGTTGCTGCGGATCTCCACCAGCTTGTCGGCCGGCAGGGCGTTCAGCTTTTCCTCCGAGACCCCGAAGTACTCGGCGATCTTCTGCGGCTCGCCCTGGGTGCCGTCGGCGTTGGTCGGCGTGAAGCTGGCGATCTTGGTCTCGAACAGGTCGAGGTCCTTCAAGATCTGGACGAAGCTCTCCGTGCGCTGCCGCTCGATCTCGAAGTTGTTGCAGAACTCGATGCAGTTCTTGGTGTACTGGCTGGGCTGGCCGTCGGCCTCGAAGAACGGCTGGTCGATATCCTTGTCGACCACGAATTCGGCCGCGCGGTCGATGCACAGCACCATCTGCTTGGCGCTATCGTCGTTGGCGAACACGAACGGGTAGCGGCGGATGTAGGCGGGGATGTAGACGCCCGGCTCGAACAGGCCGTCGTCGCGCAGGAACATGTTGTCGCCGGCGTTCAGGCCCATCACAGCGATCGGCAGCTTGTCGTCGCCCACGAAGATGATCGGGCCGGTCACCGCGGCCAGCGGGAACTCGCCGACCGTCAGCGGGACCGCGTGGCCCGCCTTGGCGAAGCCGAAGGGGCCGTCCATGCTCTTGACGCCCATCTTGCCGTGCAGCTCGGACGAGAGCGGCTCCGGCTGCGAATAGAAGAGGACGTTGCCGGTGATCTGGCCGAGGCCGGGCGGGGCGGTGGTCGTCATGAAGCGCCTTCGGTGAATCCAGGAAACCGCAGGGGCGAACAGCGCTCTCCACGGGAAGTCGCCGCTTCTAGCCGATCAGGCCCGGGCCCGCAAATGCGTCCGCTGGCCGCTTGCGCCCCGCACTTGCGCCCCGCACTTGCGCCTCTGGGGGCGAGGGGCTTTGATCGCCGGCATAGTCGAACGGCCGCAAGAGCCAACCCATAAGTCGGAGGAATATTCGTGCCCATCTTTTACCCGGACATCCTCGATCAGAAGACCGCCGCGCGCACCTTCACCTACGGCGACAAGGACGTGATGCTCTATGCGCTGGGCGTCGGCCTCGGCCGCGACCCGATGAACGAGGACGAGCTGCCATTCGTCTACGAGAAGGGCCTGAAGGTGGTCCCCACCGCCGCCACCGTGCTGGCCTCTGCCGGCGGACGTCCGGCCAGGGGCGCCGACGAGGTGGGGCAGAAGCCCGGCCATCGGCCCAGCCAGATCAACTTCCTGATGGTGGTGCACGGCGAGCAGAAGGTGGAGCTGCACCGGCCGCTGCCGACCAGCGGGACCTTCACCGCCCAGGGCCGCACCATCGGGGCCTTCGACAAGGGCAAGGACAAGGGCGCCGTCATCATCAATGAGACCATCTGGACCGACGAGGCCGGCGAGAAGGTCGCTACCCTGACCGGTTCGACCTTCGCCCGCGGCGACGGGGGCTTCGGCGGCCCCTCCGAGGGTCAGCCTGAGCCTCACGAGATCCCGTCGCGCAAGGCCGACCTCTCCGTCGACATCGCGACCCGCGAGGACCAGGCCCTGCTGTACCGCCTGAACGGCGACCGCAATCCGCTGCATTCGGACCCTGAGAGCGCTAAGCGCTCCGGCTTCCCGCGGCCGATCCTGCACGGCCTGTGCACCTACGGCATCACCTGCCGCGCCGTCCTGCAGGCGATCACCGGCTACGACCCCGACCAGATCCTGAGCCACCAGGCGCGGTTCTCCGCCCCGGTGTTCCCCGGCGACACGATTACTGTCGACCTCTGGAAGGACGGCCAGGTGATCTCCTTCGAAGCCCGCGTTAAGGAGCGCAATGCGACGGTGATCAAGAACGGCAAGACCGTTCTGCGGTCCTGACGTCCCAAACTCGTAAGCCGGCGGAGTTGTTTTGATCCGATCCCTGTTCGCGGCCGGCGCGGCCGTCCTGTTGCTGGGCGCCGCGCCGACGCCCGCGAAGCTCACCGGCTACCTCACGGCCGGCGACATCGACGGCCAGGCGGTAATCGGACCGCCGCCGGCGCCGGACTCGCCGCGCGGCAAGGCCGACCGGACCGTCTATCTGGAGACGCGCGGCCTGGCGGGCTCGGCGCGCTGGACCCAGGCGGCCAAGGATAACGACCTTTGGAACGGCGGGGCGCTGGAGCGCTACGCCTGCGCGCTGGGCGCGCCGATCGACGCGACCGCCCTACCCAAGACCTACCGTCTGCTGCGGCGGATCGAGATCGACGCCCGCACGGTCGGCACGCCGCCCAAGGACCACTACAACCGCACCCGCCCGCTCATCGGCGACGATCGGCCCGTCTGCATCAAGCGCGAGGCCTGGATGTCCACCAACGCCTCCTACCCGTCCGGCCACGCCATGGCGGGCTGGGCCTGGGGGCTGGTGCTGGGCGAGCTCGCGCCCGCCAAGGCGTCGGCCCTCCTGGAAGCCGGGCGCGAGATCGGCGACAGCCGGGTGATCTGCGGCGTCCACTACCCGTCCGACGTGGAAGCCGGCCGAACGCTCGGCGCGGCCATGGTCGCCCGCGAACACGCCGACCCCGCCTTCCGCGCGGACTTCGCGGCGGCCAAGGCCGAGCTGGCGAAGGCGCATGGGACGCCGGCGCCGAGCGGCTGCAGCTGATCCGCCTCTCTCCCGAGCGCAGCTTCGCCGGGGGAGAGGCTACCCCGGCCGTTTCATCGCGAACACCACGTGCGCGCGCAGAGGATGATCCTCCGCGAGCTTTGGATGGTCGAAGTCGCGCCAGGGCTCCGGGATCATGCCGATCCGCCGCATCACCGCCTGCGAGCGCAGGTTGCTACGCGCGGTGATGGCGATGACCTCGGGCGGCTTCAGTTCTGCGAACGCCCAGGCCACGGCCGCCCTGCCGGCCTCGGTTGCGTAGCCGTGACCCCAGGTCTCCGGCGAGAGCCGCCAGCCGACCTCGACCGCCGGTCCCGGCGGCATTTCCGCAGGCATGGCGATCAGCCCGGCCATACCGATGATCGTCGCGTCGGCCTTGCGCTCAACGGCCCAGAAGCCCCAGCCGTGCTGGCCGATGTGGGCGTTGACGCGGTCGATCATGGCGTCGTTTTCTTCGCGGGTCATGGTCGCGGCGAGCCAATCGCCCACCCGCGGATCGCCGTTGATCGCCGCCAGGGCGTCGCGGTCGCGGTCTTCCGGCGGGCGCAGGATCAGCCGGTCGGTCTCGATCAGCACCGCGGCCTCATTGGGGCCGGCCCTGGGTCAGCGCGCCGTAGAGGTCAGGCCGGCGGTCGCGGAAGAAGCCCCAGGCGGCGCGGTGGACGCTAAGGAAATCCAGGTCGAACTCGGCGAGGAGCACGCCCTCGTCCTCGCGCCCGAAGGCCGCGGCCAGGTCGCCGCGGTGATCGGAGATGAAGCTGGAGCCGTAGAACAGCTGGCCGCCGTTCGGATAGTCCGCCCAGGGTTCGAAGCCCGTGCGGTTTGCTCCGACCACGGGGATCACGTTGGAGACCGCATGGCCCTGCATGGCGCGACGCCAGGGCGCGGCGGTGTCCAGGGTCGCATCGTGCGGCTCCGAGCCGATGGCGGTGGGGTAGAACAGCATCTCGGCGCCCATCAGCGCCATGGCCCGCGCCGCTTCCGGATACCACTGGTCCCAGCAGATGCCGACGCCGAGCCGGCCGAAGCGGGTATCCCAGACCCGGAAGCCGGTGTCGCCGGGGCGGAAGTAGTACTTCTCCATATAGCCCGGCCCGTCGGGGATGTGGCTCTTGCGGTAGACGCCGAGTAGCGATCCATCGGCGTCGGCCATCACCAGGCTGTTGAAATAATGAGGCCCCTCGCGCTCAAAGATCGAGATCGGCAGCACCACGCCGAGCTCCTGGGCCAGCGGCGCCAGCGCGGTGACGCAGGGATGCTCCCTCCATGGATAAGCTTGCTTGAACCAGCGCTCTTCCTGGGCGACGCAGAAATATGGGCCCTGGAACAGCTCCGGCGGCAGGACGACCTGCGCGCCCTGGCCCGCCGCCTCGCGGATTAGCTCGGCGGTCCGCGCGATGTTGGCGCCCAGGTCCAGGCCGTAGCTCGCCTGGATGGCCGCTATCGCGATCTTGCGGGTCATCAGGCGGGCTCCTGCTGGGTGATGCAGTGGAAGGATCCGCCGCCGGTGAGGATGGCGCGCGACGGCAGGCCGATCACCGCCCGGCCCGGGAACAGGTGCTCCAGGGCCTGCGCCGCCAGCGCGCCGGGCTGCGCCGCATAGATGGGCACGATCACCGCGCCGTTGGCGATCAGGAAGTTCATGTGGCTGGCCGGCGCCGGGCCGCTCCCGCCGGACACATTGTCAATCCAGCCCGGCGAGGGGATGCGCATCACCTTCAGCCGGCGGCCCGCCGCGTCGGTCATGGCCGAGAGCCGCCGGGCGGCGTCGTCGTAGGCGCCGGCGTTCGGGTCTCCCCGCCCCCAGGCCACCGGGCAGGCGACGACGCCCGGCGCCACGAAGCGCGCCAGGTTGTCCACGTGGCCATCGGTGTGGTCGTTGGCGAGGCCCTCGCCCAGCCACAGCACCTTCTTCGCGCCCAGCGCCTCGGCCAGCGCGGCCTCGGCAACCGCCTCCGTCCAGCCCGGATTGCGGTTGGGATTCAGCACGCACCGGCTGGTGGTCAGCACCGTGCCCTCGCCGTCGTGGTCGACCGCTCCGCCCTCCAGGATGAAGTCGTGCTCCGCCAGCGGCGCGCCGGAGGCCCGGGCGATCTGCCCCGCCACGGTGTCGTCGTGCTCGAGCGCGTACTTGCCGCCCCAGCCGTTGAAGCGACAGCCCTGCGCCTGCGGCCCCTAGGGCCCCACCGCGAAGAACGGTCCGGTGACCCGCAGCCAGATGCCGCCGAAGGCGCCGGCCACGATTTCGATCCCGGC
>NZ_JAQGIZ010000119.1 GCF_028290885.1 Phenylobacterium sp.
GCCGGCGGCCTTGGCGGCCTCAGCCACCACGGCGGTCAGGTGGTAGGGCGCGGCGTTGACGACGGCGAAGCAGCCGGCGAGCGCCTTGGCCAGGGCCGCGGGGTCGTCGATGGCCATGGCGGCGGTCCCGGCCCGCTTGTCGATCTCGGCCAGCGCCTCAGCGCTGCGGTCGATGACCAGCACCTCATAGTCGCCGCAGCCTGCCAGCAGGCTGGCGATGGTGGAGCCGATCTTGCCGGCTCCGACGACGGCGGCTTTGCGCATAGTTGATCCCCTCAAACGTTCCCCCAAAAGATGATTTGCTGCGGCGCCGGAATCAACTCGCATCTCGGCGATATTCGTGGCATAACTTGGCATATGGACCGCAATATTCGGCGAAACGACGAATATGGACGACCTCGACAACCACCTGCTTGCTCGCCTGCGGGACAACGCCCGCGCCCCGGTGGCGGAGTTGGCCCGCGCGCTCGGCCTCTCGCGCACCACCGTGCAGAGCCGGCTTGCGCGGCTGGAGCGCTCCGGGGTGATCGCCGGCTATGCGGTCAAGCTCTCCGAGGCTCGCGAGGCGGCGCTGATCCACGCCTTCGTCATGCTGACGGTCGAGCCGAAACAGGCCGCCGCGGTCACCGCGGCGCTGCAGCGCATGCCCGGCGTGCGCAAGCTGCAGTCGGTCAGCGGACCCTCCGACATGATCGCCGCGGTCGAGGCGCCCAACGTCGGCGAGATGGACGCCCTGATCGACGAGATCGGCGCCCTGCGCGGCGTCGAGCGCACCAATTCCTCCATCGTGCTGGCGACCAAGTTTGACCGGTAGAGCTGGCCTAGTGTGCTGGATTTGAAGTTCGCCGCACTCACGGGCCATGCGCCGAGCGAACTTCAAATCCAAAAAGCACACTAGAAACCTACACTTGCTAGTGCCCTCATCGATTCTGAAGTTCGCCAAAGCCAGCCGCAAGCGCTTGCGAACTTCGGAATCGGGACACTAGGCGATCCAGCGCTCGCCCGCGGCGGCTCCGCTCTCCGAGAGCCGGCTCAGTCCGCGCCAGGTCAGATCGAGCCCGTTCAGGCCAGGCGCCTCGGGGAGATGGGCCTGCGCGGAGAGGCGGTGCACGCGCAGGGTCCTCAGCCGGCGGGCCAGGCGGGAGCGCGCTGCGGGCTCGGCGACGCACATCCGTTGCAGGTCCAGTAACGTGTCCAGCTCCCGCTGCAGCGACGCGCCCAGGGCGAACTCGCGCAGCCGCCGCTCGATCTGCGTCCCGCCGGCGTCCGCCCCGAGCGGCTCGGGCGTCGTGAGCTCGACAACCAGCAGGTCGCTGGATCGCGTCGCGCGGACCAGCTCCATGATCGGCGGGTTCGCGCTGTAGCCGCCGTCCCAGTAGGCTTCGCCATCGATCTCGACGGCGTCATGGAACTGCGGAAGGCAGGCCGAGGCGAGGACCACCTCCAGCGTCACCTCCTCGGTGCGGAATATCCGCGCGCTCCCGTCGTCGACGCGGGTGGCGGCGATGAACAGCCGGATCGGACTCTCCCGCTGCAGCCGATCGAAGTCGATCTCCTGGCGGAGCAGGTCGCGCAAGGGGTTGAGGCCGAAGGGATTGAGCAGGGCGGGAGACGGCCGCACCGAAAGCAGGTCCAAGGCGCCGAACGCCGCCTGGGCGGCGGGGGAACCGCTCAGGAAGATGATGTCGCTGAGCTTGCGCCAGAACCGGGAGAGCTTCTCGCGGGCCTGGGCCGGGCCACCGTCCAGCAGCCCATCGGCCAGGACAACGGCGTTCACGGCGCCTGCGCTCGCGCCGCTGATGGCTTCGAGCTCCACGCCACGACCCAACAGCGCGTCGAGGACACCCCAGGTGAACGCGCCCAGGGCGCCGCCGCCCTGCAACGCCAGGCAGACGGAACGCACCGGGCCCATGCTGCGTTGCGATATGGGTTTAGTGTGCATCGCAACATAACTTGTGCCGGCCCCGATGGTTGCGTCAACCGCGCCGCCGCGGCCGCCGTGGCTTGAGCGGTCAGCGCGCCGCACTATCTCAGCCGAAAGGAGCCGCCATGCAGATCGACCTTTCAGGAAAGACCGCCGTCGTGACCGGTTCGACCGGCGGTATCGGCTTTGCGATCGCCAAGGGCCTAGCTGAGGCCGGCGCGGCGGTCGTGCTCAACGGCCGGACGCAGGAAGCGGTCTCCGCAGCCATCGCGCGGATCCGCGAGGCCGTCCCGGGAGCCACCGCGCGAGGCGTTGCGGCCGACGTGGGTACGGCTGAGGGGTGCGCAGCGCTGGTCGTGGCCGAACCTTCGGCCGACATCCTCGTCAACAACGTCGGCATCTTCGGTCCGCAGGACTTCTTCGAGGTCCCCGACGAGGTGTGGGCGCGGTTCCTCGAGGTGAACGTGATGTCCGGCGTCCGGCTCTCGCGCGCCTACCTGCCGCAGATGATCGAGCGCGGCTGGGGCCGGGTGATCTTTATCTCCTCGGAATCCGGCCTGAACATTCCCGCCGACATGATCCACTACGGCGTGACCAAGACCGCGGACCTCGCGCTCTCCCGCGGGCTGGCCAAGCGGGTCGCCGGAACCGGCGTGACGGTGAACGCGATCCTGCCTGGACCGACCTTGACCGAAGGCGTGCGCGAGATGCTGCGGCCGGCGCTGGAGAAATCGGGCCGGCCCATCGATGAGCTGGCGTCGGACTTCGTCCGGGCCCATCGGCCGAGCTCGATCATCCGGCGGGCCGCCACGCCGGAGGAGGTCGCCAATCTCGTGGTCTATGTCGCCTCGCCATTGTCGTCGGCGACGACCGGCGCTGCGCTGCGGGTGGACGGCGGCGTCGTGGACACCATCGCCTGACGTGGGCGAGGCCGAGAGCCCCTTCCAACCCGGAAAGGAGCCAACGCCGCGGCCAAGCCCGATCCCCCAGGTGGCCCTAACGGCGCCCCGCCAGCGCATTGTGGACGTCGGTGGCGGCGATGGCGCCTTCGCCCTGGGCGACGGAGATCTGGTTCAGGCCGCGCACGACGTCGCCGGCGGCATAGAGGCCCGGCACGGAGGTCTCCTGGTGCTCGCCAACGACCAGGCGGCCGGTTTTGTCGAGCTTCGCGCCGGCGCCGATGGCCAGAGTGACGTGCGGGGTCACGCCGAGGGCCATGTAGACGACGTCGAAGGCGCGCGGCTCGCCGGGGCCGAAGCAGAGCGCGGCGCTGTGGCGGCCGTCGAGCACCACGCGCTCGATCGGCGTCTCGATCACGCCGACGCCGGCGGCCTTCAGTCGCGTCCGTTCGTCGGCCGGCAGGTCTTCTGCGCGGCCCACGTGGATCAGCCACACGTCCTTGGAGTAGGTGGTCAGGAACCCGGCTTCGCGCGCCCCGTGGGGGCCAGCGCCAATCACGCCCACGGTCTTGCCGCTCGCCTCGTAGCCATCGCAGATCGGGCAGGCGCGCAGGAGCCCCCGCCGCACCGCCGCCTCGACGCCGGGCGCCTCGGGTTCATTGTCAATCACGCCTGTGGCGAGGATCACCTTGCGCGCGCGGACCGGTCCTTCGGATGTCTCCAGCCGAAAGCCGGCCTTGAGAGCCCGCAGGCCCTCCACGTGAGCTGCACGGATGTCCGCGCCGTAGGCCTGCGCCTGGCGGCGCATGCGGCCAAGGAGGGTCTTGCCGGCGATCCCGCCGGGAAACCCCGGGTGGTTGTGGCTGCGGGGAATGCAGGCCGCGCGGCTGCCGCCCGCATCGATCACGCAAAACGACCGCCGGAAGCGCGCGAGGTAGATCGCCGCGGTCAAGCCGGCAGGGCCCGCGCCCACCACCACGCAGTCCAGCAAGGCCGGTTTTCGTCCGGGTTCGGGTAACGCGTTCCCCGTAAACGCGCCCTCAACGAACAATGGCTAAGCTCCGACGGCAGCTGGAGTCCTCATGGCCTCAATGAAATCGCTTTCGCGTCGGTTCCTGATCAGCGTCGGGGTTATGTCGCTGGTCATGACGGTGCTCGGCACCCTCGGCGCCTTTGTCGTCTTCGAGCGCGAGCTGTCGGACCGGCAGATCGGCTACCTCACGGACTATGTCCGGGAGCGCAGCAGCAATGTCGATCGCCAATTCTCCAACCTTTCGAGCCTCCACCGGGCCGCCGGCGAGGAGCTGCAGCGTCGGATGGCGCACCTGACCGACGCCGACGTGCGCAAGCTTGCCGACCGCTACATGCCGCTGCAGGCGGACGGCACGCGCCGCAGCCGGCCGGAATACTTCGACGGCGTCAGTGAACAGGGTGACTTCACTTACGGCATTGGCGCCTTCATCGGCCGGGCGCGCGAAGCGCCGCCGGAGGAGATGAAGGCCCTGGTGGCCGCCTTCCGGCTGGTCGGCGACCTCGGTCAGGCTGCCCGGAAGGACTACGACAACCTCTACTTCTTCACGCCTGCGACGCGGCTGGTGATGTACGGCCCGGACCGGCCCGACCACCTGTTGTTCTACCGCCGCGACGCCCCGGCCGACCTCTCCATCGCCCAGGAGGAGATGGCCAAGGTCACGCTGCCGCAGTTCGATCCCTCGCGCGCGACCCGCTGCACCAACCTGCAGCGGCTGATCCAGGACACCGACGGCAAGCGCCTGGCCACGGCCTGCCTGACGCCGGCCTACGTCGACGGCCGCTATGTGGGCTCGTTCGGCTCGTCCATGGAGCTGACCCATTTCTTCCTCAACGCCCTGAAGGGCACGCCCTCCGGCGCCTCGCCGTTGATCGTCACCTCCAAGGGCGAGCTGATCGCCTATCCGGGATTCACCGACCAGGCGCACGCGCCTGAGAAGACCCTGGCCCAATACCAGAAGAAGTTCGCGCTCACCGACCTCGCCGGCGCCATCGCCAAGGACGGCCGCGAGAACGGGGTGATCGAGAGTATCGACGGCCGCCAGATCGTGGCCTTCGGACGCCTAAGCGGACCCAACTGGTACCTGCTGCTGACCTATCCCAAGGCCAATGTCATGGCCTCGGCGGCGCGCTCGGCGTCCTGGGTGCTGCTGATCGGCGGCATCGCGTCGGCGATCCAGGCGCTGGCGGTGGTGCTGATGGCCCGCCGCCGCATCGTCGAGCCGGTCGAGCGTCTGGCCGCCTCCTGCGACCCCGACGCCGCCGAGCGCCCCGACGTCAGCGACGTGGAGCGCCGCCGCGACGAGATCGGCGTGCTCGCCGTCTCGCTGCGCACCGAGCGCGAGAAGACGGTCGCGGTGCTGGCCTCCCTGGAGGACCGCGTCAGCGAGCGGACCGCCCAGCTGGAGCGGGCCAACGCCGAGAAGTCGCGCTTCCTCGCCAACATGAGCCACGAGCTGCGCACACCGCTGAACGGGGTGATCGCGATCTCCGAGACCCTGGCCAACCAGCAGACCACCCCCAAGGGACGCGAGCTCGCCGAGCTGATCGTCTCGTCGGGCCGGCTGCTGGAGCGGGTGCTGACCGACATCCTCGACTTCTCGAAGATCGAGGCCGGCGAGATCAGCCTGGCCCGCGACGAGTTCACCATGGAGCGCCTGGTCGGCGGCATCGCCGAGCTGCACCGCGCCTCCGCGCAGAGCAAGGGCCTGGCCTTCCGCTGGTCGATCGCGCCGGAGGCGGCGGGCCGATTCGCCGGCGACACCGTGCGCATCACCCAGGTGCTCTCGAACCTGCTGTCAAACGCGGTGAAGTTCACCGAGTCCGGCGAGGTCGCGCTCGAAGTGATCGCCTTCGGCGACGAGGTCCGCTTCCAGGTCTCCGACACCGGCATCGGCTTCGACGAGGAGACCGGCGCACGCCTGTTCCGCCGCTTCGAGCAGGCCGACGCCTCGATCCGCCGCCGGTTCGGCGGCACGGGCCTCGGGCTGGCCATCAGCCGCTCGCTGATCGAGCTGATGGGCGGGCGCATCGTGGTGCAGTCGGCCCCCGCCGAGGGATCGACCTTCGCGGTCTATATGCCGCTAGAACGGCTTGAAGGGGAGGCGAGCGAGGACGGGGCCGACCAGGCTGCGCCCCTCGACATCGCCGGCTGCCGGGTGCTGGTGGCCGAGGACCATCCGACCAACCAGAAGGTCGTCGAGCTCATCCTGGAGTCGGTGGGCGTCGTCCCGACTATCGTCGAAAACGGCCAGCTGGCCCTCGACCTCCTGCAGGCCGAACGGTTCGACGTGGTCCTGATGGACATGCAGATGCCGGAGCTCGACGGACTCTCGGCGACCACCATGCTGCGCGCCTGGGAGCGCGAGACCGGCGCCCCGAGGACGCCGGTGATCATGCTGACCGCCAACGCGCTTGACGAGCACATCCGCTCCAGCCAGGACGCGGGCGCGGACCTGCACCTTTCCAAACCAATCCACGCCCAGGCGCTGATCGAAAGCATCATGAACGCCGTCAGCGGCGTGTCCGAGGCGCCGGGCGGCGAGGCCAGCGCCGTCGCCTAACCGCCCGGGGCGGCCGGGGCGTTCAGGTAGACCGGATTGCCCAACATCCAGATGCGTCCTTCCGAGCCGCCGCGCACGTCGGCGCGCACCCAGTGGCGCCGGCCGTCGCCGGTCAGGCGGAAGGTCGCCGTCTCGTCATCCCCCGCCAGCGGCGCTTCCGCCCGGTCCGCCAGCTTCGCGCCGTCCCCGGCCAGCCTGACGACAGCGCCGGCGGCGTGAGTGACGTGCACGCGCAGGGTGACCGCCTCACCCTTCGGCGCGGCGAGCGCATCCCCCATCTCCGCCGTCTGGCCGGACGCGGTCGCGGTCACCTCCAGCAGGCGGTCGCGCTGGCCGCTGACGTCGATGAACACATGGCCGGCGCGGATCCCCGCCAGGATGGCCGGCTGCGACAGCGCCTTGGCGTGCACGACGGTCGTGGGGTAGCCCACCGACGCCGGCCTGGCCGGATCGAAGCCGGCGTCGTGGTTGTCGGAGCCGCCGACCGCGGTGATCCGGAACCCGGCGTTCAGGCGCGCCTCCCAGAAGGGGATGCCGGACAGCCCGCTCTCCGCGCCGCCCGGCAGCCACAGCGATCCGCCGTTCACCGCCTCGATGGCCTGGATGCGGGAAAAGTCCGTGTCCTTCACCGACCAGCCGCAGCCCATGCAGCTCTCGCCGGAGGGCTGGCCGGGGTGGTTGATGGAGATCAGCCCGCCGGCCTTCTCCACCTCGGCCTGGATGGTGGCCAGGGTCGGCGCCCGGGCCGAGCCCAGCTGGAAGTCGATCGGCGAGGCCGGCCCCCAGACGTTGGCGTGGCCCTGGAAGGTGGTGATCTCGCGCCCGGGGATCAGCAGCAGGTCGTCGAAATAGGGCGCGAGCTCGCGCAGGGCGTCGTTCTGGGACGCGGTGTTGTGGTCGGTGACGGCGATGAAGTCGAGGCCGCGCGCATGGGCCGCCTCCAGGGTCTTGAACACCGGGCATGGCACGCGGGCGCCGCGCTGCGAGAGGCAGGAGCCGTCGGAGTGGGCGGTGTGCATGTGCAGGTCGCCGCGATACCAGCCGGGGCCGGCCTTCACAGGCGCGGCGTTGAAACCTGCGAAGCTGGGGCCGTGCTCGAAGTACACCCGGGCGGTGTAGCGGGCCTCGGCGCCGGCCCGCAGGTTGGGCACGCCCAGCACCAGCTTCCAGGTCCCGGCCGGCAGCGGCCCCGGCAGGTAGGAGGGCGTGGCCTCGGCCTCGGAGATCGTGAAGCTCTGCTTGTTCCCGCCGCTCCAGCCGCGGAGACGCTGCGGATCGCGGATCCCCAGATCGATCACCGACTTCTGGTCCTTGCCCGCATAGGTGAACTCGACCGTCAGCCGCGTGGTCCCTGCCGGCACCCGGAACGGGACCTCGCGGTAGGTCTGATGGTCGGCGTGGGTCATCGCGCCGGTCAGGGTGAGGCTGGGGGCCGGGTCGGCATAGACCAATGGCGCGATCGCCATGCCCGCCATCGCAAGCAGGACCAACGCGATCCTTCTCCCCTTGCGGGAGAAGGTGTCAGCCCCCCGGGCTCGGCCAAGGGCCGACCCGAGGCCAGGCTCCGGTCGGCGGATGAGGGGTTGCGCTCCGCTGGACGCGCGACGATCGAGCCGCCTACCGGACATGCCTGAGAGACCCCTCATCCGACCTGCTTCGCAGGCCACCTTCTCCCACAAGGTGAGAAGGAACCTGTGACACTTCCTACGGCGCCTCGTTGGAGAAGATGATCGTGCCCGACGCTGCGAACATGCCGCCCACGCCGTGGCTGACGCTGATCTTCGCGCCGGGGACCTGGGCCGGAGCCACCCCGCGCATCTGCCGCACGCTCTCCTGCAGGGCGTACATGCCGTACATGCCCGAGTGCATGTAGGAGAGGCCGCCGCCGTTGGTGTTCAGCGGCAGCTTGCCTCCGATTGCAGTGTTCCGCTCACGGATGAACGCCGCCGCCTCGCCGGGCTTGCAGAAGCCGAGGTCCTCCAGGCCGTAGAGCGGCAGGTGGGCGAAGGCGTCGTAGATCATCAGGTGGTCTACGTCGGCGTGGCCGATGCCGGCTTCCTCGAACGCCTTCTTGCCGGAGATCCGGAAGGCCTTGGAGGAGGTGAAGTCCTCCATCTGGCTGACCATCGGCGTCTCGACGCTCTCGCCTGTCCCGAGCACGTAGACGGGCTTTTGCGGGAAGTCCCTGGCCCGCTCGGCCGAGGTCAGGATCAGCGCCCCGCCGCCGTCGGTCACCAGGCAGCACATCAGCTTGGTGAACGGCCAGGCGATCATGTCGGAGTTCAGCACGTCGGCGACGGTGATCGGGTCCTTGAAGCTGGCGCGCGGATTCTTCGCTGCCCACTCCCGTTGGATCACCGCGACCGTGGCCAGGTCCTCGACGGTGTAGCCGCGGGCCTTGAGGTAGCGGAGCACGGGAATGGTGAACATGGTGGGCGGGCCCATCGGGCCGTAGGGCATCTCGAACTGGCCCTGCAGGCTGGCCGCGCCGCCGCCGCCGAACCGGCCGCCGGCGCCAACCCGGCTGCGCCCCGACTCGCCGTGGGTGATCAGGACGGTGCTGCAGAGACCCTCGTTGATCGCCGCCGCCGCATGGCGCACGTGCAGCATGAAGGAGCAGCCGCCGACCATGGTCCCGTCCACCCACTTGGGCGTGATC
>NZ_JAQGIZ010000140.1 GCF_028290885.1 Phenylobacterium sp.
TTCATCTACCAGCGCTTCGGCAACCCCACGACGCAGATGTTCGAGGACCGCCTGGCGCTCCTGGAAGGCGCCGATGTCTGCCGGGCGACCGCCTCGGGCATGAGCGCGGTGCACGTGGCGCTGACCGGCCTCTTGAGGGCCGGCGACCACCTGGTGGCGGGCCGCGCCCTGTTCGGGTCCTGCCGCTGGATCATCTCCGAGTGGCTGCCGCGATTCGGGGTCGAGACCACCTATGTGGACGCCACCGACCTGGAGGCCTGGAAGAACGCCGTGCGGCCCAACACCAAGGCCTTCCTGGTGGAAAGCCCGGCCAACCCGCTGCTGGAGGTCACCGCCATCGGCGCGGTCGCCGAGATCGCGCACGCAGCGGGCGCCAAGCTGATCGTCGACAACGTCTTCGCCACCCCGATCTTCCAGAAGCCGCTGGTGCTGGGCGCGGACATCGTCGTCTATTCGGCCACCAAGCACATCGACGGCCAGGGCCGGGTGCTGGGCGGGGCGATCCTGGGCGCCACGGACCTGATGACCGAGGCCTACAAGGACATCCTGCGCCACACCGGACCGGCGCTCTCGCCCTTCAATTCCTGGGTGCTGCTGAAGGGCCTGGAGACGCTGGAGCTGCGCGTGCGCCGCCAGACCGAGAACGCCGGCCGCGTCGCCGACGTCATCGCCTCGCACGGCAAGACCCGGCAGACGATCTTCTGCGGCCGCCCCGACCACCCGCAGGCGGCGATCATCGCCAACCAGATGACCGGCGGCGGCAATGTGGTGGCCTTCGACCTCGGCTCGCGGGAGGCCGCCTGGCGCTTCCTCGACGCCCTACAGATCGTCGACATCTCCAACAACCTGGGCGACGCCAAGTCGATGGCGACGCATCCCTGCACCACCACCCACCGCTCGATGCCGGAAGCCGAGCGGCTGGAGATCGGCCTGACCGAGGGCTGGGTGCGGATGAGCGTCGGGCTGGAAGGCGCCGGCGACCTCAGCCGGGATGTCAGCCGCGCGCTGGACGCGGCCTGACCCTTCGCCCGGCGCCTTGGGCGTGGCATGGTGACGCCCATGGCAAGGACCCGGTTTCCGGCGCTGTGCGCCGCAGCGATGGCAGGTTTGGCGGTTTCCGCCGCGCGCGCCGCCGAGGTGAAGGACCCCGCGCCGCCGGCCATGCTCGACGAAAAGTCGGTGGCCGCCTGGGTAGCGGAGAACCTCAAGGGCGAGGGCTGGGTGCTGGTGAACTTCGACGCCGAGGGCGTGCGCCTGGCGACCCCGAACGGCGTGTCGCTGATGTCGGACGGCCTGGTCGAGACCGACATCCGCCACGAGCTGTTCACGCCGATCCAGCTCAGCGTGGGCGCCGCCCGCTCGGGCCTGGCGCATTGGGCGGTGGACTGCGCCCAGAAGCGCTTCGCCGTGGTTCGCAGCATCGCCTATTCGCACAACAACCTGGTCGGCGAAGTGGCGCGCCGGAAAGGCGACCGGCGGCTGTTTCAGGAGCCTGTCGCCTCGGAAGTCGACACCCTCGACGCCGTCTGCGAGGCGATCCGCACCGGCCACCGCCTGGACGGGCCGGTGGTGAAGCCGGGGAAGGCGTCGTAGCCCGGCTTACTGCGCGGGCGCCGTCTCCAAGTTCTCCGGCGCCACGGCGTAGACCTTGGAGCAGTACTCGCAGGTGACGTGGATCCTTCCGTCGGGCTCGACCATCTGGGCGCGCTGGTCGGGATCGAAGGACTTCAGCACCGTCTCGATGCGGTCCTGGCTACAGCGGCAGAAGGCGCGCAGCGGCTGGGAGCCGAAGACGCGGACCCCGTCCTCGTGGAACAGGCGGAACAAGAGCTGCTGCGAGGACAGCATCGGGTCGATCAGTTCGTCCTCGCCGACCGTCTCGAAGAAGGCCTGGGTGCGGATCCAGGCCTCGGTGGTAGAGCCGCGCGCATCGTCCTCGGCGACCGATTGGATCAGCATGCCGCCGGCCCGCCAGTGCGCGCCCTGGCCCCCACCTTCGCCTTGGGGATCGGCCTGACCCACGGCGAGGCGCACGCGGGTAGGGGTCTGTTCGGACTGGGCGAAGTATTGCTCGGCGCACAGCGCCAGGGTCTCGCCCTCGATGGCGGTGACGCCCTGGTAGCGGTCCATGTCCGGGCCCTGGTCGACGGTCATCATGAAGTGGCCGTCGCCCAGCAGCGATCGGGCGCCCGGGCGGGCGAAGCCCTGGGCGGCCTTGGCCACCGCTTCGGCGTCGAAGCCGCAATAGCCACGCAGGCCGCCCGAGGTGTCGTAGTCGGCGACCACGAAGCGCACCGGCCCGGCGCCCCGCGCCTCGATAATGAGGCGGCCGTCGAACTTCAGGTTGGAGCCCACCAGCGCCGCGAGCGCGCAGGCCTCGCCCAGCAGGTTGGCGACCGGCTCGGGATAGTCGTGGGCGCGCAGGATCGCGTCGACCGCGGGGCCGAGCCTGGCCAGGCGGCCGCGCACGGGCTCGCCCTCGATCTGGAACGCCGTGACGGCGTCGTCGGGAACCGGAGGATTTGGCATCGGCGGCATATAGGGGCGGCTTCCCGTTTTGCGAGCGTAGGGGTCGCGATCCTCAGGCGGGTGTCGCAGCCCGGATCAGCGCCAGCGGATTAGGCGTCGGCTCGCCTACCTTCATCAGCGTGTTGCGGTCGCGGTGGCGGAACGGCGCAGCCTGGCCGCGGACGCTCAGCATGGTGTCGGAGACGTAGCTCCAGCTGCCGTCGGCGTTGAAGGTCACCGTGAGATCGTAGGAGTCGGTGCGGAAGGCGTACTCCAGGAAGGCGGTGGAGGCGATGCCGTACTCGGTCTCGCCGCGCCGGGCGCTAACCGTCAGCCCATTCCCGTCGGGGCTGGCCTTGCCGCCGGCCAACGCCACCTGGCCGCGGGGGATCGCCAGGGTCTGCATGATCAGCCCCGTCGCCGCGTCCCACAGCCAGTAGCCCACCTGGTCGTGGAAGGTGATGTCTTCTTCCTCGGTGTTGATGTGGATGTGGTAGCGCAGGCCGTAGAGCAGCTGCGGGCCGTTGGCCTGCGGATCGATCGGCTGCATCTCGATGCGCTCGATATACTCCCGCCGCTCCGGCCCCTCGGCCTTGGGATTGAGGTCGATGCCCTTGCGGCCCTCCCAGACCCCGGCCAGCCGGCGCAGCGGCCCGAGGTTGGCGAGCGTGTCGGGATCGACGTCTTCCGGCTCGGTGAAGATGTCTTCGGGGAAGGGATTCATTCGCTCAACCCTTGGGAAAAGCCGACCGTCGGCGCCTCAGATCGCGCCGAAACACCAGGCGAGGATGGATTTCTGCGCATGTAGGCGGTTCTCGGCCTCATCCCAAATCAGGCTCTGGGGACCGTCGATCACCTCGTCGGTCACCTCCTCGCCGCGGTGGGCGGGAAGGCAGTGGAGGAAGACGGCGTCGTTCCGGGCGAGGTCCATCAGCTGCTCGTCCACCTGATAGGGCTCCAGCGCGTCCAGCCGCTCGTCGTGGTCGGTGTCGCCCATGGAGACCCAGGTGTCGGTGATCACCACGTCGGCGCCGCGCACCGCTTCGCGCGGGTCGTCGCTGGCGAACACCTGGCCCTGCTCCTGCGCCGCGCGGGCGAGGTCCTGCAGGTCCGGGTGGTAGACGGCGGGACAGGCGATGTTCAGCCGGAAACCAAGCTTCGGGGCGGCGTGGATGAAGCTTGCGCAGACGTTGTTACCGTCGCCGACGTAGGCCAGCGTCTTGCCGGCCACCGGCCCGCGGTGCTCCTCGATGGTCAGCAGGTCGGCCATGATCTGGCAGGGGTGGCTCTTGTCGGACAGGCCGTTGATCACCGGAACGGTGGACGACATCGCCAGGCGCTCGGCGTCCTGGTGGAAGTTCGAGCGCAGCATCACGGCGTCGACCATCCGCGAAAGCACACGGGCGGTATCCTCGATCGGCTCGCCGCGGCCGAGCTGCATGTCGACGGCGTTGGAGATGATCACGTCGCCGCCCAGCTGGCGCATGGCGGCGTCGAACGAGAAGCGGGTGCGGGTGGAGTTCTTCTCGAAGATCATCGCCAGCGTGCGGCCCTCGCCCGGCGCGTCCTCATCGGGACGGCCCTTGGGCCAGCCCAGGCGCGCGGCCTTGCGGCGCTTGGCGTCCTCCAGGATGGCGCGCAGGTCCGAGCCCTCGAGCTTCCAGAGGTCGAGGAAGTGGCGGGGCGGCTGGCTCACGCCGCCGCCTTCGCCTTGGCCCGGGCGGCCTCGCAGGCGCGCTCCAGCTTTTCCATCGCTTCGCTGGCTTCGGCGATGGTCAGGTTGAGCGGCGGCAGCAGGCGCACGCAGTTGTCGCCGCCGCCGGCGATCAGCAGGTGCTCCTCGCGGGCGTGCTGCATGAATTCGCGGTTGGGGGTGGCGAGCTTTACGCCGACCAGCAGGCCCTTGCCGCGGATGTCGACCACCACGTCGGGGAAGCGCTCCTTCAGGCCCGACAGCTGCTGGGTGAAGTAGCCGGCGACTTCGCGCACGTGGGCCAGCAGTTCGGGCTTCACCAGCTCGGCCAGCGAAGCCTCGCCGACCGCCATCGCCAGCGGATTGCCGCCGTAGGTGGAGCCGTGCGAGCCCACGGTCATGCCGCGGCCGGCCTCGGCCGTGGCGAGGCACGCCCCCACCGGGAAGCCGCCGCCGAGCGCCTTGGCGATGGCCATGATGTCGGGCTGCGCCTCGCTCGCCCACTCGTAGGCGAAGAGCTTGCCGGTGCGCCCCAGGCCGCACTGGATCTCGTCGTAGATCAGCAGGGTTCCGGTCTCGTCGCAGAGCTGGCGGATGGCGGTCAGGTCGGCGCCCGGCCAGGACCGCGCCCCGCCCTCGCCCTGCACGGGCTCCAGCAGGATCGCCGCAGTGGTGGGACCCACGGCGGCCTTCAGCGCGTCCATGTCGCCGAACGTCAGGTGGACGAAGCCCGGCAGCGGCGGGCCGAAGCCTTCCAGGTAGCTGGCGTTGCCCGAGGCGTTGACCGCCGCGATCGTCCGGCCATGGAAGGAGCCGTCGAAGCCGATGATGTCGATCCGCTCCGGCTGGCCCTTGGCCCAGTGGTATTTGCGCGCGGTCTTGATGGCGCACTCGATGGCCTCGGCGCCGGAGTTGGTGAAGAACACCTCGTCGGCGAAAGTGGCGTCGGTCAGCGCCTTGGCGAGCTTCTCCTGGCCGGGGATCGTGAAGATGTTGGAGACGTGCCAGAGCTTCTCGGCCTGCGCCTTGAGCACCGCCACCAGCTTCGGATTGGCGTGGCCCAGCGCGTTCACCGCGATGCCGGCCATGCAGTCGAGGTAGGCCACGCCGTCGGTGGTGTAGAGGCGCGCGCCCTCGCCTCGCTCGAACGCCAGCGGGGTGCGGCTGTAGACACCCATGATGTGGTCGCTGGGAACGGTCGCGGGAGACGTCTGCGCGACGCCTGGGGACGCGGTCTTCTCGGTCACCGGAGGAGCCCTCCAAAACGGAAGCATCCCCGCCGCGAAGCGACGGGGACTGGAAGGCTTGGCGTTCTCGTCTTGTAGAGCCGGCGTGTCAACGCCGCGGCGCCATCAGGTTTTGATCTTGTAGCCGGTCTGGAACATCCGCAGGCAGATCCAACCGAAGACCAGGACCAGGGCGGCGGTCATCGCCGCGCCGATCGCCAGCGAGCCTTCCGCGTGGCCGATGAAGCCGTAGCGGAAGCCGTCGATCAGATAGAAGAACGGGTTGAACTTGGAGAACGAGCGGAACGGCTCGGGCAGGCGCTCGACCAGATAGAAGGTGCCCGAGAGGAACGTCATGGGCATGACGATGAAGTTGGTGACCACCGCCATCTGGTCGAACTTCTCGGCCCAGAGGCCGGCCATGACCCCCAGGAAGCCCAGGATCAGCGCCGCGCCGAGGCCGAAGTAGGCCACCGCCCAGAGGTGCGCCACGCCGATGTGGGCGAAGGGCGAGACCGCCAGCCAGGTGACGGCGCCGACCAAGAGGCCCCGCGTCGCCGCCCCTAGCCCAAAGGCCGCGGCGTGCTCGATCGGGGCGAGCGGCGGGGTGAGGAAGTCGCCCATCAGCCCGTTCATCTTGGCCTGCAGCAGGCTCGAGGAGGAGTTGGCGAAAGCGTTGTTGAGGATCTGCATCATGATCAGGCCAGGGGCCACGAACGCGCCGTAGGGCATGCCGTGGATCGGCCGCGCGCCCTGGGCGGCGACCACGAAGACCATCATGTAGAGCAGCGCCGTGACCACCGGAGCCGCGAGCGTCTGGAACCCCACCTTCCAGAAGCGGCGGATTTCCCGCAGGTACAGGGTCCTGAACCCCGCCCAGTTGACCCCATGGTAGTCGCGCGGCTGCGGCGGCAGGACGATTTCGGCGAGCGCCATATCCTTCATGGCCCCTCATGTGCGCCCCCGGCG
Organism: Phenylobacterium sp.; assembly: GCF_028290885.1. Classification (GTDB taxonomy): domain Bacteria; phylum Pseudomonadota; class Alphaproteobacteria; order Caulobacterales; family Caulobacteraceae; genus Phenylobacterium. The sequence continues at coordinate 6,397 of NZ_JAQGIZ010000140.1, forward strand.
CGTGACCCGCAAGAGTGCGGCGGGCTGACGCAACATCTAGTTCCTGTGGACGAATGATGGGGCGCCTATTGTGGCCCTTAATGAGTTGTTTACTACTGGTGGTGGTTGGTGGGCAGCGAGATTGCTGGACGCCACAAGATGTTGATCCCGGTCAGGGCGCAAGGGGTTGCGCCGCGGGTTCGCCAAGGTGGGAGGCGCACATGGGCTGGACGGACGAACGGGTCGAACTCCTCAAGAAGCTCTGGCAGGACGGGCTCTCCGCCAGCCAGATCGCAAAGCAGCTGGGCGGGGTCACCCGCAACGCGGTGATCGGCAAGGTCCACCGCCTGGGCCTCTCCGGCCGGGCGACCCCGTCGAAGCCGGCCCGCACCGTCTTCAAGGCGCCGCGCCCCGCCCGCCCGGTCTCTGCGGCCCCTTCCGCGCCGCGCCGCATCGCCGAGCCGGTGGCCCACGCGCCGCATCCCGCGCCGGTGCGCTACGTCGACGAGACGCCGGGCACGGCGACCGTGCTGACGCTAGGCGCCCACATGTGCAAGTGGCCGATCGGCGACCCGTCGCTGGACAACTTCACCTTCTGCGGCCGCCGCGCCGGCGACGGCCCCTACTGCCACGAACACAGCCAGGTGGCCTATCAGCCCGCCCAGTCGAAGAAGCGTTCCGGCCCGAACGAACTCGCCAGGAGCCTTCGCCGCTACATCTGATCCGTTGGGGATGGGGGCGTATCCGGCCCGCGGCGCGAAAGCGCCTAGGCGGGCCGGATGCGCCCTTTTCCTTTTCACCCAGCTCGCCGCCGATGAGAACGCGCAGTTGGGTTTGAACGCGGCGATGGCTACGTTCCCCCCATGAGCGACGTCGTCCCCGACACCACCGCCCCCGACACCGACGCAGCCGGCAACGCCAAGCCCTACTCCGTCTCGGAGCTGGCGTTCGCGCTGAAGCGGACGCTGGAGGACGCTTATGGCTTCGTGCGGCTGCGGGGCGAGATCTCCAAGGCCACCTTCCATTCCAACGGCCACGTCTACCTGACGCTGAAGGACGAGCGGGCGGCGATCGACGGGGTGGTCTGGAAGGGCCAGGTGCGGGGCCTGGCGATCCGGCCCGAGCAGGGCCTGGAGGTGATCGTCACCGGCAAGATCACCGCCTATCCGGCGGGTTCCCGCTACCAGATCGTCATCGAGACCATGGAGGCGGCCGGCGTCGGCGCCTTGCTGGCCCAGCTCGAACGGCTGAAGGGCCGGCTGTCCGCCGAAGGCCTGTTCGCCGCCGAGCGCAAGCAGCCCCTGCCCTTCCTGCCGGCGGTGGTCGGCGTCATCACCAGCCCGACCGGCGCGGTGATCCGCGACATCCTGCACCGCATCCGCGACCGCTGGCCCTGCCGCGTGATCGTCTGGCCGGTGGTGGTGCAGGGCGACGCGGCCGCGGCCCAGGTCGTAGCGGCCATCCGCGGCTTCGAGGCCCTGGAGGCAGGCGGCGCCATTCCGCGCCCCGACGTGCTGATCGTGGCGCGCGGCGGAGGTTCGGTGGAGGACCTCTGGCCGTTCAACGACGAGGCCTTGGCCCGCGCCGTGGCGGCCTGCGTCATCCCGCAGATCGGAAGAGCG
>NZ_JAQGIZ010000150.1 GCF_028290885.1 Phenylobacterium sp.
CCGACCGCGCAGCGTGCGGCAGACGCCCAGATAGCGCTTCGACATCGCCGTGTCAGCGCCGACTTGCCGGAGTGATCGAAAGAGGTTGGAGGCCTGACCGAGAATCGAACTCGGGTGCACGGATTTGCAGTCCGCTGCGTAACCACTCCGCCATCAGGCCGCCGCGAGCCCCCATGGGGCTCGATCACCAAGCAAATATATAGACGCGTGACGGCAGCCGTCACGCGTCGGGGGGCGGATGGCTAACAGAAGGCCGCACTCGGGGCAACGGGCGTGCGGCGACAGCTGCGATTGCCTTGGCCCGCGGCGCAGACCTATAAGCCGCGCAAGACTCTCGCCCCGCCAAGGACTTCCTCGATGGCCGATTTCGCCGCCGCCCGGCTGAACATGGTGGAAAGCCAGGTGCGTCCTGCCGACGTCACCGACGTGCGGCTGCACGACGCCATGCGCGAGCTGGCCCGCGAGCGGTTCCTGCCGCCGACCAAGACCTACCTCGCCTACGCCGACATCGAGGTGGAATATGCGCCGGGCCGCTGGCTGCTGAAGCCGCGGGACGTGGCCAAGCTGCTGCAGGCGGTCCGGCCCATGCCGGGCGAGCGGGCGCTGGCGATCGCCGCGCCCTATGCCGCCGCGGTGCTGGAACACCTGGGGCTTTCGGTGACGCTGCTGGACGCGGGCGATCTGGCGCAGCCGCCGGGCGACGAGGCCTACGACGTGATCGTCTGCGAGGGCGCCGTGGGGCGCGCGCCGGCGGCCTGGCTCACCGCCCTGGCCCTGCGCGGCCGCCTGGGCGTGATCGAGCGCGACGGTCCGGTCGGCAAGGCTTGCGTCTACATCCGCGCCGAGGACGGCGTCGGCCGCCGCGAGGTGTTCGACGCCACGCCGCCGGTCATGGCGGGCTTCGCAGCTGAACACGGTTTCGCCTTCGAGTAGTGCTATGAAACACCGCAGGAACGCCGGGGTGAAAAAAGCTTAAGGTGACGCCGTGTAGGTGTTGGCGCCACACGTCACCCTATAGAATCAGTCTCGCTTGCCTATGTCGGGGATATGGAATGTCGAAGAGCCTTCGCGGACGCCTGCTCGCCGCGATCTTCAGCGCTGGCGTTGCGGGAGCCTTTGCGGCGCCGGCGTGCGCTGAAACCCTGGCCGATGCGATCGCGCTGGCCTACGAGACCAACCCGACGCTGCAGGCGCAGCGCGCCACGCAGCGGGCGCTGGACGAGAACTATGTGCAGGCCCGCTCCGGCTGGCGTCCGCAGCTCAGCCTGCAAGGTTCCGCCGCCTTCACCGAATTCCGCAGCCCGCGCGCGGCGCGCAACACGTTGATCGACACTAACGGCGACGGCGTGCCCGACACCTTGATCCCGGCCAGCGGGAACGGCATCAACACGGTCAACTCCGGCAGCACGGTGCTGAACCTGACGCAGCCGATCTGGACCGGCGGGCGGACCGCCGCGGCGGTCTCCGCCGCCGAAGGCGATATCCTCTCCGGCCGCGAGACCCTGCGCCGGGTGGAGGCCCAGGTGCTGCTGACCGTCGTCCAGGCCTATGTGGACGTCCGGCGCGACCAGGAAGGTGTCCGCATCCGCCAGGAGAACGTCGCCGTGCTGCAAAAGCAGCTGGAGGAATCCAAGGCCCGTTTCGACGTCGGCGAGATCACCCGAACCGACGTCGCCCAGTCGGAATCGCGGCTGGCCGCGGCCCAGGCCCTGCTGCAGAGCGCCATCGCCCAGCTGGCCGTCAGCCGCGCCAACTACGCCGCGTCGGTGGGCCAGAATCCTGGCGAGCTGGCGCCCGTGCCTTCCCTGGCCTTCCTGCTGCCCGGCAACGCCGACGACGCCTTCGGCATCGCCGAGAGGTTCAGCCCGGTGCTGCGCGCCCAGCAGTTCGCCGAACAGGCCAGCCGCGCCCGCGTTGCGGCGTCCCGCGCCGAGCGCATGCCCAGCCTTTCGCTGCGCGGAACGCTCGGGTTCTCGGGGCCCGTGGAGCCCTTCGACAGCGGCCTCTACTCGCGGGAAGCCCAGGCGGTCGCGGTGGTCACGGTGCCGCTCTTCACCGGCGGCCTGACGACGTCGCGCATCCGCCAGTCGATCGAGCGCAACAACACCGACCGCATCAATATCGAGACGCAGCGCCGCGCCGTGCTGCAGACCATCAGCCAGGTCTGGAATCAGCTGGTCGCCGCGCGGGCCAGCATCGATTCGACCGCCGAGGCCGTGCGCGCCGCGAAGATCGCCCGCGAAGGCACCATCGAGGAGCAGAAGGTCGGCTTGCGCACCACGCTCGACGTGCTGAACGCCGAGCAGGAGCTGCGCAACGACGAGCTGACCGCGGCGGCGGCGGAGCACGACGAATATCTGGCCGCCGCGAGCTTGCTGTCGGCCATGGGCCGGCTGGAGGCGAAGGACCTGATCCCGTCGATCACGCAATACGATCCCAAGCGGAATTTGCGGAAGCTGCGGTTCGCCCTGGGCTACGTGCCTTGGGAAGAGCCCATTGCCTTGGTGGATCGCGCCGTCGCGGTCCCGCCGATTCCCATGAGCACCGGCCGGCCCGGCGAGCCGCCGATCCCGCCCGGCCTGCAACCGCCGCCGGCCGCGGCAAGCGCGCCCAAGAAATAGACCTTTCGAAGCGGGCCTCCCCTTCGGCTGAAAATGGTCTAGGCTGGGCCTTAACGGATTCATTTTTCGCTCGGCGGCCGGCCCATGTCCGAACAGACTTCCCAAGAACCGACCATGGAGGAGATCCTCGCCTCCATCCGGCGCATCATCTCCGAAGATGACGCGCCGCCGGCGGAGGAGGCGGAAGCCGCGCCTGCTGCGACCGAGGAACCCGCCGCGATGAAGGCCGAACCCGAGTCCGAACCGGCGCCGCTCGCGGCAGCGCCGGAACCCATTGCAGCCGCGCCGCCGGAGCCCGCGCCGGCGGCCGAAGAGGAGGCGCTGGAGTTGACGGACAAGGTGGAAACCCACGGCGATCTCGACGTCCATTCGGCGGTCTCGGCGCCGCCGCCGGTCCCGGAGGTCGAGCCGGCACTTGCGCCCGCGCGGGTCGAGAGCCTGGTGAGCGAACGCGCCGCCAGCGCCGCGGCCTCGTCGTTCGGCCAGCTGTCGGCGGTGATCGGCATGCCCAGGAGCGACCGCACCCTCGAGGACGTGGTGCGCGAGCTGCTGCGCCCGCTGCTGCAGCAATGGCTGGACGAAAACCTGCCGGTTATCGTGCAGCAGGCCGTCGAGTCCGAAGTCGAACGCATCGCCCGCGGCCGAGTACGCTAGACCATCAAATTCCGCTCATCCCCGCGCAGGCGGGACCCAAGCGGCGCCTACGGACGGCACGGCGGATCAGGCTCTTTCCTGGACCTCAGCTTGGGTCCCCGCTTTCGCGGGGATGAGCGGGTGTGTATGCAGCCCCGCAACCTGATCGCTTCCCCATGCTTGAAAAGACCTTCGATCCGAAATCCGTCGAGCCGCGCCTCTATGCCGCCTGGGAGGCGTCGGGCGGATTTGCGCCGACCGACGATCCGGCCGCCGAACCGTTCTCGATGGTCATCCCGCCGCCCAACGTCACCGGCTCGCTGCACATCGGCCACGCGCTCAACAACACCTTGCAGGACGTGCTGATCCGCTTCGAGCGGATGCGCGGCAAGGCCGCCCTGTGGCTGCCCGGCACCGACCACGCCGGCATCGCCACCCAGATGGTGGTCGAGCGCCAGCTGGCCGAGGCCGGCAACCAGAGCCGCCGCGACCTCGGCCGCGAGGCCTTCGTGGAGAAGATCTGGGAGTGGAAGGCCAAGTCCGGCGGCACCATCACGAACCAGCTGAAGCGCCTGGGCGCCAGCTGCGACTGGAGCCGCGAGCGCTTCACCCTCGACGAGGGCCTGTCGGCGGCGGTCCGCAAGGTGTTCGTGACGCTCTACCGGGAAAAGCTGATCTACCGCGACAAGCGGCTGGTGAACTGGGACCCGCACTTCCAGACCGCGATCTCCGACCTGGAGGTCGAGCAGCGCGAGGTCGACGGCCACTACTGGCACTTCGCCTATCCGCTGGAGGACGGCTCCGGCGAGATCGTGGTCGCCACCACGCGTCCGGAGACCATGCTCGCCGACACCGCGGTCGCCGTGCACCCCAAGGACGAGCGCTACAAGGACCTGATCGGCCGCGCCGTGCGCCTGCCGATCGTCAATCGGCCGGTCCCGATCATCGCCGACGAGTACGCCGACCCGGAAAAGGGCTCTGGCGCGGTGAAGATCACGCCGGCGCACGACTTCAACGATTTCATGGTCGGCAAGCGCAACAACCTGCCGATGATCAACGTCTTCGACGACTTCGCGCGGATCAACGACAACGCCCCGCCCGAGTACCGCGGCCTCGA
>NZ_JAQGIZ010000164.1 GCF_028290885.1 Phenylobacterium sp.
GGCCTGAAGAAGAAGCCCTCGACCTCGGAGCTGCTCGACTGGCTGAAGCTGCTGATGGTCGAAGACATCGACGCCGAGGCGCTGAGGGAAAAGGATCCCACCAAGCTGATCCCGCCGCTGCATGGCGCCCTGCTCAAGAACGAGCAGGACGTGCACCTGTTCGAGCGCCTGGCCTTCCTCGCGCGGCGCGAAGGCGCGGGCTCGCGTCCGGGCCAATAGACCAAACGCCCCGTCCGTCTCGCGCCGTCGGCGCGATCCACCCGCCCCGCACTCTCCGAGGCGGTGGAGGGGGGTAACAGGCGTTACATCGAATTCACTCGCCTTTTGAAGGGGCTCCGGTCAGATTCCAGCGGAACGGACCGGAGCTCTTTCGCCATGAAGCCGCTGCTCTTCCTCTTCGCCTGCGGGCTGGTGCTTGCGACCGCCGCGGCCTGCTCGCCGACCACGCCGCCGAAGGCGCGCGCCGCCCTCGACTGTCCCGCGAGCCAGGGCGACCTCGACCGCGCCAGCGTCGCGCCTGACGGGAAAACCTGCCTCTACACCACCCGCGCCGGCGATCAGGTGTCGCTGCGTCTGATCCCGGTCTCCTCCAGCTACGAGGCCGCCCTCCAGCCGGTCGAGCAGGAGCTGCAGGCCGAGGTCCCGACCGAGCAGGAAACCGCCGCCGCCAAGGTCGCGGCAGCCACCGCCGACGCCAAGACGGCCGCGGCTGACACCAAGGCCACGGCCGGCGCGGCTGCGGAAGCCGCCAAGGCCGCCAAGCAGGCCGCCGAGGACGCGGCCGGCGAGGCGAAGGACGCCGATGACGGCGATCACACCGGCTCGCATCCTGGCCGCAACGAGCATGCCCGCGTCGACCTGCCCGGCATCCACATCGAGGCCGACGACGACGGCAAGGCCAACGTCAACGTTGGCATGATCCACGTGAACGCGGGCGAGGACGGCGCTGTGGTGCGCATGTCCCGCGACGTGCGCCTGCGCGGCGAAGCCTTCTCCCGCGACAAGCGCGGCTTCCGCGCCACCTACATCCTGGCCAAGGACAACCTGAAGGATGGCTGGAAGACCGTGGGCTACGAAGCCGCCGGCCCCAAGATCGGCCCCATCACCGTAGCCGTCGTCAAGGCCAGGACCGGCGACCACCACGACGTCTTCGGCGACGTCAAGCGCCTGGTCCGCAAGAACGCTGGCGTCTGAGATTCTCAGCCCGCCGGCTGGACCTCCACGACCTTGTAGGTGAGCGGCCGGCCGTCCTCATCGGTGACGGTGACGTATTCGCCCACGGCGAAGCGATGCTGGCCCAGCCGGTGCAGCGGCTCGTCGTCGGTGGCGTCGTCGTCCTCATAGTCGAAGAACCAGCGCGAGCCCTTGCGCGCCAGCCGACCGTCGGCAGGATCCTCGTCCGGCGAGAAGCGGCGGACCGTGCAGTTGTCGCGCGCCTTCGAATAGGCCGCCTCGTCGAGGTGGCCGTCGTCGGTCAGGGGCGCGGTCAGCGCGTAGCCGCGATGGTCGTCGCCGCCGGCGAACTCGGTGCCAGGGTTACGGGCAAGCCGCATGACGATGCGCGACAGAGTCATTGGACGTCCCTCTTGCAGAGCTAGGTGGATCGGCAGTTCCCACAACGCTCGCGGCCGAGACAGTTGGGAACTTCAGATCCGGAAACCATACTAGAAACATAAACTTGCGAGTGCACGCGTCGATTCCGCAGGTCGCCCAAAGCCAGCCGCAGGAGCTGGCGAACTTTGGAATCGAGACACTAGTGAGACAAAAACAGCGACGGCTCGTCGGAGTTCAATAGCGTGCGCGTCGTTCCTCCAAATATGAACTCCTGCAGCCGCGGGTGGCCGAAGGCGCCGGCCACCAGTATATGCGCCTCGGCTTTGCGCGCCGCATAGAGCAGCAACGGCGCGGCGTCTCCGCTGTCGGGCAGGATATCGATCTCGGCCTCGACCCCTCGGGCCGCATAGTACGACTGCAGCCGTCCCGGATCGAAGCTGCGGGAACTGGCCTTCGGCGCGGCCATGATCACCACCCTGGAGGCCTTTTCCAGCAGCGGCAGGGCCAGGCGCGCCGCCCGGCTGGCCTCCTTGCCGCCGTCCCAGGCCACCGCCACCGAGCCGCCGACCTGCAGGCCCTCGCGGGCGATCAGCACCGGGCGCTGCTCGTCGGCGAGCATCTGCTGGAAGGCCTCCGCCAGCGGCCCGCGCCCACGCGCCGGGTCGGAGGAGAAGACGACGACGTCCGACAGCCGGCTTTCCGCCGACAGCCCGGCCCAGACCGGCGTCTGCAGGGCGATGAAGCGGCTCTTGGGATAGGAGGTCGTCGCCATGGCGGCGCGCGCGTTCTTCTCACCGGCCTGGGCGGCCTCCTTCAGGGATTCCAGCGCCGTGGTCTGCACGCCGCCCAGGAACCCCTCGCCCATCCAGGGCATGACGTCGGCGACGTCGGCGGGGGTGTAGACACCCACCATCTCAGCCTGGAACGGCTCTGCCAGCATGACGGCGGCGGCCACCGTGGCGGCGTCGCCGCCACCTCCGGACAGAGGCGCCATGATACGGGCCCAGCTCATCGGTTCGGTTCCTCCAGCGTGAACTTCAGCGCCCACGCGCCTATGCTCGCATTGATCGCAGCGAGCATATGCCCGCATTGATCTTTGTCAGGCCCTGGGTCAGTTCACGACCTTGACTGTGGAGGGAATGCTTTCGTGAGGAAAGGGCTGCGTCGTTCGACGTCGGAACCCCGCGCCTGGCAAAGAATGCTGTCGGGCCGCCGACTGGACCTGCTCGACCCGTCGCCCATGGACATCGAGATCGAGGACATCGCCCACGGCCTGGCCCGCGTGGCGCGCTGGAACGGCCAGACGATCGGCGAGCACGCCTTCTCGGTGGCCCAGCATTCGGTGGTGGTCGAGGAGATCGTCGCCCACATCAAGCCCGACGTGGAGCCGCGCTGGCGACTGGCGGCTCTGCTGCACGACGCTTCGGAATATGTGATCGGCGACATGATCTCGCCCTTCAAGGCCGCGCTCGGGGTCGACTACAAGACCTTCGAAGAACGGCTGGAGAGCGCCATCCACCTGCGCTTCGGCCTGCCCGCCAGGACGCCCGTGCCGATCAAGACGCTGATCAAGCAGGCCGACCGCGCCTGCGCCTTCTTCGAGGCGACCCAACTCGCCGGCTTCAGCTACGCGGAATCGCTCGACTTCTTCGACGCCCCGCCGGCCGGTTACAGCCTGACGATCGACCCGCTGCCGCCCGCCCAGGCGCAGGCGCGCTACCTGCAGCGCTATGCGTTGCTCTCCGAAGCGGCCGGCTACCGGTCGCACGCCCAGGCCTTCGACACCGAATGAGCCTCTCCGCTGACAGCGCCGTGGTCATCGGCCTCTCGGCCGTGGTGGTGGCCATCCAGGCGGACGACGCCGTGGTGCTGACCGTGCGGCCGCCGGGCGCGAGCCAGGAGGGCCTGCCGTTCGGCCCCTTCGATCCGCTGGGCCACCGCACCTTCGAGCTCGCCATGCGGGCGTTCGTGACCGAGCAGACGCGGTTCACCCTGGGCTATGTCGAGCAGCTCTACACCTTCGGCGACAAGGGCCGCGACGCGCCGCTGGCCGACATGGGCGACCTGGGCGGCGAAAGCTCGGAACACTCCCGGGTGATCTCGGTGGGCTACCTGGCGCTGGCGGCCGCGGCGGTCGACACCCATGCGCCCGGCTCGGAGTGGCGGCCGTGGTCGCGGTTCTTCCCCTACGAGGATTGGCGCGAAGGCCGGCCGGGCGCGCTGGCGCTGATCGAAGAGGCGCTCCGCCGCTGGGCCGACGGCGACCCCCAGCGCCTGGGCCGCGCGCGCCTGCTGTTCGCCCTTGAGGGCGCGCCCTGGAACGAGGAGCGGGTGCTGGAGCGCTACGAACTGCTCTACGAAGCGGGCCTGGCGCGCGAGGCGGCCCGCGACCGCGGCGAGACGGCGACCGCCCTCCCCGCGCCGCTGGCCGCCGCGCTCGGCGAGCCCATGCTCTCCGACCACCGCCGCATCCTCGCCACCGCGGCTAGCCGCCTGCGCGGCAAGCTGAAGTACCGCCCGGTGGTCTTCGAGCTGATGCCCGAGGCCTTCACCCTCTCGGCCCTGCAGCGCGCGGCCGAGGCCATCGCCGGCGTCCCCCTGCACAAGCAGAATTTCCGCCGGGCCCTGGAGCGGGCGGACCTGGTCGAGGGCCTCGGCCGGATGGACGCCGACACCGGCGGCCGGCCCGCCGAACTCTACCGCTTCCGCCGCGAGATCCTGGGGGCCCGGCCGGTGTCGGGGCTGAGCCTGCCGCTGCTGCGGGAGTGACCTAGGCTGCCTCGCGCTCGGCGATCGGCGCCTTGCGCCGTTCTTCCCATGCCGCCTTCAGCGAGGCGCTGGTGTCCCGCGATCCGTCGGGGCTCCAGCCGGGCGGGCCGAACAGCCAGCCCAGGACGTGGCGGGGCGAGCGGATGATGTCCTGGGTGACGCCGATCCACTCGTGGAAGGCCACACGCAGGATGTTGAAGGTGCCGAGGTTGTGCACCAGGCCGTAGCGGCACGCCTCCTCGTCCAGTTCCGGCTGGAAGGTGCCGAACATCCGGTCCCAGACGATCAGGATGCCGGCGTAGTTGCGGTCGAGGTAGCGGGGGTTGCGCGCGTGGTGCACCCGGTGATGCGAGGGGGTGTTGAACACCGCCTCGACCCAGCGCGGCAGCCGGCGGATCGCCTCGGTGTGGATCCAGTACTGATAGACGAGACTGATCCCCTTCTGGATCGCCACCATGGCCGGCGGGAAGCCGAGCAGCGACAGCGGCAGCCAGAGCAGCCAGGTTCCCGCCACGCCGCCCGTCCAGGTCTGCCGCAGCGCCGTGGAGAGGTTGTAGTGCTGCGAGGAGTGGTGATTGACGTGGGCCGCCCACCAGATGCGCCGTTCGTGGCTGAAGCGGTGGAACCAGTAGTAGGTCATGTCCTCCAGCAGGAAGACCAGGACCCAGGCCCAGACCGCGGTCATGGGCACGGTGAAGATGCGGTGCTGGTAGATCCAGAGCGCCGCCGCAAAGCTCGCGCCCGCGGTCAGCAGGCCGGCCAGGGTCGAGCCCAGCCCCATCAGCAGCGAGACCGCCGTGTCCTTGGTCTCGTAGCGCGCCTCGAGCTTGCCGAACCGCGCCAGCGCGATCTCCAGGATGACGGTGAGGATGAAGAACGGCGTCGCGAGCGTGACCGGGTCGAAGGCGGCCTTGATCATGCCGCCAGCTCTTTATGCGAGCCCTTCGGCGGCCAGGCCTCCAGCGCGATAACCGCTTTGGGGGCGGCGACGTCGGCCAGGTCGATGACGATCCGCCCGTCCTTGAAGCTGGCGGCCAGCGCCTGGGCCCACGGAATCTGGCGGGCCACGTAGCCGTCGCCCAGCTGGCAGAGCACCAGGGCCATGCCGCCGGACTTGGCCACCGCCCCCATGCCGTCGACGGCGATCCACAGGCCGTCGAGCGTTCGCCCCGGAAACTCCTCCGCCAGCAGCCGGCGGGCGCGGGCCTCGTCGAGCGGCGGGGCGGAGCGGGCGATGTTGGCCCAGGCCGCGAGGCCCACCATCACCGCCACCGCGGCGCCGGACACCGCGAGCTGGACGAAAAAGGCCTGGTTCAAGATGGCGATCCTCCGCGCGGGGGCGAAGTTGGGCGTGGGCGGCCATACGGTCAAGAAAAAGCCCTCCCCGCGACAGGGAGGGCTTTCCCGTGCAGCCGCGTGCCGCGGCCTTAGAATTTCCGGACGTAGGCGATGGACCAGACGTTGGCGTCACCACCGCTGCTGCGCTGGAACTGCTCGCGGGTGTAATCGACCCGCACGCCGTTCACGCCGTCGAAGGTGTACTGGCCGCCGACGCCGTAGTTCCAGGAGTCGCCCTTCACGGCCGTGGAAACCCCGGCGACCGATCCGCTGCCTTCGGTGTGGCCATAACCGACGCGGGCCAGGAGGTCGATGTTCGGCGAGATCGGCAGGAAGCCCACGCCGTAGATCGCTTCCTGGTGGTCCAGCTTCACCTTCACGTCCGTGCCGCCGACGTTGACGTGGTCGTCCTTTACGCCGCCGGAGACTTCGCCTTCCACACCGAAGTTCTGCCCGAACCGCGCGCCGAGCCGCCCCTGGATCGCGCCGAGATTCACATGGTCGAGGTCGGTGTCGGCGTAGCCGAGGGTTCCGTAGAAGGTGGTCCCGCTGGTAGCCGTCTGAGCTGACGCCATGGCCGGCAGGAGAGCGGCGAAGGCGACGCCGGCGGCGGCCGTGATCAGTAGTTTCATTGAAGTCTTTCCTTACGCTACGCGAACAGCCCAACCCTCTCGGGGTTCGGCTCCAAACGCGGCCCATGGTTGTCGGTTCGGCCTTATTGATATGGCGAACACCGTCTGTGGCCCTGCGGCCACAACGTGCGCTGACGGCCTGCCCAGCCGTGCTATCACTCCCGCTTCGCCGCCGGAGAGGTCCCTTTGCCGCAAGCCGTGATCGCCGCCACCGGCCTCTACACGCCGCCCCAGAGCCTCTCCAACGCCGAGCTGGTGGAGGCCTTCAACGCCTATGTGGCGCGCTTCAACGAAGCCAACGCCCAGGCCATCGCCGCCGGCGAGATTGCGGCCCTGACGCCGTCTTCTGTGGAATTCATCGAGAAGGCGTCGGGCATCAAGTCGCGCTACGTGGTGGACAAGTCCGGCCTGGTCGATCCCGACCTCATGCGGCCGCAGATCCCCGAACGCTCCAACGAGGAGTTGTCGGTGCTGGCCGAGATGGCCGTCGAGGCGGCGAAGGACGCCCTCGCCCGCTGGGGCAAGCCGGCCAGCGAGATCGACGCGGTCATCTGCGCGGCCTCCAACATGCAGCGCGCCTACCCGGCCATGGCCATCGAGGTGCAGCAGGCGCTGGGCATCGGGGGCTTCGCCTTCGACATGAACGTCGCCTGCTCCTCGGCCACCTTCGGCATCAAGACCGCCGCCGACTTCGTGGCCTCGGGCTCTGCGCGCGCGGTGCTGATGGTCAATCCGGAGATCTGCTCGGGCCACCTCAACTTCCGCGACCGCGACAGCCACTTCATCTTCGGCGACGTCGCTACGGCGGTGATCGTCGAGGCCGAGGACCGCGCAAGCGGCGGCTGGGACATCCTCGGCACGCGACTGCGCACCCAGTTCTCCAACAACATCCGCAACAACTTCGGCTTCCTCAACCGCGCCGCGCCGGAAGGGATCGGGGCGGTGGACAAGCTGTTCGTGCAGGAAGGCCGCAAGGTGTTCCGCGAGGTGGTGCCCCTGGTCTCGGAGATGATCGTCGAGCACGCCGGCGACCTCGGGATCGATCCGACGGGGCTAAAGCGCCTGTGGCTACATCAAGCCAACATCACCATGAACGAGCTGATCGGCCGCCGCGTCCTGGGCCGCGAACCGGCGCCGGGCGAAAACGTCATCATCCTCGACGAGTTCGCCAACACCTCCTCGGCCGGCTCGATCATCGCCTTCCACCGCGCCAACGACGACTTCGCCCCAGGCGAAACCGGCCTGATCTGCTCCTTTGGTGCGGGCTACTCCGCCGGCACGGTGTTCGTCAGGAAGCGGTAGCGCAATCCAGTTGCTCCCTTTTTGGGGGAGCTGTCAGCCCCCGGGACCGGCGAAGCCGGCCCGAGGATAAACTCCGCTGACTAAGGGGGTCCTCAACAGCCTGAGCGGACCCCCTCCGGCCCTTCGGCCACCTCCCCCAAACCGCGCTACGCGCTGGGGGAGGAACTGGGAGCCTTCGGGTGCATAGCCTTCCAGTCCATGGCGCGACGGACCCGGGCCCCGACCGCCGGGTGATCGTAGAAGATCACTTCCTCAAGCCTCGACGGCGTCGCGGCGCGGTACTCGATGGTTTTCACCAGCGCCTTGGCGAGCCCGTCCGGCTCGTTGAAATGCTCGAGGCTGACGCGGTCGGCGTCGGACTCGGCGATCCGCGATACCGCGTTGCTGAGCGGCGTGGCGATCAGCGAGATGACGGCGAAGAT
>NZ_JAQGIZ010000170.1 GCF_028290885.1 Phenylobacterium sp.
CGGGCGTCCTTGGCGACGTCGCAGATCAGCGAGCGGTCGAGCTTCACCGTCTGGATCGGCAGGTGCATCAGGGCGCGCAGGTTGGAATAGCCGGTGCCGAAGTCGTCGAGCGCGATGCTCACGCCCTTGGCGGTCAGCCGCTCGATGTGGCGGCGCGAGAGCGCCAGGTCCTGCAGCAGGAAGGTCTCGGTGATCTCGACGGTGAGCGCGGTGGCCGGCAGGGCGGTCTTGCCCAGCCGCCCGATCAGCTTGCGCGAGAAGCCGGGGTCCAGGAGGTCGCGGGGCGAGACGTTGAAGGCGACCGTCTCGATCAGGCCGGCCTCGACCCAGGGGGCGGCGCGCGCGCAGCCGGCCTCGAAGACCGCCTCGTCGATGCGGCCGATCAGGCCCAGCTCCTCGGCCATGGGGACGAAGGCGGCGGGCGCCAGCAGGCCCTGCTCGGGATGGCGCCAGCGGGCCAGAACCTCGACGCCGACGATCCGCCCGTCGCGGGCGTCGACCACCGGCTGGAACCAGGGCTCGATCTCGCCGGCGGGGATGGCGCGGCGCAGCTCCGCCTCGAGCGTGCGCCGGTGCTGGTTCTCGGCGCGCAGCTCCGCGTCGAAGGCCGACCAGCGGCGCCCGCCCTGGGTCTTGACCCGGTAGAGCGCCATGTCGGCGAAGCGCTGCAGGTCGCCGGCGTTCGGCGCGTCGTCCGGATAGACCGCCACGCCCACCGAGGCGCCGGGGGAGACCTGGCGGCCATAGATCGCGTGCGGCTGGGTGAGCAGGTCCACCAGGCGCTGGGCGCGGGCCGCGACATCCGAGTCTTCGGAGATCAGGGCGAACTCGTCGCCGCCGAGCCGGGCCACCAGGTCGCCGGGCGCGGCGCAGGCGCTCAGGCGGTCGCCCACCTCGGCCAGGAACAGGTCGCCCGCGTGGTGGCCGAGCGTGTCGTTCAGGTGCTTGAAGCGGTCGAGGTCGATGACGAACAGGGCGACGCGGCCGCCGCGGGCCCCAGCGGCCTCCAGACGCTCGCAGAGCGCGGCGGTGAAGGCGCCGCGGTTGACCAGGCCGGTCAGCGAGTCGGTCTGGGCGAGCCTGAGCGTCAGCTCGCGCTCGGCCTCCAGTTCGGCCACGCGCGCTGTCAGGTCCGCAAGGTGTTGGGCGCGTTCGGGCACGGGCGGGGCAAGGCCTCAGGGCTGTGAGTGTCCGAGCCCATCTAGTCCCCTCTGGGCGAACGCCCCGTTAAGCGACATGCCTAACGCCGGCTATGCCGCAGTTGCGGCCGCTGCCTCGCTCGACGCGGGGACCTCGATCTGGTTCTCCCACTTGGCCACCACCGCGGCGGCCACCGAGTTGCCGACCACATTGGTCGCCGAGCGCCCCATGTCGAGCAGGTGGTCCACCGCCAGGATCAGCAGCAGCCCCGCCTCCGGCAGCCGGAAGTAGGAAAGCGTCGCCGCAATCACCACCAGCGACGCCCGCGGCACCCCCGCCATCCCCTTCGAGGTGACCATCAGCAACAGCAGCATGGTGATCTGCTGCGCGATCGACAGATGCACCCCATAGACCTGCGCGATGAACAGGGTGGCGAACGTGCAGTACATCATCGAGCCGTCAAGGTTGAAGGAATAGCCCAGCGGCAGGACGAAGCTCGCCACCCGCTTGGAGACGCCCCATTGCTCAAGCGCCTGCAGGGTGCCCGGGTAGGCGGCTTCCGAGGAGGCGGTGGAGAAGGCCAGGAGCGCCGGCTGACGGACCGCGCCCATCAGCTTGAGCGCGCGGGGCCCGACGACCAGGACCACCACCGCGATCAAGAGCGCCCAGAGCACACCCAGCGACAGGTAGAAGCCGCCCACGAACTTGGCGTAGGTCGCCAGCACCCCGATGCCTTGGGTGGCGATGGTCGCCGCCAGCGCTGCAAAAATCGCGAACGGCGCGGTTTTCATCACATAGCCCGTCACCTTGAGCATGATTGCGGCGATCTGCTCGACCAGCGCCAGCACCGCCGGGGCCCGGTCGTCGATGGCCGCCACCGCCGAGCCCACGAACACCGAGAAGATGACGATCTGCAGGATCTCGTTGTCGGCCATGGCCTGGATGATCGAGGCCGGCACCAGGTGGGTCACGAAGGCCCTGAGCGTGAACTTGCTCATGTCCACCGCTGCTGCGGCCTTGCCGCCGTCCGGGATGGACAGTGACAGGCCCGAGCCCGGTTGCAGCAGGTGGACCATGATCAGGCCGATGGTCAGCGAGACGATCGAGGCGCAGACGAACCAGCCCAGCGCCTTGATCCCCACCCGCCCGATGCTGGCTGAGTCCTCCATGTGGGCGATGCCGGCCACCAGGGTCGAGAAAACAAGGGGGGCGATGATCATCTTGATCAGCCGCAGGAACACGTCGGTGATGATCGACAGGTTCTCGGCCACCACCTTGGCCGAGGCGGGCGACGCGTACTGGTTGACCACCCATCCGACGGCGACGCCCAGCATCATGGCCGAGACGATGAGGATCGTGAAAATGCGGTTCATTCGGGACCCGACGCTTGCTTGGGCGCCTTTGTCGCCGGGAAGCCGGGCTTCGTCCATCCCGACGAGAGCGTGACCCCGGTCACAGCCAGCCGGACCGCAAGACCGTAGGAAGCTGGACGTCGCAATCAGCGGCTGAATATCTGCAAGGAGCTTCCGATGACCCGTTACAGCATCCTCGCCGCGTTCATGGCGACAACCGTTCTGGCTGCCGGCGCCGCCCAGGCTGAGAACGACATCATGGTGGTTCGCGTCAGCGACCTGAACGTCGCCAGCACGCAGGGCGCGCAGGTTGCGCTCCAGCGTATCAAGTCCGCCGCGTCACAGTTCTGCAGCGACGCCGATTCCCGCGACCTGGGCCGCATCGCCCAGCATCGCTCGTGCGAAGCCCGCATGATCGGCAAGGCCGTGCGTTCCCTCGACGCTCCGGTCGTCACCGCGCTCTACGCGCCGCCGTCCACCTTCCGCCTGGCCAGCGAAGCGACCCACTAGTCCGTGCGTCCGGTCAGTTGCTTCCGGCGTCCGCCGCCGATCCTCGCCAGGCCAGGGCGTCGATCGGCGCGCCGGGGGAGGCTTTGGAGCGCCGCCGCACCCGTGCGAAGGTGGGGCATGGCATCTCCCGCCAAAGACTCCCTCGGCCAGGTCCTCGCTGCCCTCAAGGACAGCGAGGTTCTTGGCGTTCTGTCGCCGGCCGCCAGCGCGACGCTGGCCGGGCGCGGCGTCCCGGTCGACCTAGCGGGCGGGGCCTACCTCTGCCGGATCGGCGATCCCGGAGACGCGGTCTATGTGATCCTCGACGGCGAGATCGAGGTGCGCACCAGCTCTCCCGGCGGACGCGACCTGCGCCTGGTGGCGCTGCGGCGCGGCGAGATCGCCGGCGAGATGGCGGCGCTGGACGGCGGACTGCGCTCGGCCGACATGGTGGCCGCCCGTCGCACCCGCCTGTGGCGGATTCCCCGAAGCGCGCTCATCCAAGCGCTGGAGTCGGAGCCCAAGGCCGCCGTCGCCCTGCTGGCGGAAATGAGCGCCCGGCTTCGGCGGACCAATGCGGCGCTGGAGGCGCGCGCCACCCTGGACCTCGGCGGCCGGCTCGCCCAGCTACTGGTCGGCGAGCAGAACCCCCGCGCCCTGATCGCGCTCACCCAGTCGGAACTGGCCCGCAGGCTGGGCGCCTCCCGCGAGAAGGTGAACCGCAAGCTGCACGACTGGGGCGCCAAGGGCTGGGTGGAGGTGACGCCGGCCGGCGTGCGGCTGCTGCAGCCCGGACAACTGGAGGACCTGGGAAAGCAGGCGCCGGAGAGTTAGCCCAAGTCACGGGCCCAATGGTCAACCTTGGCTGGAGTTCCTATGCTTGGGCGTCGGCTCCCCGATGAAGGAACCGACACGGGATGGGGCGCCGGCCGCGGACTAAATGTCGATCAAGCCGGCGCGCCGGCGCAATCAGAGGGACCGATTCCTATGCCGATGCTTCAAACCTTTTCGCTCAGGCTCAACAGCCACTTCCATCCCGATCGCATTGATGAGTTTGCGACGTCGCGCGCGAAGCACTTCGCCCCCGGCAACCCGCTCGACCTGAGTTTTCTGGAGCAAGACGGAACACCGCTGCATCGGGCCTGGAAGACCTACATTGCAAAGATGCCCATGAGCTTCAGCGAGGCCCTGCGCAGCGTCATCCACTACGCCTTGTCCACGACGCCGCCGACCCCGATCAATTTCTCCTGGGCGCCGGGCTACGACTACGAGCTCAACATGTGGCAGGCTCCGGACACCAAGCTGACGCGCGGCGGAATCACGGTGCTATTGAAGAGCCGATATCCCGACGACAAGCATCCGCTGGAGACATGATCCGGCGCTAGCTGATCGCCTCCTGGACCGTCGATCCGATACCCGCCAGGCGCAATCCTTCGATAAATTGCTCCCGGTCGCTCTCGCGCGCGTAGGGCGCCCGGCGAAGGTTGTTGACGCCGACCAGCTCCTCCAGCGCCGGGGGAAACGCCCGCCGGGCGTCGTCGGTGCGGCCAACCCGGGCCAGGCTCGCGGCCAGCACGCCGGCTCCGCGCACGTCGCGCATCGAGGCGGCGCTCTCCGCATGGCGGATCGCCTCGGCATAGTCGCCGGCGTGATAGTGCGCCAACGCCAGCAGGGTCAGCATGGCCCCGAGCTGGGGGTCGTAGGGACTGTAGCGCAGGCTGCGCTCGATCGGCGCGACCGCCTCGGCGGGACGGCCTGAATAGATCAGGACCTGCCCCAGGCGGAAATGGCCGAAGCCGAAGTTGGGGTTGAGCGCGATCGTCTTGCGGGCTTCCTGCAGGGCTTCGGCGTGCCGCCGCAGGTAAAGCGAGGCGCCGGACGAGGCGAAGTAGCCATAGGCGTCGCGTGGATCCAGGCGGATGGCGGTGTGGGCCGCAGCGCGGGCCTCCATCAGGTCGGCGGACGGCTGATCGGACCAGCCGTAAACCGCGCCACCATAGAGGGCGCGCGCCAGGCCGATGTAGCCGAGCGCGAGCTCCGGATCGCGCGCGATCGCTTCGCGGAAGAGTTCCAGGGCCAGCCGCTGATCGGTGGGCGAGACCTTGTTCAGGTGCCACATGCCGCGCTGGAAGCAGTCCAGGGCGTTGAAATCCTTCAGGTCCTTGCGGGCAATCCGCGCCCCTTCGCTGTGCAGCATCGCCGGCTCGATGGCGCCCACCACCTGCTCGGTGATCTCGTCCTGCAGGGCCAGGAGGTCTTCCAGCTGCCGATCGAAGCTGTCGGCCCAGATGTTGGTCCCGCTGGCCGCCTCGACCAGCTGCGCCGTCACCCGGACGCGGCGGCCGAGTTTCCGCACGCCGCCCTGCAGCACGTAGCGCACGCCAAGTTCCCGACCGACCTGGGTCACATCGACGGCGCGGCCCTTGTAGGTGAAGCTGGAATTGCGGCCGATGACGAAGAACCAGCGCCAGCGGGAAAGTGCTGTGACGATGTCCTCGGTGATGGCGTCGGCGAAATATTCCTGCTCCGGATCGCCGCTGCGGTCCTGGAACGGCAGGACGGCGATCGAGGGCTTTGACGGCAGTTCAAGCTGAGGCTCGGGGACCGGCGCCGCACCGTCGATCCGCACACGGAAGGTGCGCACCGGGCGGGGGATGTTCTTGACGGTCTGTTCGCCCAGGTCCTCGAAGGCGACCTCGATGCGGCCCTGGGTGTCTTCCTGCACCCGCCCGGATACACAGATGCCGCCCGGCTCGGCCAGCGCCTCGAGGCGAGCGGCCACGTTCACGCCATCGCCGAAGATGTCGCCACCTTCGACGACCACGTCGGCGGCGTGCAGGCCCATGCGGAAGTCGACGCGCTTGCCGACAGCCGCCTCGGCGTTGCGCTCCGCCATCGCGGTCTGGATACGGATGGCGCACTGCAGCGCGCTCACCACGCTGCCAAACGCCGCCAGCACCCCGTCGCCGGTGGTCTTGATCACCTGTCCGCCATGGTCGCCGACCGCCGGCTGGATGATCTCGCGCAGGTGCGACGCCACCAGGGCAAGCGTGCCCTCCTCGTCGGCAGACACCAGCCGGCTGTAGCCGGCGACATCGGCCGCGAGGATCGCCGTCAGCCGCCGTTCGACTTTGCTGCCCGCGCTGCCCGTCACGTCGCCCTCTCTGCTGCATAGCAGCATGAGCCGCCATGCGAACCGTGGCAACCGGCGCGCGAGCCTTTGCGCCGGAGTCTCGCAACCTTCGCCTGGCGTCGCTATAAAGCGTCGATGACATCGAAAGCAGACGCAGCCGGCATCGTGGATCGGCTAGAACAAGAATACCGCAAGACGGTCGAGGCCCTGCGGGGCGCCCTCAAGGAATTCCTGGACGGAGGACCGCCGCCCGATCCGGCGATGCGCGCCGCCGGCGCCTTCGCCTACCCGGAGCTGCGGCTCAACTGGCCGGCCGGCCAGCCGTTCCCGCGGATCAGCCGCGCCTACGCCCGCATCAGCGCGCCTGGCCGCTATGCGATCACCGTGACGCGGCCGGACCTCTACCGGGATTACCTGATCGAGCAGCTCAGCCTGCTGGCCCAGGACTTCAAGGTGGAGATCGAGGTCGGCCGCTCCAACCAGGAGATGCCGTTCCCCTATGTGCTGGACGGCCAGGCCGACATCGCGCTGGCCGACATCGGCTCCGCGGAGATCGCCCGGCACTTCCCGACCACCGAGCTGGCCTACATCGGCGACGAGATCGCCGACGGCTATTGGGCCAACAACCATGACCGCCCACGGCCGCTGTCGCTGTTCGACGGGCTGCGCACGGATTTCTCGCTGGCCCGGATCACCCATTACACCGGCACCCCGGCCGAGCACGTGCAGCAGTACATCCTGTTCACCAACTATCACCGCTACGTGGACGAGTTCGTCCGCTGGGGCTGCCAGCAGCTGAAGGAAGGCGGGCCGTATACGGCGCTGTCGGCGGCGGGGAACGTGGTGGTCACGGCCGACACGCCGAACGCGGAAGCCACGATCAACGCGGCGGCCTGGCGCCGTCACCAGATGCCGGCCTACCACCTGATGGCCGAGGGCCGCGCCGGGGTCACCCTGGTCAACATCGGGGTCGGGCCGTCCAACGCCAAGACGATCTGCGACCACCTGGCGGTGCTGCGGCCCCAGGCCTGGCTGATGATCGGCCACTGCGGCGGCCTGCGCGGCAGCCAGACCATCGGCGACTACGTGCTGGGCCACGCCTATCTGCGCGACGACCACGTGTTGGACGAGGTGCTGCCGCCGGAGATCCCGATCCCGCCGATCGCCGAGATGCAGGTGGCGCTCAACCGCGCCGCCGAGATCGTCACCGGCGAGACCGGCGAGGTGCTGAAGCGGCGCCTGCGCACCGGCACCATCGTCACCACCGACGACCGCAACTGGGAGCTACGCTATTCATCGAGCGCGCTCAGGTTCAACCAGAGCCGGGCGGTGGCCATCGACATGGAAAGCGCCACCATCGCCGCCCAGGGCTACCGCTTCCGGGTGCCTTACGGGACCCTGCTCTGCGTGTCGGACAAGCCGCTGCACGGCGAGCTCAAGCTGCCGGGCCAGGCCAACGCCTTCTACGACCGGGCGATCAGCCAGCACCTGCAGATCGGGGTGGCGACCATGGACCTGCTGCGCCAGGAGGGTCCGCGCCTGCACTCGCGCAAGCTCAGGAGCTTCGACGAACCGCCCTTCCGGTAGGGGCCCCGACGGACTGAGGGAGCGCGGTGACCAGATGTTCACGCGAAGGCCCTAGTCCGAGGAGTTGGCCGCGACCCTGACGGCCGGCTTGGATGGACATCTGATGGCGAGGTCGTTCGGATGGGCGTGAAGCTCCGAGCCGTTGCGCCGCCGCTCGCTGCCTTGCTCACCTTCCTGGCCGCACTTTCCTCCAGGGTGCTGAACGATGGCGACACCTGGTGGCACGTCGCCGCCGGGCGGCTGATGATCGATCAGCGGGCCGTCATCCACACGGACCCCTTCTCGTACACGTTCCAGGGCGCGCCCTGGCACACGCACGAGTGGCTCGCGCAGGTCCTGTTGGGCGGCGCCTTCGATCTCGGCGGCTGGAGCGCGGTGGTGATCCTGACTGCGGCGGCGGCCGGCCTGACGGCCTGGCTGCTCGCTCGCGACCTCAGCCGCTGGGTGGACGGCATTCCCCTGCTGTGCCTGCTGCTCCTCGGCCTGGCGCTGGGGACGGGCAGCCTGCTGGCGAGGCCGCACATGCTGGCCTTGCCGATCCTGGAGGTCTGGACCGCCGAGCTGATCCGGGCCCGCGCCGAGGATCGGCGGCCCCGGTGGATCGTGCTGCCGCTGATGGCGCTGTGGGCGAACCTGCATGGGAGCTTCATGTTCGGCCTCGCGCTGATCGCGCCGTTCGCCCTGGAGGCGCTGCTGGCGGCGACGTCGGCGCTGGGCCGTCGCGCCGTGGTGCTTGGATGGGGCGCCTTCGGGATCGCCGCCGCGGCCATGGCGGTGCTGAGCCCGGACGGCTTCGGGACCCTGCTGTTCCCGTTCCAGCTCCTGCGGATGACGGGCCTTGCCCACATCGGGGAATGGGCTCCGGAGAATTTCGGGACGTTCGGTCCGCTCGAGGCCGGGCTGCTCGCCATGTTGTTCATCCTGTTCACCCGCCCGATCCGGCTACCGGCCATCCGGGCCGCGCTGCTGCTCCTGCTCATTCACCTGAGCCTGCAGCACGGACGCTACGAGCAGATGCTGGGCGTGATCGCGGCCTTGGTCCTGGCGAGGCCGATGGCGGTCGGGTTCGGGCAGGGCGCCGACACGCCCGAGCGCGGCGAGAGCCTGGCCCGCGCGCCGGTCTCGGGGCTGGCGGCCGCGGCGCTCGCCGTTGCTCTCGGGGTTGGCCGGATGGCCGTGCCGGTGGTCCGAGGCGATGGTCCCGACACACCGGTTTCGGCGGTGGCGGCTACGCCGGCTTCGATCCGGCAGACCCCGGTGCTGAACGAGTACAGTTTCGGCGGATTCCTGATCGGCCAGCATCTGCGTCCCTACATCGACAGCCGAGCCGACCTGTATGGCGACCCCTACCTCGAGGACTACGCGCGCCTGACGCGTCCGGACCCCCGGGCTCTTGGGCAAGCGCTCGACCGCCGCCGCGTCGGCTGGACGCTCTTCAAGACCGGGACGCCGGTCATCGAGGCGATGGACCGCATGCCCGGCTGGCGACGGCTCTATTCGGACCGATGGGCCGTCGTGCACGTTCGGCGCTGACCGGCCCCGGACCCTCGATCCGGTCTCCGATTCCGGCTAGGTCACGCCGCATGACCCGACACATGGACTTCGACGGCATCGAAAACTTCCGCGATTTCGGGGGTTATGACACCGCCAGCGGCCGGGCTGTGAAGCGGGAGGTGCTCTACCGCTCCGCCAACCATGCCTATGCCACAGAGGCCGATCTGGCGCGGATGCGTGACCTGGGGCTGGCCGCGATCATCGACCTGCGCCGCACCGAGGAGAGGACGCGCGAGCCCTCCAAGCGCTGGCCGGGGTTCGGCGCGGCGGTGGTGGAGAACGACATCCTCTCCAACCACGCCGACTGGGCGCAATCGATGAAGGGCGCGGAGGTCAACGCCCAGTGGTTCCTGGACGACGGTATGGCCTATTACCGCCGCGCGCCGTTCGAGGCGCGGCACATCGACCTCTTCACCCGTTACTTCCAGACCCTGGCGGCGGCCGACGGGGCGATCGTGGTGCACTGCGCGGCGGGCAAGGACCGCACCGGCCTGATCTGCGCGCTCACCCACCACGTGCTGGGCGTGCACGCCGACGACATCATGGCCGACTACCTGCTCACCAACGACGAGAGCCGGATGGCGCGGAAGATGGCCTTCCTGGGTCCCTGGCTGCGCGATACGGTCGGCAAGACCGTCGACGAGGCGGGCTTGCGGGTGGCGGTCTCGGTCAACCCTGCCTATCTCGAAACCGCCTTCGCCGTGATCCGCGAGGCGCACGGCTCGCTCGACGGCTATCTCACGCAGGTGTTGGGCGTCGGCCAGCCTCTGCGCGAGCGGCTCCAGGCGCGGCTGCTGGGCTGATCGCCGGGCCGTTCGGCGGGGTGGGACGCCCTCGCCCGGCCCGTCTCGATTCTGTCGAAAAAGCCCGCTAGACGGTCGTCATGACCCGGCGCATCGCGTTCGAAGGAATCGAGAACTTCCGGGATTTCGGCGACTACGCCGCGGCCGGCCGGCGATTGCGCCGCGGCCTGCTCTACCGCTCCGCGCACCAGGCGCGGGCGACCGAGGCGGACCTCGCCAAGCTCGCCGGCCTTGGACTTGCGGTGGTCGTCGACCTGCGCCGCTCCAACGAGCGCGAGCGCGACCCCAGCCGCCGCTGGCCGGGCTTCTCGGCCCAGGTGATCGAGAACGACATCGGCCAGGACAGCGCCGACGAATGGGCGACGTTCATCGCCACCTCGGACCTGACCGTCGGCTCGTTCCGCAGCTACATGCTGGACTACTATCGCCAGGCGCCGCATCAGCGTCGGCACCTTGACCTCTACGGGCGCTATTTCCGCGCTCTGGCCGAGAGCCGGGGCCCGGTCCTGGTGCATTGCGCGGCGGGCAAGGACCGCACCGGCATCCTCTGCGCCCTGACCCACCACCTGGCGGGCGTCGACGACGACGACATCCAGGCCGACTACCTGCTGACCAACGACACCGAGCGGCTGACGGCGCGCCTGCCGACGATCCGCGAGATGATCCGCGAGACCACCGGCCGGGTGGCCTCGGACGAGGCGCTGATGACCGCCATGCGGGTGGAGGCGGAGTATCTCGCCTGCGCCTTTGAGGCCATGCGGACGGAGCACGGGTCGCTCGACGGCTATCTGGATACCGCGCTCGGCCTCGACGGCGCCCTGCGCGAACGCATCCACGAGCGCCTGCTGGTCTGATCCGGCGATTGCGCGGCGGGCGCGGGCGTCCTAAGCAGCCGCGCCAGCCCGGAGCCGTGATGCAGACCTTCCAGCCACCCCGCCGGATCCTCATGGGGCCGGGCCCCTCCGACGTCAGCCCGCGGGTGCTAGGCGCCCTGGCGCGGCCGACGATCGGCCACTTGGACCCCGCGTTCCAGGCGCTGATGGAGGAGATCAAGGGGGCCCTGCAGCGGCTGTTCAACGCCCCCGACCATGCCTGCGTCCCGCTGCCTGCGCCCGGCACCGCCGGCATGGAGGCAGCGATCATGAACCTGCTGGAGCCTGGGGACCGGGCGGTGATCGCGGTCAACGGCGCCTTCGGCGGACGCATGGCCGACATGGCGGGCCGCGCGGGCGCGACGGTTGTCACTGTCGACCACGACTGGGGCCAGCCGGTCGATCCGGCCCGCGTCGAGGCGGCGCTGGCGGAGGCGCCGACGAAGGTCCTGGCCTTCGTGCACGCCGAGACCTCGACCGGCGCGCGCAGCGATGCGGCGAGCCTCTGCGCGGTCGCCCGCAGGCACGGGGCGCTGTCGGTGGTGGACTGCGTGACCTCGCTGGGCGGCATCGTGGTGGACGTGGCCGGCTGGGACGCCGACGTGGTCTATTCGGGGACCCAGAAATGCCTCTCGGCGCCGCCGGGGCTCTCGCCCATCGCGCTCTCCAAACGGGCCCAGGCGGCGATCTCCGGGCGCAAGGAGAAGGTCCGAAACTGGCTTTTGGATTTCAACCTGCTGAGGAGCTACTGGGGCGGCGAGGGCGGCCGGACCTATCACCACACGGCCCCTATCAACGCGCTCTATGGGCTCCATGAGGCGCTGGTGGCGATCTTCGAAGAGGGCCAGCAGGCGGCGATCGTGCGCCACGCCCGCATGCACGAGGCCCTGGTGGCCGGCCTGGAGGCGGCGGGCCTGAAGATGCTGGTGGCCGAGCCCCACCGCCTGCCGCAGCTGAACACCGTGCTCGTGCCCGAGGGCGTCGACGAGGCCGCCGCCCGCGCCCACGTCCTGAAGACCTGGGACCTGGAGATCGGCGCGGGCCTCGGCCCCCTGAAGGGCAAGGTCTGGCGGATCGGGCTGATGGGGGCCTCGGCCACCGCCTGGCACGTGCGCCTGTGCCTGACCGCGCTCTGCGAGGCGCTGGCCGCGCAGGGCTTTGCCGCCGACGCCAGGGCTGCGCTCGCGGCGGTGGACGCCAAGCTGGCGGCCTGACCGGAGCCGGTCTAACGTCCACCTCTGACCGCCACATCCAGAAACGGCGGCGTAGGGGAATTTGGTGAGCGAACTCAAGCCTCTGGACGCTGACGGGCCGGCAGCCATCGTCGAGCCCCCGACGATCGCGATGGTCGGGGGCGACGGCAAGCTCACCCTCGGCGGCTACGCCTGGTCGATCTTTGAAGGGGGCCGCGACCCCTTCATCATCCTGGTCACCATCTACATCTTCATGCCTTACGTGGCCTCGGTGCTGGTGGGCGATCCGGTGCGCGGCCAGGCGACCATCTCAAGCTGGGACCAGATCATCGGCTGGGTGGTGGTGGTCACCGCGCCCTTCCTCGGCGCTTCCATCGACAAGCTGGGACCGCGGAAGCCATGGCTCGGGTTGATCGTCGGACTGATGGTCCCGATGATCGCGGCCCTGTGGTTCGCCAGGCCCGGCGGGTGGATGACGCTCGCGATGCTGGCCACGCTCTACATCGGCGCGCGCCTGTTGTTCGTCTACGCCGAGGTGCTGCACAATTCGATGTTGATCCGCGCCGCGGGCCTGAGGGCCGCCCACAAGGCCTCGGCGCTGGCCCTATCGCTGGGCAACGCCGCTTCGGTCGTGGCGCTCGCCTTCACCGCCTGGGCCTTCGCCCTGCCCGGCAAGGTGCACTGGAGCTGGGTCCCCGCGGCGCCGCTGTTCGGCCTGAACCCGCTCACCCACGAGCCGGAGCGGGTGGTGGCCCTGATGGCTGCGGGGCTGCTCGCGGTGGGTTCGATCCCCTTGTTCCTGTTCACCCCCGACGCGCCGCGCACCGGCGTCCCGGTCCTGACCGCCTGGGGGAACGGCGCGGCCGAGCTCTGGCGCATGCTGAAGACGGTGCGGCGCTACAAGGACGCGGTCATCTACCTGGCCTCACGCATGTTCTTCGTCGACGGCATGAACGCCGTCCTGATCTACGCCGGCGTCTATGCGATCGGGGTGATGAAGTGGGGGCCGCTGGAGATGCTCGCCTACGGCATCATGCTCAGCGTGCTCGCCGTCGGGGGCGGCTTCCTGGCCCGTTGGCTGGACGGGGTGCTCGGGCCGAAAGCCGCCCTGCGTATCCAGATCAGCGTCACAGCCGTCTGCCTCACGGCCATGCTGGGGATCGCGCCGGACCGGCTGTTCTATTTCTGGCCGTATGACGCCGCCGCCCACGCGCCGCTCTGGGGCGGGCCGGTGTTCCGCCACCTGCCGGACTGGGCGTTCATCGGCATCGGCTTCCTGAACGCCATCTTCATCACCGGCCAGTACGCGTCCAGCCGCACGCTCCTGACCCGGCTGACCCCGCCGGAGCAGACCGGCGCCTTCTTCGGCGTCTATGCGCTGTCGGGGGTCGCCACCCTGTGGCTCGCGCCGACCCTGGTGAACATCGGCACCACCATGACGCACAGCCAGCAAGGCGGCTTTGCGAGCATCATCGTGCTCCTGGTGATCGGCCTGATCGGCCTCGCCTTCGTCAAGGGCGGCGGCCGCGAGCTGCAGCGCAGCGCCTAACCGCGCCGGCAGGGCTTGGGCGCCGCGATGCGGGCCGCGGAAGAGCAGAATCGCCACCGCAAGCATGGCGTCTCCGCGTGCTGACGCGAGAAAAACAACGCACATGGAAAATCAAATAATAACTAAACAACGTCAAACATTATAGGAGGTTAGACGCAGTAGTAGTCGGAAATATTTACCAGAACTTAGGGTTAACAGAGATTGACCAAGAAGAATGGATTCGTAAACGGACGGCGTTTACTGGCAGTTAAGCGTTCCATGTGATCCTTAGGGTGCATTTGGGCGAGCAGGCGGAAAGCTTGAAGCCCGCCAACGACTGCTCGCTTAGAAGGAGATCAAGATGTCCAATTTTGTCACGCGCTTCCTGAAGGACGAATCCGGCGCCACGGCCATCGAGTATGGTCTGATCGCCGCCCTCGTCGCCGTGGTCCTGGTGACCGCTCTCGGCGCCATGGGCAACAAGCTGTCCGGCACCTTCAACAAGGTGGCCAACAGCCTGCCCTAAGCTTCGGCTTCAATCGAATACGACGGAGACCCCGGCGCTCATACCGCCGGGGTTTTCTTTTGCGCCGACTGTCGGACTACGAGATCCGGGCATCACATCACGGGCAATGCAGAACAACGGTCTTTCAATTGGTAAATATCTGTTGAGTATAACTCTAAATTTTCCGAGTCTAGATTTACACGGCATTAAACGCATTATGGGATTTTTACGGCGCAACACGGGCAAACAGGCCGAACCGCTTGGCGCCCACTAGTCCACAGTTCGGTCAGAGGAGATAAATCATGTCCAAGTTCGTTACGCGTTTCTTGAAGGACGAATCCGGCGCCACCGCCATCGAGTACGGCCTGATCGCCGCCCTCGTCGCGGTTGTCCTGGTGACGGCGTTGAGCCTCCTGGGCACCAAGCTGTCCGGCACCTTCAACCTGGTGACCAACGACCTTCCGTAGGCGACAGCCTTCGAGACAGGTCGGCAGACCCCGGCGGCCCGTCCGCCGGGGTTTTTGCTTATCTGGATCCGTGAAACGCTCCGTTCATCGGCAGGCCCCATGCTGAGGCGCCACGGAGTTGCGCGATGATCCACGCCGTTCAGACCCTGCTGCTACTGATCTTTCCGATCCTGGTGATCGTGGCGGCGCTGCGCGACGCGACGAGCTACACCATTCCCAACTGGATTTCGCTCGCCCTGATCGCGGCCTTTCCCGTCGCCGCACTGGCGCTGGGTCTGCCGCTCTCCACCATCGGCCTTCACCTGGGCATCGGCGTCGCGGCGCTGGCGCTGGGCATGGTGATGTACTTCCTCCGCTGGATCGGCGGCGGCGACGCCAAGCTGTTCGCAGCCGCCGCCCTGTGGATCGGCTGGCCGGCGACGGTGACCTTCCTGGGCGCGACCGGCGTGGCCGGCGGCGTACTGTCCGTCGGCCTGCTTGGCCTGCGCTCGGCCTATGTCCGGCCCTACCTGCCCATCGGCCCTCCCTGGTTCGCCCGCCTGATCGAGCCTGGGCAGGACGTGCCCTATGGCGTGGCGATCTGCGCGGGGGCGCTCACCGCTTTTCCGGCCTCGACGCTGATCGGCCGCCTCTGACGCGCCGCATGCGGCGGTTGCGGCGCCGGCGCGGATGCGACTAGGAAAAAGCCGTCCAATCTCTCGCGAAGGCGCCCCCCATGTCCGACGTGATCCTGCAAAGCTCGGACGTCCCGGCCATCCCGGTCCATGCGCTCACCGAGAATGAGGTCGGCCCGGCCCTGGACGCGGCTCCAACGTTTGTGAAGGCCTTCGCCGCGCTGTCCGAATTCAAGGGCAAGGTCGGCCAGGTGCTGGTCACGCCCGACGCCGACGGCGCGATGACCGGCGTCTGGTTCGGGCTGGGCGCGGAGCCCGACCCCATGGCGTTCCGCGCGCTTGCGGCCAAGCTGCCCGCCGGCACCTACTGGATCGCGCGGGCGCCGGAGGGCCTGGACGCCGAGCAGGTCGCGCTGGCCTTCGCGCTCGGGAGCTACAGGTTCGACCGCTACAAGACCCACAGCGGCGAGCGCGCCAAGCTGCTGGCGGAAGACGTCGACGTGGCCGAGGTCCGCCACGTGGCCCACGCCTGCGCGCTGGCCCGGGACATGATCAACACGCCGGCCAACGACATGGGGCCGCTGCAGCTCGAGACCATCGCCCGCGAGATCGCCGAGCAGCACGCCGCGCAGATCACCGTCATCACCGGTGAGGGCCTGCTGGAGGCCAACTACCCGGCGGTGCACGCCGTCGGACGCGCCGCCGATCCCGCGCGCGCGCCAAGGATGATCGAGCTGACCTGGGACGGACCTGGGGGCCAGGGCGGCCAGCCGCTGGTCTGCCTGGTCGGCAAGGGGGTGGTGTTCGACACCGGCGGCCTGGACATCAAGCCCTCGGCCGGCATGCGGCAGATGAAGAAGGACATGGGCGGGGCGGCCCACGCGCTGGCGCTCGGCCGGATGATCATGGCCGCGGGCCTGCCGGTGCGGCTGGCGGTTCTGATCCCGGCGGTGGAGAACGCCATCTCCGGCGACGCCATGCGGCCGGGCGACGTCCTGGCCTCGCGCAAGGGCCTGTCCATCGAGGTCGGCAACACCGACGCCGAGGGCCGGCTGATCCTGGCCGACGCTCTCACCCGCGCCGGCGAGCTGGAGCCGGCGCTGACCCTGGATCTCGCCACCCTGACCGGGGCCGCCCGCGTGGCGCTGGGCCCACAGCTGCCGCCGTTCTACACCGACGACGAGGACCTGGCGGCCGACATCGAGCGAGCGGCCAAGGCGGCCTCCGATCCGGTGTGGCGGATGCCGCTCTGGAAGGGCTACGCCGACGCCCTCGACAGCGACGTGGCGGAGATCAAGAACGATCCCGACGCCTGGGCGCAGGCGGGCTCGGTGACCGCCGCCCTGTTCCTGCAGCGGTTCGCGCCGACCGGTCCCGATTGCGGACCCTGGGCCCACTTCGACATCTTCGCCTGGAACCCGCGCAACCGGCCGGGCTTCCCCGCCGGGGCCGAGGCGCAGGCGATCCGCGGCCTCTACCGCATGATCCGGGACCGCTTCGCATGACGGCGACCCTCGAGACGGATGATCCGCGCGTGACCCCCCTGCGCGACGGGATCGCCAGCCGCTCGCTGGAGGGCCTCGTCCGCGCCGAGGTCTATCTCGATGCCAAGACCATGAGCTGCGCGGTGCCGGCGACCGGCGTCCACCGCGCGCCGGACGTGGCCTCGGAGCAGATGGACCAGCTGCTGTTCGGCGAGGCCTTCGAAGTCATTGAGGAGGAGGGCGGCTTCTTCTGGGGCCAGGCGCGGCGGGACGGCTATGTCGGCTTCGTGGCGGCGGCCGCGCTCGCGCCCCTGGCGCCGGAGCCGACCCACCGGGTCGCGGCCATCCGCACCTACGCCTTCGCCGAGCCGAGCATCAAGACGCGCGCGCTGGGGCCCTATTCGCTGAACGCCCTGGTCGCCGTCGAGGCGCAGGAGGGCCGGCTTTGCAAGGCGGCGGGCGCGGGCTGGATGACAGCGGAGCATCTGGCCCCCCTCGGCGTCTTCGAGACCGACGCCGCCGCCGTCGCCGAGCGCTTCCTCGGCGCGCCGTACCTCTGGGGCGGCCGCGAGAGCCTCGGCCTGGACTGCTCGGGCCTGGTGCAGCAAGCGCTGTTCGCCTGCGGCCTAGCCTGCCCGCGCGACACCGACCAGCAGGCGAGCCTCGGGCGTGCGATCGCGCGCGAGGACTTCGGCCGCGGCGACCTGGTGTTCTGGAAGGGCCACGTGGCCATCGGGCTCGACGAGACCCGCATCGTCCACGCCAACGGCCACCACATGATGGTCGCCATCGAGCCGCTGGAGGCGGCCGTGGCCCGGATCGAGGCGGCGGGGGTCGGTGCGCCGACGGCTTATCGGCGGATCAAATAACCCCGCGGAGATTAATTCGCGCCGCCGGGCTTGGAGGCTTCCTGCTTCGGCGCACCGGCGCCGGTCGGGCCGCCGGCGCCGGTGGCCGGGGTCGCCGTCGTGCCGGTGGCGGCAGGCTTGCC
>NZ_JAQGIZ010000205.1 GCF_028290885.1 Phenylobacterium sp.
CATGGGCCGAGATCGAGCCGTTGTTGATGATCCGCCCGCCGCGCGGGTCCTGATCCTTCATCTGGCGGAACCCGGCCTGGGTGCAGAGGAAGGCGCCGGTCAGGTTGATGTCCACGACGCGCTTCCAGTGCTCGACGGAGAGTTCCTCCAGCGGCACGGGCGGCGCGCCGGTCCCGGCGTTGTTGAACAGCAGGTCGAGACGGCCGAACCGGGCCCCGGTCGCCTCAAAAAGCGCCGCCACGGACGCCGGGTCGGCGACGTCGGTGACGTGGGGCAGGGCGCGGTCCGCGGCCTCGCCGGCCAGCTCCGCGGTCTCGGCCAGCGGCTCGGCGCGGCGGCCAGCGAGCGCCACCGACCAGCCGGTCCGCAGTAGCGCCAGGGACACAGCCCGGCCGATCCCGCTGCCGGCCCCGGTGACGATGGCGACCTTGGTTGTTGCGCTCCGCATCCGTGCTGGATAGCCCTAACCCCCGCGAATGCACAGCTTCGCGCTCGCGAGGTTTGTTCCAATGGCCGCAGTCCCGCCACCGCCAACGCCGACGGTCGAGGCCGTGGTGGTCTATCCGCCCCGGCTCCCGCCGCTAGGCGGCGAGGCGGCGTTCAGCGCCGTGCAGATCGGGCCGCAGATCCTAAAGCAGACGCCGAGGCTCGACCAGGCGCTGGAGAGCACGCCCGGCGTCTCCCTGTTCCGCCGCACCACTTCGCTTTCCGCCAACCCCACCACCCAGGGCGTCTCGCTGCGGGCGATCGCCGGCTCGGGCGCGGGCCGGGCGCTGGTGACGCTGGACGGCGCGCCGGTGAACGATCCGTTCGGCGGCTGGGTGATCTGGACGGCGCTGCCGTCCGAGGGGCTGGACGGCGCGACCATCGTGCGTGGCGCTGGGGCCGGCCCCTATGGCGCGGGCGCGCTTACCGGGGTGATCGCCTTGCAGGAGCGGGGCGCGGGCGAGGGGCTGGCGGCGCTGGACGTCTCGGCGGGCGAGCGCAACAGCTATCGCGCGGCGGTGTCCGGTGGCGCGCCGGGCCTACTGGTCACCGCCTCGGCGGAGACCACCGACGGCTACACGCCCGTCCGCGGTTCGGCGGCCGGCGCCGCGGACCAGCCGCTGACCCTGCAGGACCAGTCCATCGCGCTTCGGGCGCAGCACGACTTCGACGGCGTGCAGGCTGCCGCGCGGCTCGGCGTCTTCCAGGAGCGCCGCGGCGCAGGCCTGCTGGGCGCGCGCTCCAAGGCCGAGGGATCGTCGGCGACGTTCACCCTGGCGCGTCCGGCGGCCAGCGGCGTCGGCGGCTGGCGGCTGCAGGCCTGGGCGCGCAGCAGCGACCTGCTCAACACCTCGGTCGCCGTGGCGCCGGGGCGCGCCACCACCACGCCGGCCAACAACGAGTTCTCGACGCCGGCGCATGGCTATGGGCTGAACGCCGCCCTGCAGGGCCGGTGGGGCCAGGCGTCCTGGGAGGCGGGCGCCGACGCCCGCTGGGCGGACGGGACCGACCACGAGCAGTTCCGGGTGGTCAATGGCGCCTTCACCATGGGCCGCGACGCCGGCGGCAAGACCTTCGTCGGCGGCCTCTACCTGGAGGGCGCCTACGACCAGGGCCCCTGGATCGTCACGGGCGGCGCGCGGGTGGACCAGTGGACCGCCAGCGACGCCCAGCGACATGAGTTCGTGCTGGCGACCGGGGCCACGACCCTCAATTCCCCCGCGCCGAACGACTCCGGGACCGTGCCCACCGGCCGGATCGGCATCCGCTACACCCTGACGCCGGACGTCTGGCTGCGGAGCGCGGCCTACGCCGGCTTCCGGGCGCCGACGCTGAACGAGCTGCACCGCCCGTTCCGGGTCGGCAACGACATCACCGAGGCCAATCCGCTGCTGACGCCGGAAAAGCTCTACGGGATCGAGGCGGGCCTCGGCGGAGACACGCTCGTCCACTGGCAAGCCACCCTGTTCTACAACCAGCTGAACGACCCGATCACCAACGTCACCATCGGCATCGGCCCCGGGACCTTCCCCCTGGCCGGGTTCATCCCGGCCGGCGGCACGCTGCGTCAACGGCGCAACGCCGGCGAGATCGACGCCTGGGGCGTGGAGGGGGACGCCTCGGGGGACATCGTCACGACGCTCAGCTGGCGGGCCGCCTTCGCCTACACCCACGCCCGCGTCGACGGCGGCTCCAGCGCCCCGCAGCTCACCGGCCTGCGCCCGGCCCAGACGCCGGAATGGACGGTCACCGGCGGCCTCGACTGGCGCGCGCTGGAGAAGCTGACCCTGAGCGCGCAGGTCCGCTACGTCTCGACCCAGTTCGACGACGACCAGAACGCGCGGCGCCTGCCGCCGGGCGCCGAACTTAACGCGCGGGCCGCCTGGAGCCTCGCGCCGGGCCAAGAGGTCTACCTTGCGGTCGATAACCTCGCCGACGCCAAGATCTCCACAGGCAAGACCGCGGACTTCGTGGACAGCTACTCCGAGCCGCGGACTTTCCGCGTGGGCTACGCCTACCGGCGCTAGGCCTGCGCAGTTTCGGCCTGCGCCGCCATCACCTGCTCGTGGCGCGCAAGGATGCGGGGCCAGAGCGTGGCGGCTTCCGGCAGGTCGAGGCCGAAGTCGGCGGCCAGGACCTCGACGAACTCGTCGGCGGAGTGCAGCAGGCTCGTGTCCACGCCTGCCGGCGTTACCTGGCGCAGCGTGCGTCCGCGCAGCTGCAGGATCTCCTCACCGCGGAAGCGCTGCACGACGGCGTTCAGCACGAAATTGGAGTCCGGCGCGCTCTGCAGCCACCGGCATTTCTCGGCCAGCAGGTCCGGGTCGGCGGGCGCCACCGCGAAGTCGAAGGACCGCGCGCCGCCGAATTCGTGATTGTGGAAGCGCCACCAGCACTCATCCAGCGCCTCCAGCCGCAAGCGATAGCCGCCGAAGGTCATGGCGGCCGGCTGCAGGCGGAACGGCTCCAGGCTGCCGTCGCCGAAGCCCACGTCGGCGATCCACGGCTGACCGTCGAGTTCGACCAGCAGCACCAGGTGGTTGCCGATCGTGAAGTCGCCCATCATCTCGCGCATG
>NZ_JAQGIZ010000219.1 GCF_028290885.1 Phenylobacterium sp.
GGCAAGATCGGCCTGTTCGGCGGCGCCGGCTTCGGCAAGACCGTGACCATGCAGTAGCTGATCAACAACATCGCCAAGGCCTATGGCGGCTATTCGGTGCTGGCCGGCGTTGGCGAGCGGACCCGCGAGGGCAACGACCTCTATCACGAGATGATCGAGTCCAACGTCAACGTCGACCCGCGCAAGAACAACGGCTCGACCGAGGGCTCAAAGTGCACCCTGGTCTACGGCCAGATGAACGAGCCGCCCGGCGCTCGCGCCCGTGTGGCGCTGACGGGCCTGGCCCAGGCCGAGTACTTCCGCGACGAAGAGGGCAAGGACGTGCTGCTCTTCATCGACAACATCTTCCGCTTCACCCAGGCGGGCTCCGAAGTGTCGGCGCTCCTGGGCCGCATCCCCTCGGCGGTGGGCTATCAGCCGACGCTGGCGACCGAGATGGGCAACCTGCAGGAGCGGATCACCTCGACCTCCAAGGGCTCGATCACCTCCGTGCAGGCGATCTACGTGCCCGCCGACGACCTCACCGACCCGGCGCCGGCCACCTCCTTCGCCCACCTGGACGCGACCACCGTGCTCAGCCGCGACATCGCCGCCCAGGCGATCTTCCCGGCGGTGGACCCGCTCGACTCCACCTCGCGCATCATGGACCCGCTGGTGATCGGCGAAGAGCACTACAACGTCGCCCGCCGGGTGCAGGAGACGCTGCAGGCCTACAAGTCGCTGAAGGACATCATCGCCATCCTGGGCATGGACGAGCTGTCGGAAGAGGACAAGCTGACGGTCGCCCGCGCCCGCAAGATCAGCCGCTTCCTGTCGCAGCCGTTCCACGTGGCCGAGCAGTTCACCAACACGCCCGGCGTGTTCGTCAGCCTGGAAGACACCATCCGCTCGTTCAAGGCGGTGGTGGACGGCGAGTACGACCACCTGCCGGAAGCCGCCTTCTACAACGTCGGCACCATCGAGGACGCGGTCGCCAAGGCCGAAAAGCTGGCGGCGGAAGCCTGATGCCCGACAAGCTTCGCTTCTCGCTGGTCTCGCCGGAGCGCGAGCTGTTCTCCGGCCTGGTCGACCAGGTCGATGCGCCGGGCTCCGAGGGCGATTTCGGGGTCCTGGCCGGTCACGCGCCGTTCATGACCGCGCTGAAAGAAGGTCCGGTGCGCGTGCACAACGACGGCAAGGTCACCGTCTTCGACGTGCGCGGCGGCTTTGCGGACGTGACGCCGGACGGCTTCACAGTGCTGGCCGAGCATGCGATTGAGGCAACCGAATTATAGTCGTAAATTTGCCGTCGTCGGGTCTTGCCTAGGGCGTCTTGCTCCCGTTTTATGGCCCGCTGAAGTCAGGGGAAACTAGATGCGCACTGCCCTCGCCAGTCTGATCCTAACCGTGGCCGTCGCGTCCGCGGCCCAGGCCCAGACGCCTGCCGCGCCGGCCCCTGCGCCGGCGACGCAGCCCGCTTCGCCGCCGACCACCGCAGCGCCCAGCACGCCGGCGCCTTCCACCGCGGCGCCGCCTGCGGCCACGCCCGAGACGCCGGCGCCTGCCGCCGAGGCCCCGCCGACACTCCCCACCACCGGCGACGGCGCCGTGCTGCTCAATGTGGTCGAAAAGGTCTGCGTGCCGCTGGTCCGCGGCGGCAAGCTCGATGATCTCGCCAAGGCCAACGGCTTCAAGCTCAATCGGCGCGAGGGCACCTGGACCATGCCGCTCGGCGGCGACAAGAACTACACGGTCACGATCTTCCCCTCGGGCGTGAACAAGGACGCCTGCCGCGGCGAGGTGCACTATGCGATCGGCCAGGAGAAGCCGATCGTCAGCGCCTTCAACGTCTGGTCGTTCCTGCACCAGCCGGAGCTGATCCTGCAGGCCAACTATGTCTCGGTGAACGCCGACGGCGTGAAGCGCGTGCAGAAGTCCTGGGAACACCTCGATTCGGCCTCGTCGACCGCGGTGAACTTCACGACCTGGACCAAGCCCGACGACACCCCGCTGAACCCCAGGTTCGCGACGGGCGAAGTCTACTACCAGGAACGCCACTTCCAATGAGCTGGACGGACGCCGCGGGTCTCGCCGGCGTCCTGATGATCCTGGCGGCTTACGCCGGCGCAGCCCTCGGACGCCTCGACCCCAAGGGCGTCTGGTCGCTGCTGGCGAACTTCGTCGGCGCCTGCCTGATCCTGGTCTCGCTGCTGGTCGCCGACTTCAACCTGTCCTCGACGGTGATGGAGGGCTCCTGGGCGCTGGTCGCGCTCGCGGGCCTGGTACGACGAGCGATCAGACGGCCAGGCTGACCTCTTCGGCCAGCCAGCTCATCGCCAGCCGCGCGACGCCTTCCCACCCCGGTTCGCCGACCAGCCAGTGGCTCATCCCGGGCATGGTCCTGAACGCGGCGCCCAGCCTTCCTGCGACCGCACGGGCGGTGCCCGGGGAATGCACCACGTCGCCCTCGCCGGAGATCACCATGGACGGGCCGTCGAGCACGCCCGGCCCGACGCTGGTGGTCATGAACGGGTCAAGCCACCAGTTCAGCGTCTCGCGCACGGCGAGCGCGCTCTCGGGCCGCAGGCGCGCAA
Source organism: Phenylobacterium sp. (assembly GCF_028290885.1). Classification (GTDB taxonomy): domain Bacteria; phylum Pseudomonadota; class Alphaproteobacteria; order Caulobacterales; family Caulobacteraceae; genus Phenylobacterium. The sequence goes on from NZ_JAQGIZ010000219.1 coordinate 2,574, forward strand.
CCGCCGCCTCGCGCTCGTCCTTCGGCACCCGGTCGAGGCTGTAGGCGCGCATCAGGCCCTTGTCCGGCTGCAGGGCGCCGGACGAGAAGGCGCCGGCCATCTGCACGCCGAAGGCTGTCGCGGCTTCCTCCAGGCTGGAGGCGGCCACGCCCCATGGCGGAGAGGGCGCCAGCAGCACCAGGGCCTGGACCTTGGCTCGGCGGGCGGCGAGCTGCGCCACGAGGCCGCCCATGGAGTGGCCGAGCAGCACCGGAGGCTCGGGAAGACCCACGCAAAGCTCGGCGATGTCGGCGGCGTAGTCGGCCATCGAGACCCCGATCACCGCCTCGGCCGGCTCATCGGGCCCGTGGCCCCGCAGGTTGGGCGCGATCACCTCGAACCCCGCCGCCTCGAAGGGCGTGCGGAAGCGCTCGAAGGCCCAGCCGCCGCAGAAGGCGCCGTGCACCATGACGATGGCGGTCATTCATTCCCTCGGCGCGGCAATCCGCGCGCACTTCGCGCCCTGCGCCCAGACTTCACCATATGGCTAGTCGCGGCCGCCCTTCCAGGCCCTTAACCGCGGCTGCGCGCCGCAGCAAAGTTGCCGAACGCCTCGACCACCCGCTCATAGGCCGCCCGCTTGAACGGCACGATCAGTTCGGCGGCCTCATCGAGGAACGCCCATCTCCAGGCGTCGAACTCCGGGGCAGTATGGGCGGCGAGGTCGAAGTCGGCGTCGTCGCCGTCGAAGCGGAAGGCGAACCAGACCTGCTTCTGCCCCCTCCAGCCGCGCAGCGCCTTGGAGCCGCCATGGCCCGGCGGAAAGTCGTAGGCCACCCAGCCATCGGTGCGGCCGAGAAAGGTCGCGCGCGTGGCCCCGGTTTCCTCGGCGAGTTCGCGGCGGGCGGCGGCCTCCAGGTCCTCGCCGGGGTCGACCCCGCCCTGCGGGAACTGCCAGTTGTGCGGCCCCGGCGTGTTGGCCCGACGGCCCAGCCACACCAGTCCGTCCGGATGGAACAGGACGACGCCAACGTTCGGGCGATAGAGTTCGAGGTCGTGGTCCATCCACCGGGACTTCTAGCTCATTGGCGGGTGAGAGCCGAGGCCGGCGCCAGTTGGAACCCGCGCTGGTCCAGCGCGCGCGACCATTGGGCCACCTTCTCCAGCGTCACCGGATAGGCGAAGCCCGAGCCGAGCGCCTGGCCACGCTGCAGGGCGCCGGCTTCCAGCGCCAGCAGTTGCTGGTCGATGGCGGTCTGGTTCAGCTGGTCGTCGATCACCCGCTCGGCGGAGCCGCGGACCATCCCGCCGCCGGTCCGGCGCGCGGCCGCCCCGTCGTCGACAAAAGCCAGGCCCCGTCCGCGGACGGCGCTCGCGAAGGTCTGGTAGCCCCCGTCCGAAGACAGGAACCGCGACCCCAGGTAGTTGGTCAGACCGAAATAGCCGGTCGCCCGCGACAGGATCCACTCCAGCTTCTTCACCGTCTCCGGCCCCTGGGCGCCGGCCATCAGGGTGTAAGGGCCCGGGTCGTTGTCCGGATAGTCGATGGGCTCCATCGGCGTTTCCAGCAGCACCTCGTGGCCGCGCGCGCGGGCCATGTCGATCCAGCCCTGCAGCCCCTCGGCGTAGGGGGTGAAGGACAGGGTGATCTCCGGCGGCAGGGTCTCGATGGCGGCCTGCGTGGCCCGCTCGTTCAGGCCAAGGCCGCCGATCACCAGGGCCACCTTGGGCCGCCCGTTGGGGATGAACGGCCGGCGGTAGGCCTCGAAGGGGGTGCGGCCGTCCTGCGCGATGATCGGCAGCGGTCCGGCCGGGCCGGGCGCGAAGAAGCCGGCGATCGGCGCTGCGGGCAGGGGGGCTCCGGGGGCCGGTGGTGGCAGCAGCGCGCCGGCGCGCCGCCAGCCGACGCCGGGAGGCAGCGGGTGCTCGGAGAGGCGGATGATGTCCTGGCTGACCTGCGCCGGGCCGTGCAGCGGGACCAGCGTCTCGCGCCAGCCCGGGGGCGCGCGTCCGAAGGCCGAGGTGAGCGACACCCGCACCGCGTTAGGATCATGGCTGGCCGGGCCCAGCAGCTTCAGCAGGATCGCGACCGCCAGGACGAGCACCAGGGCCGCGGCGCCCGCGCCGGCGTAGCGGCTCGCGGCCAGCGCCCTCAGCCGCCCAGGCCCCACGCCGGAAGCGGCCAGGCGGGGAAGCGCGATCCGGGGAAGTGCGATGCTGGCCACGGCTTTGGGTGCTCCTCGACGCGGAGAATCCCAAAACAGGGTTAACGAGGGCTTCCCATCGGCCCGCGAACGCACGGATTTTCAGGCAGCGGGCCCACGATGCGCGGATTTGCCGCCGATTCCCGCGGTCGAGTGGCTACTTCGGCGTCGGCGTCGGGGCCTTCACCTCGGCCACCTTGGCCTTGGTGTAGATCTCGGCGAGCTTGGCCGTGGGCTTGGGCAGCTTCGGGGTCTGGGCGACCGAGCCGAAGTGCAGCACGTCCTCGGCGCGGGCCAGCTGGAAGTCCTTCTT